>CAYPNJ010000140.1:0-1544 GCA_964412305.1 uncultured Lutibacter sp. | reverse complement strand
TGCGTTAAAATGCTTTTGAAGCTTTATCCTAGCTTCCTCATAAGCATTGGTTGCTTTTTGACTTAAAGTATGAACACCTCTATGAATATTGGAGTTAAACTTAGAATAATAATCAACAATGCTATCAATTACAATTTGTGGTTTTTGGTTTGTTGCAGCGTTGTCTAAATAAACTAATTGTTTTCCGTTTACTTTTTCATTCAATATGGGGAAATCAGCTCGTATTTTTTTGATATCTATCATGTTGTTATTTTAGAATCATTCTAAATGCGAAATTACAAAATAGATATTATTTTTTTAAAGAAAAAAGGAAGTTGTTACTAATAATAATAAGTAGGTAAATTTCCCCAAAGGTTTTTTACAACAGATCCTTAGTAAATCTTTAATTTTTGAAACCAATTGCCACTCAAACTCAGGTTTAAGGTAAGTTTATGAAAATTTTCTTGAATTAAATTATTTGAAATTGTTCCTTCTTTTCCATATGAATAAGAAATGTTTAGAGTTGATGTTTTCTTTTTTGATATAGGTAATCCAACTCCAACAGAAAAATTATAGCTGTCAATTTTTTGATTACTAATATTTAAAAATCCAGTATTATAGTTAAAGCCTACCCTATATTTTAAGATATTGAGAAATCCATAATTTTTTGAAGGCTTATATTCAATACCCATTGCATAAATACTTTGATTTGCATAATTTTCTGTATTGTTGTGATGATTTGTATTTTCCCACCATAATTTTTTAATATCAAAATTGGTGATTAGTGTTTTATTTAGTTTGCTTGAAAAACCTAAATTGATAGATAGTGGTAATTCAAAACTATCTAATTCGTTTTCAGTTTCTTCTTCAACAGTTATTTTATAATCAGCATTCGTTTTAAAAGAACTTCTGGTTTGAGTTCCATTTAATTTTGTGGGTAATTCTATGGAGCTCCCTATTGTTGTTTTTACACCTCCTATAGTTGGAAGTGTAAAATGTAATCCAGTTTTAAATTTAAAACCATTGTAATAGTTGTTGTCAATAATATTTACCGAAGGCGTAGTAAGTACCCAACTTTCTTCTTCTATTGTTCCAAATAAAAAGGAAAGCTCAAGACCTAGAGATAAATTTTTAGTTAATCGATAACCATTCCCCCAGTAAAAGTTGTTTAATCCACCTGAGCCATTAATACTTGTAGTAAAAGTATCTAACGAACCTTCTATTGAATTTTCTACATCAATATTATAACCAACTTTACTAAAGGGCATCAAACCAATACTCATTCCCCAGTTTTTAACAACAGGAAAAGCAATTGTTAAATGAGAAAAATTAAAATCGTTGGTTGTTTGGCTTATTTCCTCAGTTTTTAAGGTAGCATAAATTCCGTTAATACCTACTTCGTATAAAAATGTATTAAGAGGGATGTTTGCTAAATTTGCAGGATTAAAATTGTTGATTTGAAAAGGTGTTATTTGAGCCACTCCTGTATTTCCCATGGCTGTAAAACCACCAAATGAAGTTTTGTTTTCAACACCTAGTCCGTATAGTGAATATGGAGAACTAGT
>CAYPNJ010000139.1:0-1559 GCA_964412305.1 uncultured Lutibacter sp. | reverse complement strand
ATTTCAATTTGTCCAATTTCAACATTTTTAGCAATTTGTTGTTCGTTAATTAAACCAATTAATCTAGCAGGGTTTAATCTATCTTTTCTTCCAATATTGATGAAGAAACGAGCCATATTTTCATCATCTCTACGCTTACCTCTTGAGTCTGAATCTCTACCTCTCATTTGGTCACTATCATTCAAATCAGGAGCATTTTGATAGTAGGATAAGAAGGTGTTAAATTCTAATGAAACAAATCGTTTAATTAATTCTTCACGATCTAAACCTTCTAATTTTTCATAAATTGAAGGTAAAAATTCATTTATTTCACTTTCATTTATTTCAATATCGTGAACTTTATCAATTAGTTTAAATAATTGATTTTGACAAATTTCTTTCCCTGTTGGTACTGGTGTACTCACAAATTGTTTACCAATCATTCTTTCAATAGGACGTAATTTTCCTTTTTCTCTACCTGTAACAATTGCTATTGAAATCCCTGTTTTTCCAGCCCTACCAGTTCTACCACTTCGGTGTGTATAAGATTCTATTTGGTCTGGTAATTTGTGGTTAATAACGTGTGTTAAATCAGTTACATCTAAACCTCTGGCAGCAACATCTGTAGCTACTAATATTTGTAAATGTTTTTTACGGAATTTCCCCATAACGCTATCACGTTGTGCTTGTGATAAATCTCCGTGAAGTGCATCTGCGCTGTAACCATCTTTTATTAATTTATCTGCAACTTCTTGAGTTTCTCTACGAGTTCTGCAAAATATAATGCTATAAATATCTGGATTTACATCTGCAATTCTTTTCAATGCTGCATATCTGTTTCTTTCTGAAACTACATAGTATTGATGTGATACTTGATCTGATCCTTTATTTTTTTCTCCTGAAGTAATTTCAACAGGTTTGTACATATAATTTTTAGCAATACTTTCAACTTCTCTTGGAAATGTTGCAGAAAATAATAAGGTTTGTTTTTCTTCAGGTGTTGCAGCAAGAATTTTATCCAATTCTTCTTTAAACCCCATGTTTAACATTTCATCTGCTTCGTCTAAGACAAGCCATTGAACGTTAGAGAGTTTTAATTGTTTTCTTTTTATTAAATCAACTGTTCTACCAGGTGTACCAACAACTATGTGAGCCCCTTTTTTTAATTTTCTAATTTGATCTTCTATGCTTGCACCTCCATAAACTGCTGCTACTCTAAATCCTTTTATGTGTTTAGCAAACTCTTCAACGTTTTTAGCTATTTGTAGTGCTAATTCACGAGTTGGAGATAAAATAATAGCTTGTGTATCTTTGCTATTGGTATCTATTTGTTCTAAAATGGGTAAACTAAAAGCAGCTGTTTTTCCTGTTCCTGTTTGTGCAAATGCTTTTAAATCTGCTTTTGATGCAATAACTTGTGGAATTGCTTTTTCTTGTATTTCTGTAGGATTTTCGTACCCTAAATCGGTTAAGGCTTTAATGATATTTTCATTAAGCCCTAGGTCTTTAAATGTCGTCATTCTGTATAAATTATTGATTTACAGACGCCCATCTATAAACCGGTTAAAAAACGTGCAAAG
>CAYPNJ010000138.1:0-1693 GCA_964412305.1 uncultured Lutibacter sp. | reverse complement strand
TGTCTAAGAAAATATTTTCTACAGTAATTGGTACAATGTCATCATTAAAAGTTCCTTTCGCTTGTGCTTCTAAAGCTTTCATATGTGACTTAAATGAAAACTCATCTTGATCTTCACGAGAAATTTTGAATTGTTGTGCTACTGCTTCAGCAGTTAATCCCATTCCCCAATAATAATCTTCGTGACCTTCTTTAGCCGATTTATAATTTGGGACTGGACGATAACCACCCATTGGAATGTAACTCATACTTTCTACACCACCTGCAATAATACAGTCGGCCATTCCAGATTGAATTTTAGCAACGGCAATGCTTACAGTTTCTAAACCAGATGCGCAATATCTATTCACTGTCATTCCAGGAACATCATCAACTTTTAATCCCATTAATGAGATTAATCTCCCCATATTTAAACCTTGTTCGGCTTCAGGCATTGCGTTACCAACAATTACATCATCTATTCTTTTTTTATCTAATTGTGGAACATCTTTTAATAAATACTCAATTGTTTCAGCTGCTAATTCATCAGGTCTTTTAAACCTAAAAACACCTTTTGGAGCTTTACCAACTGCTGTTCTATATCCTTGTACTATATATGCTGTTTTCATGTTTTTAGTTTCTTAAAGGTTTACCAGTTTTTAACATATGTTCAATACGTTCTAATGTTTTTCGTTCGCCAAATAAACTCATTATAGCTTCACGTTCAATGTCTAATAAGTATTGCTCAGACACATAAGTTGGTTCAGATAAATCTCCACCAGCCATTACATAACCTAATTTATTAGCAATTTTTTTATCATGTTCAGAAGCATAACGCCCTTTTTCTAAACTATCAGTTCCAACTAAAAACATACCTAAAGCTTGTTGTCCATACACCAATGCTTTTTTAGGAGTAGGTTGTGTATAACCATCTTCTAATAGTTGAATTGCATGACGTTTTGCAGTTGCAATTTGTCGGTCTTTATTAACTACAACTAAATCTTTATGTTCTTTTAAAAATCCTAAATCGAATCCTTCGTGAGCTGAAGTAGCAACTTTTGCCATTGCTATATTGATAAAATAATCACGAAGTTTATTTAATTTAACATCGTCTTTTAAAACCCCTTCTGATGCTCTTAATGCCATTTCTTTTGAACCTGCACCTCCAGGAATTATTCCAACACCAAATTCAACCAAACCAATGTATGTTTCTGCTGCTGCAATTACTTTATCAGCATGTAAACTCATTTCACAAGCACCTCCAAAAGTAAATCCGTGTGGTGCAATAATGGTTGGACATGATGAATAGCGTAAACGCATTACAGTGTCTTGGAAATATTTTACAGACATGTTTAGTTCATCGTATTCTTGTTCAACAGCCATCATAAATGCCATTGCTAAATTTGCTCCAACTGAAAAGTTCGGTGCTTGATTTCCTAAGATTACAGCGTTATATTCTGTTTCTGCTAAATCAATTCCTTTATTTATTGCTTGTAATACTTCACCTCCTAACGTATTCATTTTAGATCTGAATTCTATGTTTAAAACACCATCACCTAAATGTTGAATTGAAGCTCCTTCATTTGACCAAATTGTTTTTGCCTCTCTTATGTTATCAAGAATGATAAAACTATCCTGTCCAGGTATTTTTTCTTGAGTTTTTGATGGAATTGAATAATAATATTTAGCTCCGTCTTTTACAGTATAGAAATTTT
>CAYPNJ010000137.1:0-1854 GCA_964412305.1 uncultured Lutibacter sp. | reverse complement strand
GGAACTTTTAATGATGACATTGTACCAATTACTGTAGAAAATATTTTCTTAGACAACAATGGTAAAAAACAACAAAAAGATTACGTTGTTTCTACTGACGAAGGTCCACGTAAAGGAACTTCAATTGAAGCCTTAGCTAAATTACGACCAGTATTTGCAAACGGAGGAAGTGTTACTGCTGGTAACTCTTCACAAATGAGTGATGGTGCAGCTTTTCTATTAGTAATGAGTGAAGAAATGGTAAAAGAGTTAAACATTGAACCTATTGCGCGTATGGTTTCATTCGCAGCAGTTGGTGTTGAGCCTCGCATTATGGGAATTGGCCCAGTAAAAGCAATTCCGAAGGCATTAAAACAAGCTAATTTAACATTAAACGATATTAATTTAATTGAATTAAATGAAGCTTTTGCATCACAATCATTAGCAGTAATGAGAGAACTTGGTATCAATCAAGAAATTGTAAATGTAAATGGTGGAGCAATTGCACTAGGGCATCCGCTTGGTTGTACAGGAGCTAAACTTTCGGTACAATTATTTAACGAAATGCGCCGAAGAAAAAACAAATACGGAATAGTAACAATGTGTGTAGGTACTGGGCAAGGTGCAGCAGGTGTTTATGAACTTTTAAAATAGAAGTTCGAAAAAAGAGAATAGAGAATAGACTCTAAAACATAAATATTGGAAATTTAAAATGAATAATAAAGTAAGACATAATTACAAAAACTTAAAAATTTGGCAATTAGGGTTAGAAATTTCAAATGATATTTCTGATATTTTACTTGAATTTCCAAAGCATGAAATTTATGCTTTAAATTCTCAATTAAGTAGATGTTCTATTTCAATTCCAAGTAATATTGCTGAAGGATCGTCAAGAACAAATAAATCTTTTTCATGTTTCTTAGACATTTCTCTTGGTTCTTCTTTTGAATTGGGAACACAATTACTAATCGCTTATCACAGAAAATATATAACTAAAACAATATTAACAACTATAGAAAATAAAATTGAAGAGTTCCAAAGAATGACAATGGGATTTCAAAATGGTTTAAAAATAGTATGAAACCAATGTCTTTTTTCTTAAATCTTTTTTCTTAAATCTAAACAACATATGGCAACTATAAAAGGAGGAGAATTCCTAATCAAAGAAATTAAATCGGAAGATATATTTATCACTGAAGAGTTCAATGAAGAACAAAAAATGATGAAAGATGCGGTTCAAGAATTTATTGACCGTGAAGTTTGGCCTTTAAAAGAGCGTTTCGAAAACAAAGATTACGCTTTAACAGAAGAGATGATGCGTAAAGCTGGTGAAATGGGTTTTTTAGGTGTTTCAATACCTGAAGAATACGGTGGAATAGGAATGGGGTTTGTATCAACAATGTTGGTAACTGACTATATTTCAGCAGCTACAGGTTCATTAGGAACTGCTTTTGGTGCACACACAGGAATTGGAACTATGCCAATCTTCTTATATGGTACTGAAAGCCAAAAACAAAATTACTTACCTGCTTTAACATCAGGCGAAAAATTTGGGGCCTATTGTTTAACAGAACCGGAAGCAGGAAGTGACGCTAACTCTGGTAAAACAACTGCTGAATTAACTGCTGATGGTAAACATTACAAAATTAACGGTCAAAAAATGTGGATCTCAAATGCTGGTTTTGCTGAGGTATTTATTGTTTTTGGACGTATAGAAAATGACAAAAACATCACTGCTTTTATTTTAGAATTCGATAAAAACAATCCAAATGGTGTTACCTTAGGAGAAGAAGAACATAAACTTGGGATTTCATCATCATCTACACGTCAAGTATTTTTTAATGACACATTGGTTCCTGTTGAAAATATGTTAGC
>CAYPNJ010000136.1:0-1972 GCA_964412305.1 uncultured Lutibacter sp. | reverse complement strand
GAAAATCAGAAGCTCTCATAACTTATGTTTATAAAAATAAAGAAACTTTATTACCAACACGTGATGCTTTGTTTAAGCAAATGCCTAGTTTAAATAAAAGATTTAAGACTTATACTGAGTTTGCTGAAACCAATTTTGATGAGATTTTTACTAAAGTACAACTTAAAAACGCACAAAATAGGCAAGTGTTTAACTTGTCTAGTAGTTATGTAGAAAACTTAGGGAATGGTAAATTTAAAATACACCGTTTACCAGATATGGCACAATGGTCAACTATTCAAACATTTTTGATTGATGATTTTAATGAAGATGGTTTTGATGATTTACTTTTAGCTGGTAATCTTTATGAAGTAAACACACAAATAGGCAGATTAGATGCTTCACATGGTTTATTATTATTAAACGATTCTAAAGGTGGATTTTACACATCCATTGAATTGAATAAAAGTTTCAATATAAAAGGACCTGCAAGATCAATAAAAAAAATAAAAATTAAAGACACAAATTTTTATCTGATTTCTGTTAATAATGACAGCCTCATAATTTTGAAGAAATTGCATTAGGATACTATAATTATTATTTTAAGACTTAATTATAATAATACAAATACTCTATTTTACATGAAACACTTTAAAATTTAATATTAAAGTCTAATCGTATTCTTGTTCCTGTTTCAAGAGTTGTTCCTATGGTTTTTATACCTTCAACAAAATAGGTTCTCAATACGGTATTAAATTTATTATTAAATTTATAGGTAAATCTCAATTCATGGCCTCTAAAATTACTTGATAGTGTCATATTACTATTCCCCCATCGAACCCAATCATCTTGTGCAAAATAGTCTATAACTGCATATTTTTCAATGTGTGCATAATAATAAGTAAATTGAAATTTTTTATAACTATACATTAAACTTCCAACAAAACCAGAAGTTTGATTTTTATATACATCATCAATTTGTGTATTGCTGTTGTAATTTTTTAAATTTTCAAAGTAATCTAATCCTAATTTTAATCCTGTCTTCTTTAAATTAATTTGGAAACTAGTAGCCAAAATATTATAGTTCATGGTAAAAGTATCAGTGCCATCTGATGTATTTGGCATAGCTGTTCCGTTTATAAGACCATTAGATATTGTTATGTTGTTATCCCCAAAGTTTCTATTCAATTTAAGTTGAGCAATATTTATACTGCTATTATTACTAAAAGTTTTTCCTGCATTACCAACTATAAAATAACCAACAACATGTTCAAATTTTAATTTTTCACTCAGCTTATAGTTTCCCCCCACGGCAATTCCTTCTGGGTTTACATCATCATCCCAAATCAATTCATTTTGTTGCCAAAAAGGCATACCATTTTTACCAGCCCAAGCCCAATACCCTTTTTTATTAGAAACTTTAAGATACGCTTTATCTATAGAAAAATCATCACTTTGAAATTCCTTTCCTAAGGTAACATGTGGTGATTGTTGATTCAAAGAATTTCCTGAACGTACTCTACCTCCAAATTCTATATTTTTATTTAAACTGTATTTAAAACCAAAGCGTAATCTATATCGCAATCGATCTCTATCGTCTCTGCTTGAACCATCTGTTCTTTCAGAATTTCTATCTAGCTCTGCTCTAAAACGAAAATCACTATAGAAATTTAACTTGCTTTCTGTTTCCTTTTCTTGTGCATTAATAATTGACGCAATTAGTAAAATAAGTAAAAATGAAGTAAGTTGTAAAAACTGTTTCATATAATTTGAAATTTATTTCAATATGATTGCTATAAAAAAATGATGAATACTGGCATATGAAATTTCATATGCCAGTGTATTTTATTATTAAATTTTAAGCCCTAATTTATTTTTTTAAAACTTTTATAGTATTTAAATCCCCCCTATTTGATGCTGTTATGATAAGTTTTGAATTATCTTCTTTAGTGATTGTTAGCATATCTTTAACATTTCCAGGTGCAAAAAAGCC
>CAYPNJ010000135.1:0-2024 GCA_964412305.1 uncultured Lutibacter sp. | reverse complement strand
TTTATTTAGTGATAAAGTTATTATTCCAGAACCTGTTTTTCTCTAATAATTTTACTTTAATTAGAGCGTATGTTTTTAATTTTTCGATATTTGTAAAAATTGAATTTTATAGATGGAACCAATTTTAAAAGTAAATTCTATTGAACAGGTGCATGAGATATTGAATTTAGGTAAACCAGAGCACCCTCTAATTACGGTAATCAATGTTTTCGATTTAGAAATACCACAAGAAATGGTAGGTGTAAAAGTTGTAACAAACATGTATTGTATTGCTTTAAAAGATGAGCATTGTGGTTTGAGATATGGTAGAAATAGTTACGATTTTGAAAATGGGACGTTACTTTTTACAGCACCACATCAAGCTTTTTCTGCTACAAAATCTCTTACTAAAAATGAAGAAGAAGGATGGATGCTTTTTTTTCATCCAGATTTTCTCAAAAAATCATTTTTGGCGAAAAAGATAAGTCAGTACAATTTTTTCGAATATCAAGCCAATGAGGCACTACATCTTTCCAAATCAGAAAGGGATTCACTCAATCATATAATTTTAAACATTCGAGAAGAATATATTCAAAAGATTGATTGCCAAAGCCAAAACATCATTATTTTAAATTTAGAATTATTACTTAACTATTCGCTTCGTTTTTACGAACGCCAATTTACTAGACGTAGTATTGATAATCAAGATATTGTAGCTAAATTTGAAATTATTTTAAATACCTTTCTAGACGAAAATTCATTATCTAAAAATGGAATTCCAACGATTTACTATTTTGCAGAAAAAATTAATTTATCCTCAAACTATTTAAGTGATTTGGTTCGAAAAGTAACTGGAATTTCTATCAAAGATCACATCAATAATTTAGTGCTAAGAAAAGCCGAAGAAATGCTATTAGGTAGCAATAATTCAGTAAGTGAAATAGCCTACTCACTAGGTTTTAATTACCCACATTATTTCACGCGCTTTTTTAAATTAAAAATAGGTATTACACCTAGCAATTACAGAAAGATAAACAATTACACACCTGTTGTACATCTCATATAAAATTCTTTAATAAGTAATTTTTTAGTAAAATCAGTAAAAAGTGTTAGTAATTCTGTTTTTTGTGTTACTATCATTGACGACATTTTTTTTATATTTGAGCGTTATTTTTAGATTCACCATTTATATATAATTATTTACCTTTTTAACAGGTAAATATTAATTTCCATTTATTAATATATTAAGTTTTCCCTAAAAGTATTTGGGCTAATTTTAATGATATTTTTTTATCAATTCAATATGAAACAAAAATTACTTTTTAGTAGTGCCCTACTTTTTATAGTTACATTTCAATTCACGATAGCCCAAAGTGCACAAAGCGATTATCTGGTACGTTCCACCACAGGAGTTTCGGGTTCATCAGTAACTATTTCTCAAAATAATAAAACCTTTATAGTTCAACAAAGTGTAGGTCAGGCTAGTGTAATAGGTGCTTTTGATACAACTCAATATGCCATACGTCAAGGATTTATACAACCTGATGTGCTTTCTAAAATTGTTAACAAGAACATTCCTTTAGATTTAGAAGCTAGTTTTTATCCAAATCCGTTTGTAGAAAGTGTTACTTTAGCGTTTGCAGAAAAAATTGAAGGAAAAGTTGAAGTCGCTGTTTTTGATATGCTAGGAAGGTTAGTATTTTCAAATAGTTATACAGCAGAACAAAATCTAAAGGTGCAATTTCACAACCTCTCAGTGGCCGATTATATTCTAAAAGTAACCGCCAATAATAAACAATTCGTGAAAAATATTCTAAAAAAGTAAACTTCAGTTAAAGGAAGCCAAAAACATATATAAAAAATCACAACCAAACACTAATCAATTATTTACCAATGAAAAAAATTAGTTTATTACTATTAGTACTAGCAGCAACTACCACATTTGCACAACAGATTTACATTGAAGGTGGAAAAACTCTAACATCTTTTAACTATAAGAACTCACAAGGAGATCGTCTTGACAATTTACAAGCAACACCACACAG
>CAYPNJ010000134.1:0-2525 GCA_964412305.1 uncultured Lutibacter sp. | reverse complement strand
TTTATTGTCCAAGAAACAAAGTATTGTGAGCCTATTTTTCCTGTACCAGGTACGCTAAAATATTCTTTTCCGCCTAAATTAGCTGCACCAATTTTAAATATAGATTTAAAAGATGGTACGGAATAATTAATTTGAGCATCTATTACTGTACGTGCATCAACTGTTGTATCAATAAATGTTGATTCCCATAGGTATTCATCACTCCATCTAACATTTACATTAAATCCTAAGTTTTCAAAAAGTGCTGTATTTCCAAATGATAACTTCACTTTATGTTCTGGTGTATTAAATCCAGCTTCATAATCTGGATCCGTACTTTGGTCAAAATCAAACTTTGCTAATGTATAATTAAAACCTATATCATAATTACCAAATATTTTGGAATTTACACCAATAGTTCCTCCATAAGAAGTAATATCAGCTTTTGAATTTGTATATACTTGAAATGCTTTATAATCCCCTGCACTTAACGCAATCGCTGCTAGAGGTGCTGGTAAAACATTTGGGTCAAAATCAGAAAAATCTGCTTGCCCATAAAGCGGTGCTAAAACTGTTGTAACTCCAATAAAATCTTCATAATCGTTATAATAAGCACTCATGTCTAATGAAACTTTCCCAAATCCTGCTCTATACCCAACTTCATAAGCTGTTACTTTTTCAGGCTTTACAAAATCAAAATTAGATTTTGCAGGTGCTCCTGCTAATACAGAAGATAATGTAAATGCATTTTCATAAGCGTTTCTCCCTGTTAACTGAATAGTACTAGGCATCCCTAAAGATTGCCCTGTTGCGCTTACAGATAATGGAGCAGATATGTACCTGTCTAAATTGTCAGGAGCAGAACCTACTAAAACTGCCCTACCAGCATCTAAACCAATATATTGATCTTGGGTAGTTGGATTTCTAAAACCTGTTTGGAATGACGCTCTTAAGTTACGTGTTTTCCCTTCACCTAAAGAATAAGAAACCGTAAGTCTTGGTGAAAAATTCCCATCAAAATTTTTGGCTTTATCGTAACGAAGGGATCCTGTGAATTTTAATCTATCATCAACAAATTTCTTTTGTACTTGCGTATAAGCCCCATACTCATCATAATCAATCGGACCATCTGCATCTGTAAAAATAGTTCCACTAGAATTTAAAGAGTATTGCCTCCATGAACCTCCTATTTGTACATCAGCAACATCAATAAGGTCTCTTAAGTTATAGTTTGCGTCTACATGATACAATTTTGTTTCATCTTGGAATTTAGCACCCGTATTTAAATCTGGATCAGAAATTACTTGATTAAAGGCAGTGTCAAAAGCAGCAGTTCCTGGAACTAAAGCTCCTGTTTGAGCAATTGACCTAGCAAATGAATGCGCAACAGTTGGATCTCCAGGAGTAACTCCTGGTACAGCACCAGTAATAGCTCCTAAATACATTTGCGCATACTCTGTAAACCATTGCGTATCTGATTTCCAACTTCTATTTATATTAATCGCTGCAAAACGACTATCGTAAGAATCTCCAGCTTTTTCATGTGTAACATACCCCCTTACAAAAAAATTATCACCTTTAACTTCTAATTTATGTTGTTGCATAAAGAAATTATTTAAAAAATACCTATTTGCTCCTTGATAAATTGTGTTACCGTTACCAAATTTTGCATTATAACTTACTTCTAAATCATTTGCAAATGGTCTATAATTTAAAGAAATATCAACTTTTGAACTTTGTGCTACATAATCCATTAAATCAACTTCATTATAACCTGTCCTTGAAATTGTTGCAGCTCCAAACGTTCCTGCTGGCGCTCCTGATAATACATCAAAATCTAAAGTAGTTGAAACCTCATCTCCATACACATTTAATCCATCATAAGCAGGGTTATCTCTTGTAGCTCCTGGGTTTGCATAATCTTCATAGTCTGTAGCGTACCACTCCGTTCCTTTTAAGAATGAAAAAGAAGCTTTCGCTGCAAATTTATCACTAAACTTGTGTGCCATTCTAATTCCTACATCTGCAAAATTATTATCTCCCGCTGCTTTTTGTGATGTCATTCCTGTTTTTACATATACACTAACTCCTTGGGATGTAAATGGATTTTTACTTGTCATAAATAAAATACCATTAAAAGCATTTGCACCATATAGTGCAGAAGATGCTCCTGGCATTAATTCAACCGTATTTATATCTAATTCAGACATTCCTAATAAGTTTCCTAGATTAAAGTTCAGCATTGGTGATGAGTTATCCATACCATCAACTAACTGCATAAAACGTGAATTAGCAATTGTAGCAAAACCTCTAGTGTTAATAGATTTAAATGTTAAACTACTCATATTAACATCTACCCCTTTTAAATTTTCTAATCCATCGTAAAAACTTGGAGAAGTTGTATTTCTAATTGCTCTAACATCCATTCTTTCAATGGTTACTGGAGATTCTAAAACACGTTCTGGTGTTCTAGATGCTGATACAACTACTTCATCTAAAGCTGTATGTGATTCAGCAAGCGCTACATTAACAACTTGATTGTTTTG
>CAYPNJ010000133.1:0-2672 GCA_964412305.1 uncultured Lutibacter sp. | reverse complement strand
CTTCATGATACACCTCAACTTAATATTTTAACCTATCTATATTATTATAATGGTGCTGGTGTAGCAGCGGCCGATTTTAACAATGACGGTCTCTTAGATTTATATTTTGTTGGCAATCAAGTTTCAAACAAATTTTACTTAAATCAAGGTAATTTTAAATTTAAAGACAAAACGGAACAATCAAACCTAAAAGGGCAAAAAGGATGGTCTTCGGGGGTTAGTGTAGCGGATGTTAATGGTGATGGATGGCTAGATATTTACATATGTCAAGTCTCTAATAATGAAATGTTTAAAGGTAGAAATCAATTATATATAAATCAGGGTTTAAATAAACTTGGCATACCTGAATTTAAAGATGAAGCTGAAAAATATGGGCTTGATTTTTCGTCGTATTCTAACCAAGCTACTTTTTTTGATTATGATTTAGATGGGGATTTAGATATGTTTTTAATGAAAAATCAATCTATACACCCAAGTGCTACTTTTGGTAGATTCAAACACAATGTTGCTAATGCGCCAGCTGGCGATAAACTTTTGAGAAATGACAATGGTTATTTTGTTGAAGTAACTCAACAAGCAGGAATATTTAGTAGCCTAACAGGATATGGTTTAGGCTTAGCCATAAGCGATTTTAATAAAGATGGTTGGCCTGATATATATGTTGGGAATGATTTTTTCGAAAATGATTACCTCTACCTAAATCAAAAAAACGGAACCTTTAAAGAGCAAATTTCTGAAGACGCTACTAAACTTGGGCATACCACACATTTTTCAATGGGTAATGATGTTGCCGATTTTAATAATGATGGCTATACAGATATTTTATCTGTTGATATGCTTCCAGAAAACAGAATGACCTATACCATGTCTGGTGCTGAATATGAATATGAAGATTACAACCAATTTTTAAAAAATGGATATACACCACAATACATGCAAAATACATTACATGTTAATTTAAGAAATGGCAATTTTAGTGAGATTGGATTTAAAGCTGGTATTGCTGCTACCGAGTGGAGTTGGGCTAGTTTATTTGCTGATTTTGATAACGATGGTCAAAAAGATATTTTTATTAGTAATGGAATTTATGGAGCTACTAATAATATGGATTTTATCAATTTTATTTCAAATAAAAAATATCAGAATCGTATTAATAAAGGGATGACTGAGGATGATATGTTTATGGTTCAAAAAATTCCAAAAGTAAGCGCCTCAAACTATATATTTAAAAACTCTGGAAATCTAAGTTTTAAAAAAATGAACGGGACTTGGTTAACCTCAAAAGAAAATTTTAGTAATGGTGCAGTTTACGCAGATTTAGATAATGATGGGGATTTAGATTTAGTTGTTAATAATTTGAATGAAGAAAGTACTATTTATAAAAATACTACTATAAATAAAAATTATTTAAAAATTAGGTTTAAAGCAACAAAACTCAATACCCAAGGTATTGGTGCAAAAGTTACCTGTTATACAAATGGACAATTACAATACGCCGAAAATTTCACCACTCGCGGCTATTTATCATCTGTACCTCCTGAACTTCATTTTGGGTTTAATACTATTGAAACTATTGATTCTATAAAAATTATTTGGCCAAATAAACAAGTTCAAATCTTAAAAAACATAAAAACAAATCAAACTTTAAACCTTGATATTAACGATGCCAATGATTTTCCTTCAAAAATTAAAGAACAAAATATTACAGGAATATTAACCAATGTTTCAACTAAATTAAAATACGAAAATTTTGATTTCCCCTCTTACGGATTTCAACGAGAGCCTATAATCCCCTTTTTACTTTCTAATTTAGGTCCTCACCTATCTATTGCAGATGTTGATAAAAATGGATATAATGATGTATTGATTGGTGGAAATAAACGTCAAAAAACACAATTATTCCTACAAGATTTAAAAGGTAATTTTTCACTTAGTTCACAACCTGATTTAGACAAAGATTTTCATAAAGAAGACGCTAATACTCTTTTTATTGATGTTGACAATGATGGAGATTTAGATTTAATAATTGCCAGTGGAGGAAATGAACATCTATTAGGTGAAAATTTAGAACCTCGTTTATATTTAAATGATAAAGGAAAATTTACAAAAGAAACAAATGCCTTTAAAGGTATTATGTTAAATGCATCTGTGATTAAAGCAGCCGATTTTGATAGAGACGGATTTGTAGATTTATTTATTGGTAGCAATGCTAAACCAAGACAGTTTGGACAGGTACCAAAAAGTTTTTTACTAAAAAATGATGGATTTAATCACTTTGTTGATATTACAGATTCCGTTTTAAAGGAATCTCAAAATATTGGAATGGTTCAAGATGCTCTATGGACGGATATTAATAATGACGGTTTTGACGATTTAATTATTATAGGTCACTGGATGCCAATTTCTATACTTTTAAATGAAAAGGGGAAGCAATTTAACCTTCAAACTAATAACAATTTACAACAATCAAATGGGCTATGGAATTGCATAGTGCATAATGACTTTGACAAAGATGGGGATATTGATTTTGTAGTGGGTAATTGGGGTGAAAATAGTTTATTAAAAGCATCAATCCAACAACCTATTAATTTATATGAAGGTGATTTTGATAAAAATGGAAAATCAGAAGCTCTCATAACTTATGTTTATAAAAATAAAGAAACTTTATTACC
>CAYPNJ010000132.1:0-2682 GCA_964412305.1 uncultured Lutibacter sp. | reverse complement strand
TAACAAATGAATTAGAACGTAATGTGGCAAATTCACTTGAAATTTATAACAATGCTTTATTTATTTTAAAAGCTGAAGAAAAAAATGTTGAAACTAACAAACGAAACTTCTCAAGAACCGAAGAACAATTTAAATTAGGCCAAATTACATCTATAGAATTTAGACAGGCACAAGTAAATCTTTTAAATGCGCAATCAAACTTAAATCAGGCAAAATATGATGCTAAAAATGCTGAATTAAAATTACTTCAACTCACTGGAGAATTACTAAATACTGAATTTTAGACACATAATTATACACTAAATAAAATATTTATTATTATAACTCATCATTTTACACTTTAAATACTAAAATATTTATTACTAAAACGTTTTCGTGCTCAAAATCAATGATATAAATCATACAAGTTTAAGAGAAAATCTGTAAATTTGTGCCCTTATTAAGTAAAAAAATTATATTAAATAAAAGTTAAATAAAAATGAATATGCAACAAAAAGTTAATAATAGAGTATATAAATTTGGAGGCAAAACTGCTAATGGAAATAGTACTATGAAAAACCTTCTTGGAGGTAAAGGTGCTAACCTTGCAGAAATGTGTTTAATAGGAGTACCTGTACCTCCTGGATTTACAATTACAACTGATACTTGTACTGAGTACAATAAATTAGGAAAAGACCAAGTTGTTGCCTTATTAAAAGAAGAAGTTGAAGCTGCTGTTGCAAATGTAGAAAACTTAATGGGTACTAAATTTGGAAGCAACGAAAACCCTTGTTTACTTTCAGTTCGTTCTGGAGCAAGAGTTTCAATGCCAGGAATGATGGATACTGTATTAAATCTAGGTATGAATGATAATTCAGTTCAAGGTTTAATTGCAAAAACAGGAAATGAAAGATTTGCTTGGGATTCATACAGACGTTTTGTACAAATGTTTGGTGGTGTTGTACTTGGTGTAGAAGCACAATCTAAAGAAGATCACGATCCGTTTGAAGAAATTATAACAAAAGCAAAAGAAGATAAAGGTGTTGAATTAGATACTGATTTAGATGTAGCTGATTTAAAACAAATGGTAGCTGATTTTAAAGCTGCTTGTACTGCACAAACTGGTGAGCCTTTCCCAGAAGATCCATGGGATCAACTTTGGGGTAGTGTTACAGCAGTATTTGATAGTTGGATGAACCCTAGAGCAAAATATTACAGAAATATGCATGGATACTCTGAAGCGTGGGGAACTGCGGTAAACGTTCAGGCAATGGTATATGGAAATATGGGTGATAACTCAGGTACAGGTGTTGCTTTTACAAGAGATGCTGCAACTGGTGAAAATATTTTCAACGGTGAGTACTTAATCAATGCACAAGGTGAAGATGTTGTTGCTGGTGTTAGAACTCCACAACAAATTACATTAGAAGGTTCAAAAAGATGGGCTGTTCTAGCAGAAGTTTCTGAAGAAGACAGAAAAGCTAATTTCCCTTCATTAGAAGAGCTTATGCCTGTAATTTATAAAGAATTACACGAAACTCAAGATGTTCTTGATAGACATTATAATGATATGCAAGATTTAGAGTTCACCATTCAAGATGGTAAACTTTGGATGCTACAAACACGTAATGGTAAACGTACAGCTGCTGCAATGGTAAAAATTGCAATGGACTTACTTAATGATAACAGGATTGATGAGAAAAAAGCAATTATGATGCAAGAGCCTGCTAAACTAGATGAACTTTTACATCCTGTTTTTGATGGTGAAGCAATAAAAGCTGCGAACGTTTTAGCTAAAGGATTACCTGCATCTCCAGGTGCTGCAACCGGACAAATTGTTTTCTTTGCTGATGAAGCAAATAAATATCCTGTTTCTATTCTTGTAAGAGTTGAAACGTCTCCTGAAGATTTAGAAGGAATGAACATTGCTAAAGGTATTTTAACTGCTCGTGGAGGTATGACTTCTCACGCTGCTGTTGTTGCTCGTGGAATGGGTAAATGTTGTGTTTCTGGTGCTGGATCAGTTCAAATCAATTACAAAACTAGAGTAATGACTATTGAAGGAAAAGAATACCGTGAAGGTGATTGGATTTCTTTAAATGGATCAACTGGTGAAGTATATGATGGTAAAATTGGAACTACTGATGCTGAATTAAGTGGTGACTTTGGTAACATTATGAAATTAGCAGATAAATACAGAACTTTAGGTGTTAGAACAAATGCTGAAACTGAAAGAGAATGTAAAGTAGCTGTTGAATTTGGAGCAGAAGGTATTGGACTTTGTCGTACTGAACATATGTTCTTTGAAGGAGAAAGATTGGTTCGTATGCGTGAAATGATTTTAGCTGACGATGAAGCTGGAAGAAGAGAAGCTTTAGATAAATTATTACCTATTCAGCGTAAAGATTTTAAAAGTGTATTTGCTGCAATGGCAGGACTTCCTGTAACAGTTCGTTTATTGGATCCACCATTACATGAGTTTGTTCCTCACGAAGAAGAAAACCAAAAAGCAATGGCTTCTGAAATGGGAATTACTGTTGAAGCAATTAAACAAAAAGTAGAAGATTTACACGAATTTAACCCAATGTTAGGGCATAGAGGATGTAGATTAGGAAATACATATCCTGAAATAACTGAAATGCAAGCAAGAGCAATTATTGAAGCTGCATTGGAATTAAAAGCTGAAGGTGTTAAAACATTACC
>CAYPNJ010000131.1:0-2701 GCA_964412305.1 uncultured Lutibacter sp. | reverse complement strand
TAAAAATATAACCAATGAAAGTGATTACGATTTTGCTGTTAAATTAACCAAAGAACAAAAAATTGCAGGGATACCAATTTCAGTATTTAATGAAAAAAACTACGATACTAAAGTAATACGTTTTTGTTTTGCAAAGACAGATGAAACGTTAAAAAAAGCAGCTGATATATTATGCAACATTTAAAAATAGCACTAGTTCAAGTTGATTTAATTTGGCAAAATGTGGAACAAAACCGACTTCAATTTTCAAAAAAAATAAAGAGTATTAATGAAACAGTTGATGTAATTGTACTTCCTGAAATGTTTACAACGGGTTTTAGTATGCAACCGCAAGAAATTGCAGAAACTATGCAAGGTGAAACTGTAAAATGGATGCAAACATTGGCTTTAGAAAAAAAAGCCGCAATTGTTGGAAGTATCATTATTTTTGAAGATAACAACTATTACAATAGATTGTTATTTGTGCACCCTTCAGGAGAAATTAATACGTACGATAAGCACCATTTATTCACCTTGGCTGGCGAAGATAAAATTTACACTTCAGGGACAAAAAAATTGGTTGTAGATTATAAAGGTTGGAAAATTTGTCCACTCATTTGCTACGATTTACGTTTTCCGGTTTGGTCTAGAAATATGGAGAATTACGATGTTCTTTTATATGTTGCAAATTGGCCAAAAGCTAGAATTGAAGCTTGGGATACGTTATTAAAAGCACGTGCCATTGAAAATATGACGTATACAATTGGTGTGAACAGAGTTGGTGTTGATGGTAATAATTTAGCGTATAATGGTCATTCTTCGGTTTACAATTGTTTGGGTGAAAAGCAAACGAAAACTATTTCAGATGAAGAAACTGTAATTATTACATTGAATAAAAATCACATTTCAGACACTAGGAGTAAGTTGAATTTTTTAGCAGATAAAGATAGTTTTACACTATAATTTTTGATTTTATGTTGGTTTCAACCTTTTCAAAAAGCTCATCAAATTTTAGAGAGTCCGCTTTTATAGGTTCGTGAACATCAAATTTTAAATGAACACCAATTTCCATGGGAAAGCCACCATATTTTAAAAACTTCCATGAATTGTTAATGGTGATTGGAACAACATATGCTGACGGAGCACTTCTAACTAACATTTTAAGTCCGTTTTCTGAAAAACGTTTGGGTTCTCCATTTCGGCTTCTAGTTCCTTCAGGGAAAATAATGGCTGAATAGTTATTTTTTTCAATGTATTTACCAAAATTTATAATAGCTCTTAAAGCTTGTTTTGGATCTTTTCGGTCAATTAAACAAGAACCTCCTTGTCTTAAGTTAATTGAAACACTTGGTATCCCTTTTCCTAATTCTTTTTTAGCAACAAATTTTGGGTGCACTTTTCTCAAAAACCAAAAGTAAGGAGGAATATCGTTCATGCTTTGGTGGTTAGAAACTATAATTAATGGTGCATTTTTAGGGAGTTTGTAAGGGTTATTAAAGCTAATTTTAGTTCCTAAAATATACAAACAACCAGTAACAAAAAAGTTAAACCAGTCAACAGTTATTTTATGTCCTTTGTAGCCTCCTATCTTAAAAGCAATCCATTGAATTGGGTGAAAAACAACTAATACTATCCCAAAAAAGAAATAGTAAATTACAGATAATAAGTATGCAAGTATTTTTTTCATAAGTAGAAAAAATCCCCAAACGTATTAAGTTTGAGGATTAAATTATGTTAGTTTGTGAACCATAAATTCCAAGGAATCATCCCAAGAATTAGTAACAGTGCAATTCCATAATAAATGGTAATTGTTTTAAATTTAGCACTATCAGTTGTTTTCTTTTTATGTTTAGAAAAGCCTACAGTAATTAAAGCAATAGCTATAATTATCATTAAAGGATGCTCAACTAAAGCTTTTCTTAATTCGCTATTTTTCATGACTTCTCCCATTCCAAGACTTCTCATAGAATCATAAAAGTTAGAAGTGTAAAAAGCAATAAACCCAATAATTAGTTGGATGTGAGATGCAATTAAAGCAAATAATGGAATACGTAAATCTTTCGCTTTAAATTCTTTTTTTGAGATAAAACCAATTACTGCATTAACAACTGCAAAAATTAGAATTAGTAAAACGATGTAAGCCCAATAAGAATGAATCATTTTTGTCATAATAGTTAGTTTTAGTAGTGAGCAAATGTACTAAAATAAAACGGTTTTTACAGATGAATTAATGAATACGAACTAGCAGAGAATTTATGGTTTCATAATTATTTATTTGAATACCTTGATAAATATCATATTTGTAATGGTTAGTCCAAAAAATTGATTTTAATCTTTTTTTGTAACAATTTTTAAGATAATTAGAAAAAAATTGTATTTTGCGCAATGTTAATCAATACTATATAGAATATTATGAAAAAATTATTAAGTGTTGTTTTTGCACTTTTTGTTGGGACAGTAATGGTGGCGCAAACCACAATTTCAGGAACAATAACAGAAGCAAAAACTGAGCAACCAATACCGGGAGCAAACATAAAAGTTGTAGGGAAATCAATTGGGACTACAACCGATTTTGATGGAAATTTTCATTTCACAGTAAATCAAGAAGCGCCTTTTACTATAGAGGTTTCTCTTATTGGGTTTTCTTCATCAAGAGTAGAAATTACTCAAAACAATCAAGTTGTTAATGTAGCGCTTGCTGAATCACATACAGCTTTAGATG
>CAYPNJ010000130.1:0-2772 GCA_964412305.1 uncultured Lutibacter sp. | reverse complement strand
ATTGAAAATTAAATCAATAAGTTATACAGGTTATATAAAGTTATACTTTAAGAATTAAAATCATTAAGAAAAACGTTTATTACCCTTATCTCGATGGCGCGGATTTGTAATCCGTGTTTCTCTTTCCCCGATTGTATAGTTTTAACTTATTTTTAATTTGTAGTTGGCACGGAAAACATTTCCGCGCTAGCAAATTTTGTGTACCCGATGGTTGTAACCCGTGTTTTCCAATTAACTACAATTAATAAGATATCAAGCACAGATTACAAATCTGCGCTATCAAGATCTGAGATTATTGTAAGCCGTGAACGTGTTAAAGATTTTAAAAATTGGCTTGGGTAATTCTAATAGATAATAGCTTCATTTTCTTTTTGTTATACTAAATAAAATCATTAAATTTGCACTCCTTTTTACGAGAACAGATTTATAAAGGAAATAAATAAAAAATTATATAAATAATCTCTTAGAGTTATTATCGTGTAATAATCTGAATAGCAATAAGATACAAAATTTTAATTGACAATATGTCAAAATTACAAGAAAAAATAGAGCTTTATTCAAATGAAGCTGAAAAGTTAGGTTTAGGTTTAAATGCTGAATTATTAGCAGCAGTTACTAAAGGATTAGGTCCTTCAATCTACAAAGAAGATGCTGAGAAGGTATCCAGTTCTGACAAGAAAGAATTAGAAACTGTAAAGAAAAACTTTTTAATTAAAAAATTAGGTTTAGAAGATAGTGAAAAATTAGATGCTGCTATTGAAACTACTATTGAAAAAATAGGGAAGTCTAGCAAAAACAAATACAGAGCTATTTTTTACGCAATTTTAGTTGAAGAATTAGGAATGCAATCTTTTTATGCTGAAAAAGTTGAAGATGTAAAAGAAGAAGTTGCAGAAGTTGTTGAAGAAGCACCAAAAGCAAAAGCTAAAAAAGTAGCTAAAAAAGAAGTTGCAGAGGTTGTTGAAGAGGCACCAAAAGCAAAAGCTAAAAAAGTAGCTAAAGAAGAAGTTGCAGAAGTTGTTGAAGAAGCACCAAAAGCAAAAGCTAAAAAAGTAGCTAAAAAAGAAGTTGCAGAGGTTGTTGAAGAGGCACCAAAAGCAAAAGCTAAAAAAGAAGTAGTAGAAGAAGCTACTGAAGAGGAAGAGGCTGAAGCTCCAGTAGTAGAAGTTGTTAACCCTGAAGAATTTTTAGCAAATTTTGACTGGCACAAATACGAAGAAGGAATTGAAGCTGTTGATGAGGATAACTTAAAAGCATTTGAAGCTGCTTTAGATGGAACATTAGGTTTAGTTAACGAACGTGAAGTAATTGAAGGAACTGTAATTAGAAAAACAGATCGTGAAGCAATTATTGACATTAACTCAAAATCTGAGGGTGTTATATCTTTAAATGAATTTCGTTACAATCCAGGCTTAGCTGTTGGAGATGTAGTTGAAGTTTTAGTTGATAAAAGAGAAGATAGTACGGGTCAACTAGTATTATCACACAAAAAGGCAAGAGTAATTAAAGCTTGGGAACGTGTAAACAATGCACATGAAACTGGTGAAGTAGTTAACGGTTTCGTTAAATGCAGAACTCGTGGAGGTATGATTGTTGACGTTTTTGGAATTGAAGCATTCTTACCAGGTTCTCAAATTGATGTGAAACCAATTAGAGATTACGATCAATACGTAGAAAAAACAATGGAATTTAAAGTTGTGAAAATAAATCACGAATTTAAAAACGTTGTTGTTTCTCATAAAGCACTTATTGAAGCTGATATTGAAATTCAGAAAAAAGAAATTATTGGTAAATTAGAAAAAGGACAAGTATTAGAAGGTGTTGTTAAAAACATTACTTCTTATGGTGTATTTGTTGATTTAGGTGGTGTTGACGGTTTAGTTCACATTACAGATTTATCTTGGTCTAGAATTAATCATCCAAGTGAAGTGGTTGAATTAGATCAAACATTAAATGTTGTAATTCTTGACTTTGATGATGAAAAAACAAGAATTCAATTAGGATTAAAACAATTAAACGCTCACCCTTGGGAAGCATTAGATGAAACTATTAAAGTAGGTGATACAATTAAAGGTAAAGTAGTTGTACTTGCTGATTACGGTGCATTTATTGAAATAGCACAAGGTGTTGAAGGTTTAATTCACGTATCTGAAATGTCTTGGTCAACTCACTTACGCTCTGCGCAAGATTTTGTAAAAGTAGGGGATGAAGTTGAAGCGCAAATACTAACTTTAGATAGAGAAGATAGAAAAATGTCTCTAGGTATTAAACAATTACACCCAGATCCTTGGGATGCAATTGCTGAAAAATATCCAGTTGGTTCTACGCACACAGGTACAGTTCGTAATTACACTAATTTTGGTGTTTTTGTTGAATTAGAAGAAGGAATTGACGGTTTAGTATATATTTCTGATCTTTCTTGGACTAAGAAAATTAAGCATCCATCAGATTTTACTTCTGTAGGAGATAAATTAGAAGTTCAAGTATTAGAATTAGATATTGAAGGACGTAAATTAAATTTAGGTCATAAACAAACTACTGATAATCCTTGGGATGCACATGAAGGAAAATTCACTATTGATTCAATTCATGAAGGTACAGTTAAAGATAAAAGTGATAAAGGACTAATTGTAACATTTGAAGATAGTGTTGAAGCATTTGTTCCAAGTCGTTTTACAACTAAAGAAGACGGTACTAAATTAGCAAAAGGAGATACAGATAAATTTAAAGTTATTGAATTTAACAAAGAATTTAGACGTGTTGTAGCTTCTC
>CAYPNJ010000129.1:0-2783 GCA_964412305.1 uncultured Lutibacter sp. | reverse complement strand
TATCTAGTATTGTATTAATTTGCGCCTTCTCATCTTGTACACTAATACTTTTAGACGTTTCAATTTTACCTTCACAGCTTACAAACAACAGTACCGATACAATTAAACATACTATTTTTCTAGTTTTCATTCTAAAGGTTTCTTTGTTAAAGTAGCTGGCTTAACTAATTTATTTATTTGGGGTTTCGTATTTTCATCACGAACTCTTCTTTTTTTGATACTCTTTTTCTCCGATTTTTTTTCTCTAAGTTTATTACTTCTTCTAAGTGATCTGTTTTTGTAGGTTTTAGGTTCATCAAAAATTTCAATTGGAGTTTCTGTGTCTATATCTAATGACTCTTGTAATTCAATTGCTTTATAAATAGTATTTATTTTTGAATTCATAGCTGAATATACTTCAACTATTTTTTTTACCTCTTCATTTACTTCTTCATTTGTAATTGAAGAAATAGTAGCCATATCTGCCAATCGCAATGTTTCATTATGCAATACGTTAAAACGCGCTGTAATATTTTTTTCTTTTAAGATGTCAATATTAACAGAGTCTTTCATTAATTGAACCAAACTTGAAAGTTCTTCTGCATAATCTAAAGCTTCAATAGTTGAAATATTATAATACTTTATTATAAATTCATCAACATCATTATATTCTTCCCAATCAGAAATTGCTTTTTTTGCTTTCGGAATTAGGGTTTCTCCCATACTGCTAACAATACGGTTGGAACTAGTTTTTAATGAATCTGATTTTTCAGAAACTTCTTGTGCAGTTTTAGATCTATTACAAGAAATACTTAAAAATAAAATGATTAATAAAAGGCTGTATAAATGCTTCATTTTAAAACTTAATTGACTTCAAAAATACTAATTATTATACTATTCCTCTAAAAAATTATCATTTTCATAAAAAACTATTCAATATCTATCGAAAATTTATTTTAAGTATCTTTGAAACGGTAACAAATGTATAATTAACTACATGAATAAAAGCATCTTAATTATTGGAGCAAGTGGGCAAATTGGAACTGAATTGACCCTTAAATTGCGTGAAATAAATGGTAGAAATTCAGTAATAGCTTCAGATATACATGAGGGAACTAACGAATTAATGCAATCTGGTCCTTTTGAATTCATCAATGCAATGGACTTTGAAAGCATTACAACTATTGTACATAAATACGCAATTACTGATGTGTACCTTATGGCTGCAATGCTTTCTGCTACTGGTGAAAAATTCCCTGAAAAAGCGTGGGAATTGAATATGACATCACTATTTAATGTCCTTAATTTAGCCAAAGCAGGAAAAATAAAAAAAGTGTTTTGGCCAAGTTCAATAGCTGTTTTTGGACCAACAACACCTCAAGAAAATACACCTCAAGAAACGGTAATGGAACCCTCAACCGTTTACGGAATTAGCAAACAAGCTGGTGAACGTTGGTGCGAATATTACTTCAATAAATTTGGTGTTGATGTTAGAAGTATTCGTTACCCTGGAATTGTAAGTTGGAAAGCAAACCCAGGCGGTGGAACTACTGATTATGCCATTGAAATTTACCATAAAGCTATACAAAATAGTAATTACACCTCCTTTTTAAATAAGGATACAAAGCTACCAATGCTTTACATTGATGATGCCATTGATGCTACCATAAAAATTATGGATGCTCCATCTGAAGCTATTAAAATACGCTCATCGTATAATTTAGCTGGAATGAGTTTTACTCCTGAAGAAATTGCAGAAGAAATTAAAAAAACGATACCTGAATTTGAAATCTCTTACAAACCTGATTTCAGACAAAATATTGCAGATAGTTGGCCAAAAAGTATTGACGATTCTAGGGCAAGAGACGATTGGAATTGGAAACATAACATTGATTTAGAACAAATGTCTAAAACTATGTTGAAAAACTTAAATAGTAAATACCAAGTATCTTAAAATTTACTTTTAACAAAAAGCCTCAAAATAATTATTTTGAGGCTTTTTGTTTTAAAAATCTTTTTTTCTTAATTTTAAATTCATTCTTAGCACCGGTATAAGCACCCAAAATACGAGAACAGACATTGATAGTGTCATTCCTATATTTGTACCAAAAAACTTTCTAAAAACAGCTCCTGTGTAGCCTAATAGAGCTGAAATATCTAATTTTAATAAAATTAATATTCGAGATAGATCAATTGGATTAAACATAGTAGCTATTAACGAAAATTTGTCCAACGGATATTCGTTAAATATGACTAAGAAAATTAGAAAAATTCCATCGTAAATAACTGCTAAAAATAACCACATTAAAATAGCATATCCAAAACCTTTTATTTTATTTTCAGTAGAAAGAGCAATATTATACGATAATGCTACGAAAATAAAATTCAAAAATGACCCAACTACTAGCAACAAACTAAAATCAAAAATTGCACTAGATTTAAAAAGTCCGTAAGCCATAAAAGGAATTCCTAAGCCTAATACTAAACTTAGTGTTAACGACAATGAAATACCTACATATTGCCCCATAAATATTTTTCTTCTATTTATTGGCTGTGCTAATAAAAGCTCCGTAAATTCTTTGGAATTGTAATAATACATTACCCCAAAAATTGTTCCTATAAGTGGTGTTAAAACAATAATAATGTTCATTAATGTAATTACTGCTTTTGATACATCATTATTTAAAAATAACAATACAAAGCCCAACAGTAAGTAAAAAATAAAGTACACGTAACTCCAACGGCTACGCATTAAATCGTAAAAACTATATTTTAATATTTTAAGCATATTGTTTAGATATTAA
>CAYPNJ010000128.1:0-2876 GCA_964412305.1 uncultured Lutibacter sp. | reverse complement strand
GTAAAATTATTAGAGAAAAACAGGTTCTGGAATAATAACTTTATCACTAAATAAAGTCCAAACTTTCATGCCTCCAGCTAAATTTAAAACATTATTTATATTATTGTGCTTTAAAATTAACTGTGCAATGTATGCTCTAACACCTCTTCGGCAAATTAGAACAATTGGCTTATTTTTGTTTTTTATAAAACCTATGTGATTTCTAATTTCATCCGTAGGAATATTAATTGAATTTGGCACTGTACCCGCTATAAATTCTTCAACAGTTCTTGTATCAATAAAAAGATAATCAGTTAAATTTTTATTGCTAATAATTGATTCTAATTCTTCAGCTGAAATTTGATCTCCATTATTTTCTAACATATTTTCAGCAACAAAACTAGTAACAACAACCGGGTCTTTTGCTGGTGAAAAAGGGGGTGCATACGCTAAATCTAATTGTGATAAATCTGTAATTTTTAATTTTGCATAAATTGCTGTACTTAAAACATCTACCCTTTTATCTACACCTACTTCACCAAATAATTCTGCTCCTAAAATTTCTTCAGTTTTAGGATTATAATATAACTCTGTAAATAAATCTTTTGCATTTGGGTAATAACTTGGAGTTGAACCTACAACAGTTAGTACCGTTTTAAACGGAATATTATGCTCTTTTAAATAAGTTGGGTTTAAACCAGTTCTTGCCAAAGTAGAATTAAATACTTTTATTATTGCCGTTTTATAAGCGCCTTTAAATACTATCTTTTTTCCAACTGAATTTGCTCCTGCAGCTCTTCCTGCTTTATTCGAATGCGTGCCTAATGGAAAGTAATCAAACTCATTAGTTTGTAAATTTTTAATTGAAACATTATCACCTGCTGCATATATATCTTTTAAAGATGTTTCCATATATTCATTTACAATTAAAGCTCCATTTTTAATATGCTTTGCACCATTTTGAAGTAGTAAATCTGTATTTGGTTTAATTCCAACACTTACAATAACAAAATCAGTTTTAATAATTTCTTTACCTTGTATTTTTACACCTACAATTTTACCTGTACCATTTAATTCAAATTCATCCACAATACTTGAAGTTAATACCTGAATTCCTTCACTTTTTAAAATTGCTTCAGCAAAGTTCCCAAACTTTTGCTGCCACATTGTTAAAATTTTAGTATCACCTTCAATTAAGGTAACTTCTTTACCGGCCTTCTGTAAATTTTCGGCTACTTCAACCCCTATTAATCCAGCTCCAATTACAGTAATATGTTTAGAAGAACTTGCCAATCCTTCTTTCATAATTTTATCAAAATCTATCATTGACCTACAAGTTGACCAATTTGTAGCACTATTTATATTTTTAATTAGCGGTACAATTGAAGTAGCTCCAGTTGCAAAAACTAACTTATCATAACTATAATCTCGGTATTTTGAATAAACTATTTTTTTTTCAGAGTCAATTTTTATTATTTCTTCATTTATTTTTACGTCAATATTAAACCTGTTTTTCATTAATGCTTCATCAACCACTATTAAATCACTACGATTTTCTATAACCCCAGAAAAAGCATACGGCATTCCACAAGTTGCGTAACTTATATTTGCTCCTTTTTCAAATAGTATTATTTCTGCAGCTTCATCTTCTCTCCTAGCTTTTGCTGCTGCTGAAGGGCCAGCCGATAATCCTCCAATTATTATAATTCTTTTCATTTTATAATCTTAAATTTTATGCAAATTTTCAATAAAAAAATAAAGTACTTTGTAATTATTATTACTATAACGTTTTCAAATATTTCTTCTGAGATATAAACTTAAAAATACTTCATTCAAAATTCAATTATTATTAAAAATGATCATATTGATATAAATACTATTCAGTACATTTTAGTATATTTGCATTTCTAAAAAACGAAGCAAGATTCTATGTTTAATAATTTAAGTGATAAATTAGATAAAGCCTTTCACGTACTGAAAGGACACGGGAAAATTACAGAAGTAAATGTAGCAGAAACGCTAAAAGAAGTTCGTAGAGCTCTTTTAGATGCCGATGTTAACTTTAAAATTGCAAAAACCTTCACTACTATCGTTAAAGAAAAAGCTTTAGGACAAAACGTATTAACTACGTTAAATCCGGGGCAATTAATGGTGAAAATTGTTAAAGATGAATTAACTAGCTTAATGGGTGGAGAAACTGTTGGAGTTAATCTTTCAGGAACGCCAACTGTAATTTTAATGTCGGGTTTACAGGGTTCTGGTAAAACAACATTTTCTGGGAAACTTGCAAATTACTTAAAAACGAAAAAAGCAAAACAAGTATTGTTGGTTGGTTGTGATGTGTATCGTCCGGCCGCTATAACTCAATTACAAGTTGTTGGAGAACAAATTGGTGTTGAAGTTTATGCTGAAGAAGGTAATCAGAATCCAGTTGAAATTTCTAAAAACGCCATAAAACATGCGAAATCAACAGGTAAAAATGTTGTAATTATTGATACCGCAGGTCGTTTGGCTGTTGATGAGCAAATGATGACTGAAATTTCAAATATTCATAAAGCTGTAAATCCACAAGAAACATTGTTTGTTGTAGATTCTATGACTGGGCAAGATGCTGTAAATACTGCAAAAGCTTTTAATGATATTTTAAACTTTGAAGGTGTTGTACTTACAAAGTTAGATGGTGATACACGTGGTGGAGCTGCGTTATCTATCAAATCGATCGTAGATAAGCCAATTAAATTTATTGGTACTGGTGAAAAGATGGAAGCAATAGATGTTTTCCATCCAGATCGTATGGCTGAGCGAATTTTGGGAATGGGTGATGTTGTTTCATTAGTTGAACGTGCCCAAGAACAATATGATGAAGAAGAAGCTCGTAAAATTCAAAAGAAGATTGC
>CAYPNJ010000127.1:0-2909 GCA_964412305.1 uncultured Lutibacter sp. | reverse complement strand
TTCAAAATCAAAATATTAAAGGTGTTATATTTTTAACTGGAGATAGACACCATACTGAACTAAGTTTGTTAAAAGATAACAATAACGTTGCTATTTACGATTTAACTGTCTCTCCTTTTACTTCAGGTGTTGGAAATAAAGACAGAAAAGAAGTAAACAGTTTGAGAGTTGAAAACACCATGGTAACGCAACATAATTTTTCTACTATAGAATTTTCTGGAGATTGGAAAAACAGACAAGCAACAATCACTATTTTTAATTCAAATGGTGAAAGATTATGGGAACGTAATATTAAAAAAAGTGATTTCTAATACTTAAATTTCTTAAATAAATCCCAAAGTACTACACCAGCACTAACCGAAATATTCAACGAATGTTTTGTGCCAAATTGTGGGATTTCAATACAATAATTTGAAGCTGAAACAACTTCTTGCTGTACTCCTTTCACTTCATTCCCAAAAACTACCGCATATTTTTGATTTGGTTCAATAGTGAAATTTTGTAACATGGTGCTATTCTCAGCTTGCTCAATTGCTAAAATTTTAATTTTTGAATCTTTTAATTTTTGAATAAGTTGAAGCGTGTCTTCAATATATTCCCATGTTACAGATTCTGTAGCACCTAACGCTGTTTTATGAATATCTTTATGAGGGGGTTGTGCCGTAATTCCACACAAGTATATTTTTTCAATTAAAAAAGCATCACTTGTTCTAAAAACTGAACCTATATTGTTTAAACTTCTAATATTATCAAGTACAACAATTAACGGAATTTTCTCAGTTTTTTTAAACTCCTCAACATTCAATCTTTCTAATTCGCTATTTTTTAATTTTCTCATAAATTCGTTTATCTTTAAAACGGAATAATTAACTTCGCAAAACTAATCTAAATTCTTAAAAATTGGCAACGAAAACCAAGAAAGTCACACCTTTAATGAAACAATACAACGCTATTAAGGTAAGATATCCTGATGCTATGTTATTGTTTAGAGTTGGCGATTTTTACGAAACTTTTGGTGAAGATGCTAAAAAAGCCGCAAAAGTTTTAGGAATTATTTTAACCAAACGTGGTGCTGGAAGTGAAACTGAAACTGCTTTAGCTGGGTTCCCTCATCACTCTTTAAACACGTATTTACCAAAGTTAGTTAAGGCAGGAATGCGTGTTGCAATTTGCGATCAATTGGAAGATCCTAAAATGACCAAAACAATTGTAAAACGTGGTGTAACAGAATTAGTTACTCCGGGTGTTGCTTTAAACGATGAAGTTTTACAATCAAAAACCAATAACTTTTTAGCAGCTGTTCATTTCGGAAAAAAATATTTAGGCATTTCTTTTTTAGATGTTTCAACAGGTGAATTTTTAACAGCACAAGGAAATAGTGAATACATCGATAAATTATTGCAGAATTTCAATCCAAGTGAAGTGTTAGTTCAAAAACAACACAAAGCTAAATTCTTAGAATTATTTGGAGAACGCTTTTATACTTTTTATTTAGAAGATTGGATTTTTCAACCGGAATATGCGTTGGAAACGTTAACCAATCATTTTAAAGTTAAAACCCTCAAAGGTTTTGGTATTGATAATTTAAATGAAGGAATTATTGCATCAGGTGCTGTGTTGTATTATTTATCAGAAACACAACACAACAAATTAGACCACATTTCGGTAATTAATCGTATTTCTGAAGATAATTATGTTTGGATGGATCGTTTTACCATTCGAAATTTAGAATTGTATAATTCAACATCTGTAAATGCAGTTACGTTATTAGATGTTATTGACAAAACCATTTCCCCAATGGGTGGAAGACTCTTAAAACGTTGGTTAGCATTACCATTAAAAGACATCAATAGAATAAAAAAACGACATGATATTGTTAAATATTTTATTGATAATGATGCCTTTTTTGAATTAGCAACCTATCAAATTAAACAAATTAGTGATATAGAGCGTTTGGTTTCAAAAGTAGCAACAGGAAAAGTAAATCCTCGTGAAGTTGTTCTGCTCAAAAACTCACTAAATGCAATAATCCCAATAAAAGAAGCTTCCGAAAAAAGTAAAAATGAGTCCTTAAAGATTATTGGTGAACAGCTTCAAAATTGCAATACACTTCGAGAAAAAATTTCAAATACCTTAAATGAAGATGCTCCTGTAAATATTAATAAAGGAAATGCAATTGCCAGTGGGATTTCAGCAGAATTAGATGAACTTAGAGCCATTTCAACTTCAGGAAAAGAGTATTTAGACGCCATGTTGGCTCGTGAAATAGAGCGAACAGGAATTACCTCATTAAAAATAGCCTTTAATAATGTTTTTGGCTATTATATTGAAGTTAGAAATTCTCATAAAGATAAAGTTCCTGAAGAGTGGATAAGAAAACAAACCTTGGTAAATGCTGAACGCTACATTACTGAAGAGTTAAAAGAATACGAAACCAAAATTTTAGGCGCCGAAGAAAAAATTGGAAAACTAGAACATGAGCTTTTTAATGAATTAATTAGCTCTTTGTTAGATTACATTCAACCAATTCAATTAAACGCACAATTAATAGCTCAAATAGATTGTTTAAGCTCGTTTGCTGAAATTGCCAAACAAAACAATTATGTACGTCCGCAATTAGATGAAACTACCGATTTAGAAATAAAAAATGGCCGTCATCCAGTCATTGAAAAACAACTGCCACTTGGCGAAGAATATATTGCAAATGATGTTGTTTTAAACATTCATCAGCAACAAATTATTATGATTACCGGCCCAAATATGAGTGGTAAATCAGCTATATTACGTCAAACTGCTTTAATTGTATTATTAGCTCAAATGGGAAGTTATGTGCCTGCTCAAAATGCTAGAATTGGTATTGTAGATAAAATATTTACACGTGTTGGCGCTAGTGATAATATTTCTATGGG
>CAYPNJ010000126.1:0-2935 GCA_964412305.1 uncultured Lutibacter sp. | reverse complement strand
ATTTTTTTAAAGAAAATAAAATTGATGGTGTAATTCATTTTGCAGCCTCAAAAGCCGTTGGAGAAAGTGTTGAGAAACCATTGAAATATTACGAAAATAATATTGGCACATTGGTTTATTTACTCCAGAAAATGAAAGCTAATAAAGTAAATAACTTTATTTTTAGCTCTTCGTGTACAGTTTACGGACAAGCTGATAAATTACCAATTACTGAAAATGCAAGTGTAAAACCTGCAGAATCTCCTTACGGAAATACAAAAAAAATTGGAGAAGAGATTATAAAAGACACCACAAAAGTTTCAAAAATTAAAGCAATTGCTTTGCGTTATTTCAATCCGATTGGCGCTCATAAATCTGCTAAAATTGGAGAATTACCAATTGGAGTTCCTCAAAATTTAATTCCTTTTGTAACTCAAACTGCCGCAGGAATTCGGAAAGAATTATCAATTTTCGGAAGTGATTACCCAACTATTGACGGAACTGCTGTAAGAGACTACATTCACGTAGTTGATTTAGCCAAAGCACATATTGTAGCTTTAACAAGGTTGATAAACAATAAAAATAAAGCGGCTTTTGAAGTTTTTAATATTGGAACAGGTAATGGAAATTCTGTTTTAGAAGTCATAAAATCTTTTAAAAAAGTTACCGGTAAAAAGCTAAATTATAAACTAGTTGAACGTAGAGAAGGCGATATTACAGCTGCATATGCCGATACAACTATTGCTAATAATGAATTAGGGTGGAAAGCCGAACTAAGTTTAGATGATGCGCTTCTATCAGCTTGGAAGTGGCAAGAAACTCTTGATTAGTTAACAGTTTTCAATATGACAGTACACATTAAAAAAGGCGTTCAAATTATAATTTGAACGCCTTTTATTTTATTCGTTACGTTTTTACTGTCAACGGCTTACTGAAAACTATACAGCTGCACCACTTGCAGTAACACTTCTGTCAATTTTCCGCATCAAACCTTGTAAAACTTTACCAGGACCCACTTCAATAAATTCTGTCCCACCATCAGCAATCATTGCTTGAATACATTGTGTCCAACGAACAGGGGCTGTTAATTGTGCTATTAAATTTACTTTAATATCTTCAGGGTTCATTACTGCTTTAGCAACCACATTTTGATAAATTGGACATGTTGGTTCGCTAAACGGTGTGTTTTTTATAGCTTCAGCTAATTCTTCTCTTGCAGGCGCCATTAATGGTGAATGAAATGCACCACCAACAGGCAATTTTAAAGCACGTCTTGCTCCTTTTTCAGTTAGTAATTCACATGCTTTATCAATGGCTAAAATTTCTCCTGAAATAACCAATTGCCCTGGACAATTGTAATTTGCTGCAACCACAATACCTTCAATACTTGCACACGTTTCTTCAACTATTACATCATCTAAACCTAAAACAGCCGCCATTGTAGATTCTTGAGTTTCACAAGCTTTTTGCATAGCCAAAGCTCTTTTTGAAACCAATTTTAACCCATCTTCAAAAGTTAAAACACCATTAGCAACTAAAGCCGATAATTCTCCTAAAGAATGACCAGCTACCATTTCTGGTTTAAAATCTTCACCCAATGTTTTTGCTAAAATTACTGAATGCAAAAATATTGCAGGTTGTGTTACCTTTGTTTGTTTTAGTTCTTCTGCAGCTCCTTCAAACATAACATCTGTTATAGGAAACCCTAAAATTTCGTTTGCTTTTTTAAAAAGCTCTTGTGCAAGTGAAGAATTTTCGTATAAATCTAAACCCATCCCTGTAAATTGTGCTCCCTGACCTGGAAAAATATATGCCTTCATTGTTTATTTTATTATTAATTTCAAAATGCAAAAATAGGAATTATTTGCTATATTCGTATCAATCTACAATTAATGAACTACAAACAAAAATCTGAAGCATTTACCATCTACTTAATTTTAGCCTCCATGTTTATTGCGGCGTTGGTTGCTTCAAATTTAATATTTCAAAAGTTCTTTTCTTGGAATCCGTTTGGATGGTTTAATTTTGAGCTTTCTGTAGGTATTTTACCTTACCCTATTACTTTTTTAATTACAGATATTATTTCAGAAATATATGGTCGAAAAAAAGCAAATCAAGTAGTAATTGCAGGAATTTTTGCTTCATTTTTTTCCATGGGAATTATACTTATTGCTAATTACACACCTGCAATTAACAGTTCCCCTATCTCTAATGAATTATTTACCAAGGTTTTTGGCTTATCGCCAATTGCAGTTTTAGCCTCCATGTTAGCTTATTTATTTGCACAATTTATTGATATCAGAATTTTTCATTTTTGGAAACGAAAAACAAATGGTAAACATTTATGGCTACGAAATAATTTCTCAACATTTTCATCACAATTTATTGATACATTAACTGTAGTTACTTTACTGTGTAGCTTTGGTGTATTACCTTGGAGCTTATTTAAAACACTATTACTTAGTGGCTTTTTATTTAAAATTATTGTTGCTCTTTTAGACACACCTATTTTATATTTTATAGTGTATTTATTCCGAAGTAGATTCAATTTAAAAGTAGGTGAAGAAATTAAACTGATAGATTAGCTATTCTCTAAACTCAAATTACACTTTCTCTAATTCTTCATTTGGCATATTTTTTGATTTATTTATAATGAAGGTCACAAATTTTACATTTGTTGATCTATAGGTGTAAGTGAAACATAAAGTAAATGACTTGGTCATCACTAAAAAGAAACATTTACAACAATAAATAAAATATTTATGAAGAGAATTATACGTACTATTACTATTTTTATTATAGCAATTAGTAGCATTATTATAAGCTGTGAGGATTCTGATTTAAATATTGATGTGCCTGTTTGCATTGAAAATAAAATTGAAGAAATAATTGATAATGACGTAAGCAACCCACCAACTCAAGTTTGGAAATGGGAAGTTGATGGAAACACCTATTA
>CAYPNJ010000125.1:0-3070 GCA_964412305.1 uncultured Lutibacter sp. | reverse complement strand
TTAATTATAATATCACTTCAATTAATTTTCTTTTTTTTCGATTTTTCCTCAAATAAAACTATTGATTTTTCAAGTAATGAAATAGTGATATTTCAAAATGAAATGGATTCTTTAAAAACTGTTGAGTTAAAGAATAAAGAACCAAAAATTTATTCATTTAATCCTAATTATATTACAGACTTTAAAGGGTATCAATTAGGCTTGTCTATTGAAGAAATTGATAGGTTGCATAATTTTCGTGAAAAGGGGAGTTATGTAAATTCAGTAAAAGAATTTCAAAAAATAACAAAAGTTAGCGATAGTTTATTAATTGTTATAAGTCCATATTTTCAATTTCCAAAATGGGTAACTTCAAAAAATACAAGTTCAATTAGTAAACCTAAAAACGAGGTTAATATTCCAATTGTAAAAAACGATATAAATGTAGCAAACGTTTCTGATTTGAGAGTTGTTAATGGTATTGGTGAAAAACTTGCAGATAGAATTATTAAGTATAGAACAAAATTACAAGGCTTCTCATTCAACAATCAGTTATATGAAGTGTGGAATTTAGATAAAGAAGTTGTTGATAGAGTTTTATTACATTTTGAAGTTAAGAAGCTTCCAATTATTCATAAAATAAATGTTAATGAAGCAAGCTTTAAAGAAGTGTTATCGATTGTTTATATTGACTATGAACTTACCAAAAAAATATTTAATTATAAAGATGAAGTTGCTGAAATTCAAGAGATTGAAGAGTTGAAAAAAATTGATGGTTTTCCTATTGAAAAATTCGATAGAATAGCCTTATATTTGGTGGCTAAATAATTATAATAATTTCAAGGCACTTCCCTTATGAATGACATGTATTTTACTGAAGAACATCAAGTTTTTAGACAAAGTTTTAGAGACTTTTTACAAAAGGAAGTAGTTCCTCACATTGATAAGTGGGAAAAAACAGGAACTATAGATCGCTTTATTTGGAAAAAATTTGGTGAAATGGGTTATTTCGGTTTAAACTATCCAGAAGAATATGGTGGGCTAAATTTAGATGTTTTTTATACAATTATATTCTTAGAGGAATTACAAAAAGTTAATTCAGGTGGTTTTGCTGCTGCTATGTGGGCACATGTGTACTTAGCTATGACTCATGTGAATGCAGAAGGTGATGATAGAATAAAAGAAAAATATTTAACTTCTAGTATTAATGGTGAAAAAATTGGGTGTTTGTGTATTACAGAACCTTTTGGAGGGTCTGATGTTGCAGGAATGAGAACTACAGCTGAAAAAAAAGGAGATACCTATGTGATTAATGGCTCAAAAACATTTATAACCAATGGTGCATACTCAGATTATTTAATTGTTGCAGCAAAAACAGATACTTCATCAAGGAATAAAGGAATAAGTATTTTTATTATTGATAGAACTACAAAAGGTATTTCATCAACTAAGTTAGATAAGTTAGGTTGGAAAGCTTCAGATACAGCTGAAATTGCTTTTGATAATGTGATAATTCCAGCTAGTAATTTAATGGGAGAAGAAGGGAAAGGGTTCCCTTATATTATGAATCATTTTGCATTAGAAAGATTAGTAATGGGTGTTAATGCACATGCTAGAGCTGAGTTTGCATTAGAATATGCTATTAAATATATGTCTGAAAGGCAGGCTTTTGGGAAAACAATAAATAAATTTCAAGCATTAAGACATAAAGTTGCAGATATGGCTAGTGAAATTGAAATGTGTAAAGAGTTTAATTATTCGATTGCTAAAAGGTTGAATGAAGGGCAGTATATTGTGAAAGAAGCAAGCATGTCTAAATTACTTTCAACTAAAATGGCCGATTCTGTGATTAATGATTGTCTACAAATTCTGGGGGGATATGGCTATATGGAAGAATACCCAATGGCAAGATTATTAAGAGATAGTAGATTGGGGCAAATTGGTGGAGGGACTTCAGAAATTCTTAGAGAAATTATAGCAAAAATAGTTATAGATAATAAAGAATATAAGCAAACAACATAAACTTACCTGTAGTTAAAAATAATTTCAATAAAAAACATTGAATAAGATAATTAGTTATACCTTTGCAATCCAAAATTTAAAAGAAAACAGTTTGAAAGGAGGTGCCAAAATATGTTAATTATACCAGTTAAAGACGGAGAAAACATTGATAGAGCGTTAAAACGTTACAAAAGAAAATTTGACCGTACGAAAACAATGAAAAACTTACGTAACCGTAAGCAATTCAATAAACCTTCAGTAGTGAAGCGTGCGCAAAACATAAAAGCTCAATATGTTCAAAAACTAAGAACAGCCGAAGAGCAAGGTTAATATTATTTAACCAAAAAAGTTAAACCGTTAGTAAATGCAACTTACAATTTGTAAATTTGTTTACTAACGGTTTTTTTTATGCCTATAAACTCCTTTTTAAACTACTTATCTTTAGAGAAAAAATATTCGAAGCACACTACAACTGCTTATTTAAATGATATAAATTCGTTTCAGTTATTCTGCAATAATGAATATGATAATCAAAGTATTGTAACTGTTAATTATGTACAAATACGAAGTTGGATAGTTAACTTGGTTGAAGCAAAGGTTTCTAACCGATCAATTAATAGAAAGGTGTCTTCACTAAAATCGTTTTATAAGTTTCTTCAAAAAACGAAAGAAATCGACGTAAATCCATTAGCAAAACATAAAGCTTTAAAAGTACCAAAACAGCTACAAGTCCCATTTTCTGAAAAAGAAATAATAAGTGTGCTTCAAATGTTAAATGAAGCGGAAGGTTTTGAGTCACTTCGAAATAAGTTAATTGTTGAATTATTTTATTCAACAGGCATAAGAAGGAGTGAATTAATTAATTTAAAAATATCGGATATTGATTTTGCAAATGAAACGGTTAAAGTTTTAGGGAAGCGAAATAAAGAGCGTTATATTCCGTTATTAAAATCAGTTCAAAAATCGTTAGCAAAATATATTGAAATTAGGGATGGAATTAACACAAGGCAGTCTTATCTATTTATCACAAAAAAAGGAAAAATAATATACGATACACTTGTATATCGAGTAATAAATAATTATTTTAGTA
>CAYPNJ010000124.1:0-3172 GCA_964412305.1 uncultured Lutibacter sp. | reverse complement strand
CTAACTAACTAACTAACTAACTAACTAACTAACTAACTAACTAACTAACTAACTATGAAATATTTAAAAGCGGTAAGTTACCTATTAATTATGGTAGCTTTTTTTACAAGCTGTGAAAAGGAAACATTATTACTACCTAAAAGCTCTGAGTTTAATACTCAACCTTTTGATATTGAACAATTGAATGCTAAATCATCAATTGAAGTATATGGAGGTGAGTTATATGCGTTGTCTCGCTATGATTCCGATTATTCTGGTTATAGCTATGGTAATGTTCATCTATACAATTATGACGCTACAAATGATAATATTGAATTCAACCACAATTATAGCGATGGAAATACTTATTTGAGTACTAATTTTGGTTTTGACTATAATTATGCTGATGGTTTAATTTATTTATTAGCTTATAGTCAACATGATTATAATGGCTATAGAAATCTATATATTTGGGATAAAGAAACAAATAGTAAAACGTTAATTGAGCAAATTATTTCTGTAACTGGAAATAAAAAACCACAAGATTTAACTTTTGGAAATGATGGTACACTGTATTTTGTATTTCAAGGAGGAGAAGTTAATTCATACAATGTAACAACTAAAACAATGAGTGCATTTATGAATTTATCACGTTCCTCGGGAGCCTCTGGTTTAACGTATGATTTTGACAATGACCGATTAATTTATACAACAGGAGCTTACCCAAGGTATTTTTATTCAGTTGATCTTCCTTCAGGTACTGAAACATTTTTATTTTCTCAAATGATAGATAACCATTGTGGAGATTATAGAAATTCAATAGAATATGTGGGTAATAATAAATTAATTGCATTTGGTTTATGGGGTTGTAATTTTAATTCTATTTATACGATTGATTTAACTACTGAAGATAATAATTTTATAGGTTATTCAGCTGGATCTTATACTAAAGATGTACTATTTTTTGTAAATCCTGATGTTGATGGAGATGGCGTATTAAATGAAGAAGACCCATACCCAAATTCAAATATGAGTGAATCTTTATATTTTGGTAGAGACTACTTGGATATTGATAATAAGTTTGTAGAACCAGGAGTAACTATGATGGATCAAATAGATAATTTAATTAACCAAATTAATGAAAGTTATAATGGTAATGAAGCTAAAAGCCAAGAAGGAGAAGATAATTGGGAAGAGTTACACAAAGCTTTTAGCACAAAGCTAGCACATATTACGTATTACTGGAGAATTAACAAATTAATTACTGCAGGAGAAAGAGCAAAAATTTCTAGTTATGCTTGGGGTGCTAATATTCCTTATAACGAGATGAGATAAATTCATCTTTTAACAACTAAATAAAAACCCACCTCTACTTAATAAAGGTGGGCTTTTATTTAGTTAAATATTCAAATTGTATAAACAAGCAGAATAGAAAAAGGTTCATAAATAACCATTTTGGGAGTTTTAATTTATTTTATCAATTGCATATCTTTCAGATAAATGTACACCTTTTTTCACACCTTCATACAGTAAATTTTAAGCATAAAAAAAGTCCTACATTTCTGTAAGACTTCTATTAAGTGGGCTATGAAGGATGAAATTTACTGCTTAACAACAGCATCCTTCATTGAATAAAGTATTGCCAATAATTCATTCCGTGAAATTCTATCAACTTTATTGGCATCCAAAACAAAAAGGATATCATCTAATCCTGATAAAAAATCAGCTTCTGATATATTTAAACCCGTATGGGCGCCTGCCATATCTCTCCCCTTATATTCTGTATTACCTCCAGTACCTGCAGCCAAAAAATCTTTTACATGTTGTTTAAATTGATTGAAATATTCTGGGTTTTCTGTCAAAGGAATGAAATAATGCTTAATATCTTCATTTTCTAGGTGTTTAGCCACAATTGCCTCAACAGCAGCTGAAATACCTTCTTCACCACCCAATTTGTCATAGATTGATTTTTCTTCTACAACAGTTACCTCTTCCTTAACTTCTGTTAAATCCTTTTTAACTTCAGTTTTACATGATAAAAATGTAATTACAAATACAAGTAATAATAAATAGTTAGTTGTTTTCATTTTAATTTATAATTTAAGTTAGTGATAATAAGTACTTTAAATTGTAATATAATAATAATTACACAATAATACAAATAACTTAAATTTTATGAAATTAGGTTTTTTGCTGACACTATACAGACATAGCTCTACAATGGTCATTTCACCACGCATTCCTTCAATAACTATTCTGATTTTTTCCTCTGAAGAGTCGTTTCTTCTTGTTTTTCGCTTTAGCTCGCTAATTAGCGAGCTAGCATTCTTCTTTTTAGGCATTTATAAACCTTTAAAAGTTCACTTTTTACTGACAATATACAGGCTTATGGCTAGGTAAAAATGAATCTTCCGCATTTTGGATGAATGTTTTAACCGATATAAAAACAAGAGGAACCCAAGATATATTGATAACTGCCACCGATAATTTAAACGGCACAGATACCATAAAAACTATTTTCCCCAACTCAACCATACAAATATGTGTAGTGCATCAAATTAGAAACTTCTGTCGTTACGCAGTTTGGAAGGACAAAAAAGAGTTTACTAGAGATACGAAACAAATCTATACAGTTCTAACAAAAGAAGCTGCCAGAGCTGCCTTAAAAGACTTTAAAAACAACTAGGACGAACTTACTGTCTTCTTTGATTTTCCAATGGAGATAAAAACTATTATTTATACTACAAATCTTATAGAAAACCTAAAAATATACCAAAAATAAACTCTCGTTCCCAACGGATGAAGCAGTTATGAAGTCTGTCTTTTTAACTTTAATAGAAAGTACTAAAAAGTGGACAATGCCTATTAGAAATTGGGGATAATACTAAACCAATTTTTAGCTATATTTGAAAACAGGATTAAACTATAAATAATTTAACCCTGAGTTTTGAAACTTACACACTTTTTAGGATAGTGTCTTAATTTTAATACTTCTAACTTATTTGTATAAAAAACCTGTCGTAATTGACAGACTTTTTTTTACATCAAATTTATAGAATATTAAATATATTGATTATAATATTCCTCTACTGCAATTTAGATACCTTCAGTTAAAAAGAATATTTTTCAATTGTTTTAAAAAGTAGTTTTTTATCAATTGGTTTTGAAATATAAAAGTCAAATCCAATTTTTA
>CAYPNJ010000123.1:0-3193 GCA_964412305.1 uncultured Lutibacter sp. | reverse complement strand
CATCCGCATCAATTGGTTTTAATAAATAATCTACACTATTTAATTTGAAAGCTTTTAAAGCATACTCATCATAAGCTGTAGTAAAAATAATAGCACTTTTAACTTCTACTTCTTCAAATATTTCAAATGACAAACCATCCGAAAGTTGTATATCTAAAAATAATAAATCAGGATGTTGATTGGTATAAAACCAATTTACAGACTCTTCAACTGAATGTAACATTGCAATTGGTTCAATACCTATTTCAGTTAACATTCTACTCAATCTACGGGCTGCAGGTCTTTCGTCTTCTATAACAACTACTTTCATTTTGTATATATATGTATTGATTCTAATATTTAACTTTCAAAATTAGGGTTTAATTTACTCCCAAGTATCTCTTTTATCTTTATCCATTAATTCCTTAATTTTATTGTCTTCCCAATTTTTACCTAAAAGAATATCCATTCCAAAAACTCCAAATGCGTGAAATGCAACACCAATTCCCCAAAATAGTGCTGTATTGTACGATTGCCATTCCCAAAAAACTTCCCATCCTCCATCTGACAAGGCTTTAGACAACAATATAAATCCGTTTACCAACAAGTAAACCATAAAGTGTACATAAAAACCTTTAATTGATTTAACCTTCTTTTTTGCTTTTAAATATTTTTGCTCTTCTGTATAATTTGTTTCCATACTATTAAAATTTATTTTTATCGTCATTCATAAACTCCTTAATCTTTTTTTCCTCCCAATCTTTACCCAACCCAATTTTATGATTGAATACTCTAAAGGCATGAAATGCAATGCCAATTCCCCAACCAAACATTGGCCACCAAAACCAGAAGTAATTTGGAGATGTCATTAGGTTTATAAAAATTAAAAAAGGGATCACTAAACAGTATGATAATAGATTGTAATAAAACCCTTTTAATTCATCAACCTTTTTCTTTGCTCTTATATACTTATCTTCACTTGTATAATCTGTTTTCATTTTTTGCTTTTATTATTGATTTATAAATAATCGTTGTATTTGCCAACGCGCCTGCTAGCCTCTTCGCTAAAAATGTTCATTAAACATTTTATTTACACTCAATCCTATTCCCAATATTGCTTATCATCATCTTTCATAAACTCTTGAATTTTCCGTTCTTCCCAGCTACTTCCAAATACTGGACTAAACGCTTTAAACCCTTGAATAACCAGCCCTATCCCCCAACCGAACGCTGGAAACCAGAACCATTGAATGGTGTTAGAGCTATATTTAAAATAAATGAATATTAAAAACGGGATAACAATACAATATGCTATTAAACTTGCATAAAACCCCTTCATTTCTTCTACACGCTCTACAGCACGTATATATTTATTATTTTGTTGTGTATTTGTATTTGATGTGTTCATTGTTTTTATTTTTTGTCTTAATAGTGGTAGCTTCACAATAAATTTATTGGAAGATTTTTCAACTAAAACTTTTTTTAATGTTATTAAATGATACCTGTCAATTATATTTTTTAACCCAACTTTTGTACCTTTTTCTAATATTGTCTTAGGGTTAAAATTATTTGAAACAACTAAGTATCCTTCCTCTTCAGTTATTGTCACTTTTAATGGGTTTTCTTCTGAAACCACATTGTGCTTAATCGTATTCTCTAACAATAATTGAAGTGCTAATGGTATTATTTTTAGTTCAGAATTAGAAGCTTTTTCAGGAATTTCAAATGTGACAGCATTTTCAAATCTCATTTTTAATAATTGCATATACGTTTTTGCAAAGTGCAATTCTTCATCTAACTCAATTAAATCTTTGCTTTTTTGCTCTAAAACATATCTATATACTTTAGATAACTTGGTTGTGAATTTTTCAGCTTGCTTAGGGTTTTCTCCTATTAGAGAAGTTAGAACATTTAAACTGTTGAATAAAAAGTGAGGATCTATCTGACTTTTTAAAGTTTCGAATTTTGCTGTTTCGGTTTTCGCTACAATTTGTTGTTCGTTTACTTTTTTCTCTGTTAATGCCTTATAAAAAAATATCGAATGAAATATTAAGCTAATTATTAATGTAATAACTAAGCCAAATGTATAATAGCTTTTTGCGCTTGCATCATTCAAAAAAGTTTCTAATGGCTTACCTAAAATAACAACAAGTGTTACAAATCTTAAAGCCACCAATCCAATCATTGTTAAGGTTATAGAACCAACAGCACCAATAATTAAACGAATTTTAGAATTTTCTTCCCAAGAAATTTTCGTGTTTAAATAATCATAAAAATAGGCGTTAATAGCTGTAAGCACCACTGCGTACATAAAATGAATACTTAAAACTTTTAGCAATTCATTTATCATTAAATTAAAACCATTACTTGATAACGATCTTTCAATTATAAATATTACAACTGCAAGTATTACTGAAATTTTAAGTATGTATTTTAAATCCGATTTCATTTCAATGAGTTTATTTTTTAATAATTGCAATTTAAAACTTAATTTCTAGATTTAAATTTTCTTCTGTTACTTTAAATTTTGCATTGTAAAATTGTGGAGGCCCCATTTCCATTACATTATTAGATGCTCCATAGCTTTCTTTCGGCATTCTGTTTTCGTAAAAGTCCATTCTTCCATTTTCATTTTCATCATGAAAACATAAAATTGCATATTCTCCTTCTGGTACATTTTCAAAAATAACTGTGCTTAAACCTTTCTCAATAGTACCCGTTTTTGCAAATAATGGTGCTGCCTTCATAAAAGTAGTTTCATTATGAAATGAAAAATGAATCTTTCCACTGTCGTTTAAAGCATTGACTACAGAAACTGTAATTTTATTTCCTTCAAAATTATTCTCGTTAGTTTGCGTTTGAGCAACTAATAGTAATGAAAAAAATAATGCGATTGTTAAAATAATGTGTTGCATAATAAGTTGATTTTAAATTAATATAATATTGTTTTTACACTGCAAAAGTCATGTAAAGGCTCGTAATACTAAATTAATTTTAACCGAGTTGTAATTTAATTAGGATGAATTGTAATTTATGATTGACTAAATATTGAATCCTACTATTAAGTTAATTCTAAATAGTAAAACAGATTGATAAAAACCCTAACATTCGTCATCTTTTTAAAGTAAAAAGTTTGTAACTTTATACAACTTTTCACAAAAACAGTTAAATTATGAAAATATACGATGATAAACACATTAAAAATGTTGCCTTT
>CAYPNJ010000122.1:0-3344 GCA_964412305.1 uncultured Lutibacter sp. | reverse complement strand
AAATCAACTAAAACTTATTTTAGTTTAAATTTGATTTTTTGAAAATGAAATTGATTTATAATGGCAAAGAAAAAAGCATTTGCATTACGTATAAATGAAGATATGCTCAAAGCAGTTGAAAAATGGGCAGCTGATGAATTTAGATCTACTAACGGACAGTTAGAATGGATGTTAAACAAATGCCTGAAAGATGCCAAACGGCAACCAAAAAAAACTACTTCTGAAGATTAACTCATTTTAAATAATAGCATAAAAAAACTCCAAATAAAAATTTGGAGTTTTTTATAAGTCAAATTTACACCAACCTAAATTAAATTCAGAATAACGAATTTCTAAGTTTTAGAAAATTTTATTTCTTTTTTGGATGCACTAAAGTCATTTCATCAATTAAATTCTGAGCTCCAGCAAACTTATCAATTATAAATAATACATAACGAATATCAACCGAAATACTTCTTACAATATCAGCATCAAAGTACAAATCACTCATAGTTCCTTCCCAAGTTGTATCAAAAGCTAAACCAATCATATTACCATGTGCATCAATAATTGGACTTCCTGAATTTCCTCCTGTCATATGATTTGTTGACAAATAATTAACAGGTAATTTTCCATTTTCAGCATATTGTCCATAATCTTTAGTTTCATACAAATCTTGTAATTTTTGAGGTACATCAAACTCATAATCACCTGGCACATATTTTTCCATAACACCTTTTAAATAAGTTTTATTTGTATAATAGATACCATCTTTAGGTTCATAACCTTGTATCATACCATAGTTTACTCTTAATGTACTATTTGCATCTGGCGGAAAACGTTTATTTGGAAACACTTTCATTAGTGCAGTCATATAGTCTTTTTGAACCGCTCCAATTTGCATATTTAACTGTTGAAATTTTGGTTCAATTTTAGTATAAAAAATACTGTGAATCTCTTTTCCAAAGGCATACGCATCATCATCATTCATTTTTTTAATTACCTCCTCTGCACTACCACTTAATAATTCTTCAGCTCCTTCTAAACTTAAAAATTTTGATGTTGCATAAATTGAAGTTGAAAGCGCTTTAAAATCTAATTCATTAAAAGATTCAGGTAAAAATTCTTTTGGCATTTTTTCAGCATACAAACCAACCAATTTTTCAAATACAGGCTGATCTACAGTTGCACTATAATTTTTATAAGTCCCTTTTAACCTCTTTAAAGTAGCAGTTCTAGCTTTTTCAAATGCAGGTGCTCCACCTCTTAAAAAAGCTTGTTCTAGTTGAAATGCTCTAAATGTAATTCCTAATATTTCAACATTTCTGTAAGCAACTTCTATCCAATAATTACGTGCTAAAGAAACACTTTCTATTTCTTTATATAATTTTTCAAAATCAGCTAACAACGTTGTATACCCAACTAAGTCTTTTTCTGCTACTATTTTAGAAAATTCAGCTTCTAATTCTTTCTTTTTTGCAATTGCATTTGTTTGATGAATTCCCTGATTTTCTCCAATCCATTTTTTCCAATAATTGGCAATTGAAGCAAACTTTGATGCATATTTAATTTTAACTGCATCATCTTTTCTCATATAAGAATCCATAATTTTTAATGCATTGTCACGCACTTCAATTTTAGCAGGGTTTAATACATTTACAATTTGATCAACAGCAACAGCTGGTAAATATTCATTGGTTCTTCCTGGGAAACCAAATACCAACGTAAAATCACTTTCTTCAACACCATCTAAAGATATTGGTAAATAATGGTCTGCTTTATAAGGAACATTATCCTTTGAGTAATCAGCCGGGTGATTATTTGCATCTGCGTACACTCTAAACATAGAGAAATCACCTGTGTGGCGTGGCCACATCCAGTTATCTGTATCTGCTCCAAATTTCCCAATTGATGTTGGTGGTGCTCCAACTAAACGTACATCTGTGAATTTTTCAGTAACAAATAATAAATACTGATTTCCTTTAAAAAATGACTTCACATTAGCGTCTTGCCATTCTTTTTTCTGTACAGACTTTATCGCTTTTTGAATATTTTGATTGATTAACTTCATTTTAGAAGCTGCATCCATTTCATCAGTAGCCCCTTCAAAAACTTGACTAGTAACATCATCTATTCTTTTAATAAATGTGGCGCTTAAATTTTCATTTACTTTTTCTTCTTCATAACTCATAGCCCAAAATCCATCTTTTAAATAATCGTATTCTACTGAAGAGTGAGATTGAATTACACCAAAACCACAATGATGATTTGTTAATAATAATCCATTTGGTGAAATAATTTCAGAAGTACAACCTCCACCAAAATGCGCTATGACATCTTTTAAACTTGAATTATTTACTGAGTAAATATCTTCAGCGGTCATTTTACTTCCTAACTGCTGCATTTCTTGTTCATTCATTCCTTCTAATAAGGACGGTATCCACATTCCACCTTGAATGTCTCGTGTATCTTGTGCAGTTATATTTAATGATATAAATGCTATTACTACTAATAAATACTGTTTTATAAATTTCATGTTTCTATTGTTTGATTATTCTATTTCTTTTTTGGGTGAACTAAAGTCATTTCATCTATTAAATTTTGAGCGCCTGCATATTTATCAACTATAAATAATACATAACGAACGTCTACCATAATATTTCTACAAATATCTGGATCGTAATTCATATCACTCATAGTACCTTCCCAAACTCTGTCAAAATTTAATCCAACTAAATTTCCGTGAGCATCTATTGCTGGACTTCCTGAATTTCCACCAGTTGTATGATTTGTACCAATAAAATTTACTGGCATTTTGCCATTATCTCCATATTGTCCAAAATCTTTTGAATCATATAATTCTTGTAGTTTCTTAGGAATATCAAATTCATAATCTCCTGGAACAAATTTTTCAATAACACCCTTTAAATAGGTTGTATTTCCATAACGCATTCCATCTTTTGGAGCGTACCCTTTAACTTGACCATAAGTTACACGTAACGTACTATTAGCATCTGGAAAAAATCGTTTGTTTGGAAATACGTCCATTAATGCTTTCATATATTTTTTCTGAACTGAAGCTAATTGTAAATTTAACTCTTGAAACTTAGGTTCAATTTTATTGTAAAATATTGTGTGTAATTCTTTTCCAAAAGCATAGGCCTTGTCTTCATTTAATTTTTTAACTACTTCTTCAGCAGTACCGTTTAGCAATTCCATTGCACCTTCTAAACTTGTCAACTTAGAGTTTGTATAAATATCATTTGTGATTTTTTCAAAATTTACACCAATCATATTAGTAGGCACATAATCTTTTGGCGCTTTTTCAGCATACAGACTTACTAATTTTTCAAATACTGGTTTAT
>CAYPNJ010000121.1:0-3513 GCA_964412305.1 uncultured Lutibacter sp. | reverse complement strand
GTTTTTTTCGTACGAGGCAAGCCTCGAGGTATTAAACCCGATTTAGAATAAATTAAAGAATTAGTTATTCTTTTTTACTAGATAATCTATACGATACACTAAAAATTAGTTGCTCTGGTCTTGAGTCTAGTGTAAATGTTTCACCTGCATTAGACCAGTTTGCTTCATTTTCACTTAAACCTCTCTCATATCTAACATCAATACCTAATCTTCCTAATTCAACAGAAGCGCCAATATTTATTCCAATTGAAAATTCATTTTCAATATCTTCAAAATTTAGCCCTTCTAAATCGTTATCTAAATAATATTGAAAAGCGGGACCTGCAAAAACATTTAAAGGACCAATAATGTTAATTCCAACTAAAACAGGAACATCTATTTTAGATATTTTATAATCAACATTCTCTGAATTCAACACATATTCACTAGTTGTTTTAGTATACACTAACTCTGGACGTAGATAAATTGGACCTAAATCTAATTTTCCATAAAGACCAATGTTAAATCCAGACTTACCTTTCCCTTCATTTTTATAAATTTCAGAAACCTGATTAAGCTCTCCGTTTGAATTAAAACTTAAACCACCTTTAATACCCCAGCCACTTTGTGCATTAACAAAAAAAGAAGTTGCAATAAATAGTATTGAAAATAAGTGTGTTTTTTTAATCATAATAATTTATTTTGAGATTTATATTTAATTTAAACGCAAAAATAATACTGTTATTTTCTTGAGATAGCTTTTTTAGCAGCGTTTACAATATCATCGTTTGTTAAACCATATTTTTCCATCAATTGTGCAGGTGTTGCAGATTCTCCAAAACTATCGTTTACAGCTACAAATTCTTGAGGAACAGGATTGTTTTGTACCAATACACGTGAAATACTTTCTCCTAAACCACCTAAAATATTATGTTCTTCAGCAGATACAATACAACCTGTTTTTGCAATAGATTTAAGAATTGCTTCATCATCTAAAGGTTTAATAGTGTGAATATTTATAACTTCAGCACTAATACCCATAGCTTCTAGTTTTTCTGAGGCCTGTAAAGCCTCCCAAACTAAATGCCCAGTTGCTACAATAGTAACATCAGTTCCTTCAGTTAATTGAATCGCTTTTCCTATTATAAATTCTTGATCTTCAGGCATAAAAATTGGCACTGCAGGACGTCCAAAACGTAAATATACCGGGCCAACATAATCAGCGATTGCAATAGTTGCTGCTTTTGTTTGGTTGTAGTCACAAGGATTGATAACAACCATACCAGGTAACATTTTCATTAAACCAATATCTTCTAAAGTTTGGTGTGTTGCTCCATCTTCACCTAATGTCAAACCAGCGTGAGATGCACATATTTTAACATTTTTCCCTGAATATGCAATTGCTTGACGAATTTGATCGTAAACTCTTGCTGTAGAAAAGTTAGCAAAAGTTCCTGTGAAAGGGATTTTCCCCCCAATGGTTAAACCTGCTGCAATTCCCATCATATTGGCTTCTGCAATTCCTATTTGAAAAAATCGCTCAGGGTGATTTTTAATAAATTTTTCCATTTTTAAAGAACCTACTAAATCGGCACAAAGCGCCACTACATTCTCATTTGTATCTCCTAATTCAGCTAACCCTGCACCAAAACCTGATCTGGTATCTTTCTTTTCTGTAAATGTGTATTTTTTCATGTTGTTATTTATAAAAATCGTTCAAAAATAAGGATATTTAACGATAAGAAACTACATTTTTAGTAATTCTTCGTATAACTTATGCACAGGTAACCCCATTACATTAAAGTAGCTACCTTCAAGCTTTGTAACTCCAATAAAGCCTATCCATTCTTGTATACCATAACCACCTGCTTTATCATAGGGATTGTAATTTTCAATATAAAATTCAACTTCATCATTGGTTAAATTTTTGAAGTGAAATATGGTAGTATCAAAAAAAACCTTTTGAGTAGTGCTTGTTTTAATACAAATTGAAGTAATAACCTTATGTGTTGTACCGGATAAAGCATATAGCATAGCTATTGCTTCCTGTTTGTTTTTAGGTTTTTCTAGGGGTTTTTGATGATGCCAAACTATAGTATCAGAAGTTATTAAAATATCATTTTCTTTCAATTCATTTTCAAAAGCATTCGCTTTTAATACTGCTAAATAATTAGTAATTTCTTCCTCTTTTAAGTTTTTAGCATAGTTTTCTTTAATTGATTTTATTCTGATAGTAAATTTAACACCTAATTCCTTAAAAAGTTCTTGTCTTCTAGGTGATCCTGAAGCAAGGATAACATGTTTATTTTTAAATTTTTCTGAAAGCATTGTCAATTAAAATCCTTTTTAATTCTATCTAAGCTTATTTTATTCTCTCTATCTTTAATGGTTTCGCGTTTATCGTAGTTCTTTTTCCCTTTACAAAGTGCAATGTCTAATTTAGCCCAACCCTTATCTGTTAAAAATAACTTTAGCGGAACAATTGTTAAACCAACATTTTGAATTTCTTTTTGCAATTTTTTAAGTTCACCTTTATTTAACAGTAATTTTCGTTCACTTTTTGGCTTGTGATTGTAAGAATGCCCATACAAATATTCTTCAATAAACATATTTATTACAAATAACTCACCTTGATCGTTAAATTCACAAAAACTTTCAGTAATTCTAGCTTTACTTTCTCTAATGGATTTGATTTCAGTACCTGTTAATTGAATACCGGCAGTATATCTATCAAGTATTTCGTATTCGAAACGTGCTTTTTTATTTTGTATGTTTATTTTCTTCTGCATATAAATGCAAATGTAATACAATTACATTTATTACAAATTAGGATAATATTATCCTTTAAGATGATAATTATCATTCTATTTTTTTGTTTCAGTTGCTACATTTGAGTAATCAAATTAATTTAAATAACTATTATGAAAAAATTATTGTTAAGTTTAGTAATATTTGCGTTACTATCAGGAAATGCTTTTTCTCAAGAAGCAGAAGAAAATCAAGGATTTAAAGGAGCTTGGTGGGGACTAGCAGCAGCTAGTTACAATAAAGTAGAAGATGTAGATGCTGTTTATACTATTCTACCAGCAGTTGGAACATTTATTTCTGCTGATGTAACAGTTGGAGCTGCTATTGGTTATACAAATGCACTTGGTCAGGATGTTTTTATTGTGAAGCCATTACTAAGAAAGTATTATGGAGTTTCTGATAAATTTTTTCTTTTTCTAGAAGGAAATGTACCATTACTTTTTGGAGAAGACTTTACAGGATATGGATTTAATGTTGAGCCAGGAATTGATTATTTTATTGGTGGGAAATGGACTATTGAGGCTAAATTTGGTAGGTTTGGTTATAATTCAATAAAACCAGATGGAGGAGATGCAACAGGAAAGATAACTTTTGGATTTAATATGTTTGATGCTCAAACTCAAGAAGGATTAGGAGCTGGTTTATCTCTTGGTTTAAAATATTTATTTTAGTTGAGGTCAGTAGTTAATTTCATATATTAGGAGTCAATAAAATAAGGAAATAATG
>CAYPNJ010000120.1:0-3659 GCA_964412305.1 uncultured Lutibacter sp. | reverse complement strand
CATTTCTATAAACGTTTGTCTCCAATGCTTCGTATGTATTTGGGCTATAATCTAAACTTGCTCCAACATTAATAATAGCCTTTTCAAACTTCATATTGTGTTGTGCAACAAAACCATAACTATTAAAACTGTTATCGTTCAATTGTCCTAGTGTATAACTATCAAAATCTGCTCTGCTGTCTATACGATAGGACGGATTTTGCTTCATTGTATTATCTCTATAAATTAAACTAAAAGAAGTGTTATTTGTATCATTCCATAAATGGTTTAAAGTTGAGTTAAAACGTAGAGATTTTGCATCACGAAAAGTAAATGTATGATACGAAGTATAATCTTTATTCTCAAATTTAGTTTCATCCAAGCTACCGCTCATTTCACTAAAGTAATTTACATAGGTCATGGTATTACTCCAAGTAGTTCTATCATTAAATGTATGAAATACTTTTGCCGTAATTGCCTCTTTATCATAATCTCCATATGCTCTAATACCATCTTTAATTTGAGATTTATAACCGCTTACATAAACACCTGTTTTATTAAAAGTAGCTGAAGCTTTTGCATCCATACGTAAATATCCTTGGTCATTCCCACGAATAGAAAAACTTCCTGTTGGTGTTGCTGTTGGATTGGCAGTAAAAAAGTTTATTGCTCCTCCAATGGCTTCACTTCCATATAAAGATGAAAAAGGACCACGAATAATTTCAATAGTTTTTGTAGCCGCCATATTCATTTCTAACAATGCATTATGGTTAAATACACCCGTTGGTCTAATAGGAATTCCATCTTCTAAATACAAATACAAACTTTTGGTTGATATTGGTTGTCGAATTGCCATCATATGCTGTTCATTACCTAAATCAACCATTAAAACTCCTGCTGCTTGATTTAACACTTGTGCTACAGTTGAAGGTTTAATTTCTTCTAAAGTCTTGGCTGTAATAGTTGAGATTGCCACAGGTACATCTTCTCTACGCTGTTGAGTACGTGAAGCACTTACAACAACTTCAGCTAGTCTATTATTTGCAGTTTCTAAATAAATAATTAGGTTTGTTTTACTTACACTAATCTTTTTAGTTTTATATCCCAAAAATGAAATTGATATGTTTACGGGTAGTTTTACATTTTTAATTATAAATTCACCTAATCTATTTGTTGTTGTTCCTTTATGTGTATTTTCAATTAAAATACTTGCTCCTAAAATTGGTTCTTTGGTGATATTATCAACTACCTTTCCTTTAATAGTTGATTCTTGAGCATACGAGAATGCTATCACAAATACTAGTAATATACTAGCAAATACAGATTTATTCATTTGAATAAAATTTTTTATTTAATCGCTTATTAACTTTTAGCGATACTTATTAATTTAGATTTTGATTGAATCTTAAAACTGTAGAATAGCTTTTGGCAATGCACTCAAATTTTGAGTACACACAACATACATTAGTACAAGTAATTAATTACTATGACCTAAATTTTAAGAATAGACTATATAGTAGAAATAATCTGTGGAGGGTGCAAAATAGACGATAAATACTCGTCTTGATAAATATTTACAGTAGATTTTACTACTGAATTAGAGATGCTAGTATCTGATGAAATTCGATATCCAAATTGTTCTACAGGACTTATTGGATACTTATCAAAATCTATTTGAGGAATTGTAGATTTATGATCGTGATTATTATGATTTGCTTTTTTTAGTTGTTTTTCTAAATAACATTTACCATTACATTCTAAATAGGGTTTGTCTCTATTTTCACAAAGCACATTGGCAATATAATCATAATTGGCATGGTACTCTATAATAGGCACTAACGGACGAACCATTGCCAACAAATAAAGTAAATAAAAAAATATGCCTAAAATTTGATTCTTCATTAACTGCCCTACAATAAAGGACAAAGGTATCTTTTAATTTTTAATTATAAAATGATAATTATCAAAAATATTACGCTAAAAGTAAACCAATACCAAATAAAAGAGAAAATAAAAAGGTGCTTAGAGCTAATTTTTTTAATTGAGGATCTAATAATTTTGGTGTTTCATTTTTTAAAACAAAAATAAAATGTTGGATTATAGGAATATACGACAACATAAATAAAAATTGCACAGGAGATTTATAATGAATTACAACATATATTATCGCAAATAATAATGAAGAAATTAATAAATAGTAATGGTAATATTTTCCGAATTTACTTCCAATTTTAACAACTAATGTTTTTTTACCAGACTTTATATCTGATGCTCTGTCACGCAAATTATTTAGATTAAGAACACCAATACTTAACAAGCCAACAGAAAAAGCTGGCAACAAAACTGTAAAATCAAATAGCTTTGTATACAAATAATAGCTACCACAAACACTTAGCAAACCAAAAAATAGAAATACAAATAAATCTCCAAATCCACTATAGCCATAGGCATTGTTTCCAACCGTATATTTAATTGCTGCTCCAATACTAAGAACACCTAATAAAAAGAAAATCGAAAGATTTAAAAAATCATCTTTACCAAAGGAAGTATAAATAAGTAATATAGCTACAAACAAGGTTAAACCAATTGTAGTTATAATGGCTTTAAGCATTTGTTTGGGAGTAATAACACCACTTTGTATAGTTCTTGTAGGGCCTACTCTATCGTTATTATCGGTACCTTTTACACCGTCTCCATAATCATTTGCAAAGTTTGAAATAATTTGAAACCCAACTGTAGTCAATAAGGCTAAAACACAAATTACCCAATTAAAAAAACCTTCTGAAGCTGCAATAAAACTACCCACAATAATTCCAGAAATGGAAAGTGGTAGAGTTCTTAAGCGTGCTGCATTCAAGTAATGTTTAAACATATTTTAATATGTATCTTTAAAGAACCAAACTTTATTTTAATGAATCGTCGTTAGCATTTGCAATTAGCTCGGCAATATCCAACACTTCTATTTCACCTTCTTTTTCAGTTACTTTAACTCCATCAGTCATCATGGTATTACAAAATGGGCATCCGGTAGCAATAATATCTGGTTTAACTGCAATAGCATCTTCGGTGCGTTCTACAAAAATTTCTTTAGCCCCTTTTTCAGAATCTTTAAACATTTGTGCGCCACCGGCTCCACAACATAACCCATCAGATTTACAACGATTCATTTCAACCAATTCTGCATCTAATTTTCGAATTAGTTCGCGTGGTGCTTCATACACCCCGTTTGCACGACCTAAGTAACATGGGTCATGGAACGTTATTTTTTTTCCGTTAAACTTTCCTCCTTCAATGGTGATTTTCCCTTCATCAACTAATGATTTTAGTAATTCTGTATGATGAATAACTTCATAAACGCCTCCCAATTCTGGATATTCATTTTTTAAAGTATTGTAGCAATGCGGACACGCTGTAACAATTTTTTTTACTTCGTAAGCATTTAAAACTTCTATGTTTGTCATTGCTTGCATTTGAAATAAAAACTCGTTTCCTGCTCTTTTAGCTGGATCTCCAGAACAACTTTCTTCAGTTCCTAAAACCGCAAAATCTACTTTCGCATTGTTTAAGATTTTCACAAAAGATTTTGTTATTTTTTTTGCTCTGTCATCATAACTTCCTGCGCATCCAACCCAAAATAATACTTCAGGTTGTTTTCCTTGTGCCATCATTTCTGCCATTGT
>CAYPNJ010000119.1:0-3689 GCA_964412305.1 uncultured Lutibacter sp. | reverse complement strand
TTATAACTTATTTATTAATTCGGTTAAATTTTCTTTTCTTTTAAGGTGCATTTTTTTACGAAGTCTATGCCTATTAACTTCAACACTTTTGGTTGATATGTTTAAAATAGAAGCCATTTCCTTTGAACTTAAGTTCAGCCTAACCAACGAGCATAATCTTTGTTCATTTTCTGTTAGTCTTGGATACCTACTCAATAGCCTGAAATAAAAATCACGGTTCAATTCATTCACATAAACATTAAATCTTTCTCTGTCTTTGTCTAAACTCAAATTATCAACAATCAATGTTTTAAGTCTAACTAGTTCTTCTTTTTCAGATTCAGGTTTATCAATTATCTTTTTAATTTTTGATTTTAATTTTTCAAGAAATCTATTTTTATTGATAATGTTTAATGCAATGTCCATTTGCTCTTTACGTTTAAAATCAATCTCTTTTTCTAATTTTACGTTATCTTCATTGACTTTCTGAAGTTCCTTTTTTAATAATTTTTCCTGAGATTCATATTTAATCAAGATATCTTGTGATTGATCATCTTTAAATTTTACAGAATTACGTAGCAGTTTAATTCCTAATATTACTATTATTATTACTAAAATTATGATCGCTGAATACAGTAAAGGCTGATATAAATTAATGCTTGAAAGTGAAGAGTTTTCTATAGTAGAAGAGGTTATTTTAGATAGTGTTTTTGTATTGTCAATCCCTTTTTGAAATACCGTTAATTTGAACACATTATCCATGAAAAACAATGACATAAATGATACAAAACCAGCAATTAACGGAGTTGCAATCCAACCAAGTGAAATTTTCCCTAAAACTTTGTATTCAATTCCTCTACCTCCTTTTAATAACCCGATACCCATAATAGCTCCAACAACTGCTTGTGAACTAGATACAGGAACCAAAGGTATTGCAGGTAAACCTATACTTTGAAATGCATTTGACAATGAAGTAGATGAAAATATAAATAACACCATTGAATGTGCAAGTACAATAACCAGGGCAGCTTCTGCCGATAAGTTCATTAAACCATTTCCAACAGTCATCATTACCTTCTTTGAATAAGTAACAATTCCTAAGGCTATAGAAACACCACCACCTAAAAACAACAATTGAATTCCATCCAAAGTAAATAAACCAAAATCAAGTACTATTGTGGGTACCGAGGGTACAAATACACCTACTACATTTGCAACATTATTAGCCCCTAAACTATAAGCGCCAAAAGCACCCACAATAATGAGTGCATATTTTAAATAAGCATCTAGTTTAATTAAATGAATTTTACTCTTATTAAGTATCGTTTTAAGAAGTAAATACAATAAAATAGCGAAAATCCCACCTAATATTGGACCCGCTACCCAAGTACTCATAATTTTACCTAGAACTTTTATATCTGTTGGATTCCCTGAATAAAAATTCCAACCAATAATAGCTCCAATAATAGCTTGTGAGGTAGATACTGGTAATTTTAGTTTGGTCATCCAAAAAACAGTAGCTCCGGCACAAAGAGCAACTGTAAATGCACCACCAATGGCATTCACCGAACCAAGTTTACCTAAAGTATGTGTTGCACCTGAACCTTGTAAAAGAGATCCCAGAATTACAAATATTGATGCAATTATGACAGCTAAGCTAAACTTAATCATTTTTGAGCCAACCGCTGAACCAAAAATATTCGCTGCATCATTTGCTCCTAATGACCATCCTAAAAATAAACCGCTTGATAAAAAAAATAAAAACATAGGTAACTCTTTTTAATATTTACTACATTTTTATTTTAATCACTAAAGACGATAACATTTTTGCAACTATTTCAGATGCATCAGAAACTTCCTCTATATGTAAGGTAAAATAACGCAAATGAATTTTTTCACTTAGTTTTAAAAAATCCATTTCTTTAAATAACCTCGCTTTTATTTTGGTCGCAAGCTTATCCGTTTCACGCTCGTAAAACATCACTTTTTGCAATTTATCCTTTACCAAGTTAGGTGCTGTAAAAAATACTCTGGCAGCTGGAATAACATTTTCAGCAGATTTAACAGATAATGAAACGAGTCTTGAAAAATCATTTTTTAAATCCTCAGGAAAATACGGCGCTTCCACATCAAACTGACTTAAATTATCTTTCACCTTATCTATTATATCATCAACTTTTTCTAAAAGATTTAAAATATCACTTGAATAGTTAGGCATTAATGAGTATACATAAAAGTCATTTTCAATTTTTCTAATTATAGAATCAGCTTTCCTTTCAAGTTCTTCAATTATTTTAAGATTATTCTCAAACTCTTGAACGTTTCCATTTAAGTAGTGGTTTACTCCTTCTTTAAAATTTAAGATTCCTAATTCTACATTATCTAAATATGTATCAATATTTACAATAACATTTTTTGAAGTTTTAAATATTTTTATCATCGTTAAAAACTTTATAGTACAAAAATATAATATCAACGACTTTGAAAGTATGATTTTTGTCATTTCTAATAATGGCTAAATCCAAAGTAGTGTTTTAATTTTTTATATACGCCTCTATATTAACACTTTATATTTTTTATATAGTGTTTAAAAAAAGTCGAATAAATATGTTGTAGTGTTTTTTTAAAGTTTTTCATTCAGTGTTTTTCATATCAAATTACTCTCTAAGAAAATAATTCAATAAATACCGGCTCAAAGTGATCAAAAAAATACTACATCTACTCAAAACAGGTTGTTTACAATAATTCAATAAAATAATAAGTAATGAGTAGTTGTGTTAACTAAAAAAGGCCATATCATCCAAAGCTTCAAATGAATATCTTCAACCTGAGTTTATAAAGCCTATAATATATATTATTTTCACCATCCTAAACATCATTATAGAGTAACAGCCGCAGCAAAGATTATCCACTTATATGTTAATCTACATTGTAGAAATTGGTGATTTACTTAAAAATAAAAATGTAGAAAAATTGTTAGTTTATTAAATTTTAAGCACAAACAAAAACCTATATTTCTGTAATTTTTCAATTAAATAGGCTATGAGAAATTACAAAAATTATTCGACTTTTATATTAACTTACTACAAATGCAATAAAACTAAATACAAAATCATACATTTGTACCTAAATAAAATTTTTAATTATGAGTAACGGAACAGTAAAATTTTTCAATAATTCTAAAGGATTTGGATTCATCACTCCAGAAGAAGGTGACAAAGATGTATTTGTACATGTAAATGGACTAATTGATGAAATCAATGAAGGAGACAAAGTTAGCTTTGATATTGAAGAAACTCCAAAAGGATTGAACGCAATAAATGTAAAAGTAATTTAATTTATTACTTCTAACTTATTTGTATAAAAAGCCTGTCGTAATTGATAGGCTTTTTTTTTATTAAATAGTAGCTTTATAGGTCGGATTTAAGTTAGTAGTAAATAATTAGAATTACTACATACGGTTGAATCGATTAATCTACTTAAAAGGCAGTCTAATCATTTGGATTTCAAATCATTGAAATTTATTATTTTCATATAATAATAATAATAATAATAATAATGATAGAACCATATATATATTTTAACTTAGCAACCGTATTTATTTTCAAATCAAATACGTTGTTTTTTCGAATTAATTAAAATCTAATACTAACTAACTAACTAACTAACTAACTAACTAACTAACTAACTAACTAACTAACTAACTAACT
>CAYPNJ010000118.1:0-3716 GCA_964412305.1 uncultured Lutibacter sp. | reverse complement strand
AACCCATTTGAATCCCTAAGAATCCGAAACTCATGTTCCAAATATCCCAGAAACTTAATTTCCGTTTTTCCATAATGTTACTATTATATATTAGGACAATATAAAGCAATATTGCTCTAAATTATTTGTTTGTGTGAAGTGTGAAAAATAGTAATGGTAAGATTCCTCTTACTGAGCAAATATAGAAATTAATTTTAAGTAAAACCTCTTTTGAAATCAAGTTTTAAGCCAAATAACTTGAAATAGCTTACTACAACCTTTGAGTTCAATAAAAAAATTTAAAAAATTTAATTTTTACTAAAAAACACAACTAGACTTGTAGAGATACTCTTAATTAGCTGACAATGTGGATTTTCTAATTTTTAAATTAGGTGAAATTACTTCTTTTTGAAATTCAGCAGGTGCTGTACTCTCAATTCTATTAATTAATAATTCTGCAGCTTGCCTCCCCATTAAATCCCCATGCTGTTCTACCGATGTTAATGGAGGTGACGTAAACTCTGATATTAGACCGCTAGTAAAACCAATAATTGCCATATCATTTGGAATTATAATACTACGTTCCTGCGCAATTTGTAGAGCTATTGCAGCATAAATTTCATTTACTGCTAAAATTGCATCTGGTGGATTTTTAACATTAATTATTTTTTTGATTTGCTCATACAAATCTTTATTATCATCAATCTTATAGATTAAACTTTCATCAATGGTAATTTCATTACTTACAAGTGACTTTAAATAACCTTCTTTTCTTAATGATCCTACTGTTATAAAATCTTGCGTGGTTATTAACGCAATACGTTTTGCTCCAATTTCAATTAAATGGTTTGTTGCTTTATAAGCACCACCAACATCATCAATAATCACCTTATCGCACTGTATTTCATCAATTATTCTATCAAATAACACCAATGGAAAATCATCTTTAATTAACGCATCAAAATGTTTATATATTTGATTTTCTTGTGTTTCTCTAGAAATAGAAACAATTAACCCATCTACACTTCCATTTGTAAGTACACCAAAGTTGGAAACTTCTTTTTCGTAAGATTCATTAGATAAACAAACCATTACGTTATACCCTTTTTCATTCGCATAGGTTTCAATTCCATTAATTACTGTTGAAAAAAAATGGTGAACAATCTCTGGAATAATTACCCCAATAACAGATGTTTTTTGGTTACGTAATTGTAGCGCTAAGCTATTGGGTTTGTAGTTGTAATAATCTGCAAATGCTTTAATTTTCCCTCTAGTTTCTTCACTAATTTCGTGGCTGTCTTTTAATGCTTTTGAAACCGTTGAAATAGACACTCCAAATTCTTTTGCAATCTTTTTTAGGGTAATTCTTGGTTTCATATAAATATAGCTTATCTCCTATGCTATACAAAGATAAAATTTATACTGAAATATCTTAAAATTGCAATGAAAATTTTAACAAAAAACATTAAAAACCACCAAAATTAAATTTTCATTAAAGAAAAATGCAAAAAAATTAAATCACTCTAACGTTAGAGTTGAAAAGTTATAAACACGAAAACGTTTGAGTGATTTTCAAGATGATCTAAATCATTGTTAAATAAATGTTAACGTCTTAACTTCACAAAGTGAAATGTATTAAAATAGTAAAATTATTTAAAAACTTAATTATTAATTAACTTAAAAATAGATGAAAAATTTCAAACTTTTTCTATTGTCTGTTATCATATTTTTACCGCTTAGTTTGTTCGCGCAACAAACAGTAACTGGTAAGGTAACAGAAAAAGCTACCGGCGGTGAATTACCGGGAGTTGGTATTATTTTAAAAGGAACTACAAAAGGAGCCTCAACTGATTTCGATGGGAATTACACCCTAGAAAACGTAAATCAGGGTGATGTTCTTGTATTTTCTTATATTGGGTTTGCTACCCTGGAAGTAACTGTAGGTGCTAACACTACTATAAATGTAGCTTTAGACCAAGATACAGAATCGTTAGATGAGATTGTACTTATTGGTTATGGTACAACTACAATTAAAGATGCTACAGGTGCTGTAGCCGCAATTACTGAAAAGGATTTTAACCAAGGGAGTAATGTTACTCCAGCTAGTCTAATTTCTGGACGTGTTGCTGGTGTTACCATTGTTACTGATGGTTCTCCAGGTGGTGGTTCTGCAATAAGAATTCGTGGGGGAGCTTCACTAGGAGCTTCAAATGACCCTTTAATTGTTATTGATGGAATGCCAATTTCAAATTCTGGAGCTGATGGTTCTAGAGGTATTTTGGCTTCTTTAAATCCAAATGACATTGAATCTTTCTCTATACTAAAGGATGCTTCTTCAACTGCAATTTACGGTTCAAGAGCTTCTAATGGGGTAATTATTATTTCAACAAAAAAAGGTAAAGCTACTTTTAGAGCAGAGTACAATGTTAAAGTAGGAATGAATACACTAGCTGATAAAGTTGATGTATTTTCTGCAGATGAATTTCGTACTCAAATAGAAGCACATAGACCGGACCTTGTTGGTCTGTTAGGATCTGCAAATACAGATTGGCAAGAAGAAATTTACGAAAGTAACATCTCTATTGATCAAAGTATTTCTTTAAGTGGTCAAATTGCAAATAAAATACCTACACGTTTTTCTTTTGGTCATACAAAACAACCAGGGTTAAGAAAAACTTCTAGTTTTGAAAGAATTTCTTCAAAAATAGTAATGAATCCAAAATTTTTAGACAATCACTTAAGTGTTAATATAAATGCTAGTTTAAATAGTGAAGCAAACCGCTTTGCTGAAGGTGTTGAATATTCTGCTTTAAGAATGGATCCTACACAACCTGTGTATGATGCTAGTTCTCCATTTGGTGGATTTTTTGAATACCACACTGATGGCGAACCAAATAATGCTACTAGAAATCCTTTAGCCAATTTATTACAAAGAGAAGACAGAAGTGTTGTAAATCGTTTTTATGGAAATTTCGAAGTAGATTATAAACTTCACTTTTTTCCAGACTTAAGAGCCGTATTAAATATTGGATATGATAAAACAACAGGTGAAGGCTATAATTTACGTTCTGCAGAAAGCATCAACGGATTCAGACTTGCTGTTGGAAGTCCTTTCTTGGGTGAACGCTCTGAATATACGAGTGAAAGAACAAATACTTTACTAGATGGTTACTTTGTATATAATAAGGAACTAGACAATGTTAATGTGGAAGTAACGGCTGGGTATTCTTATCAAAAATTTGAAGGAGAAGATTTCAGTACTGGTAATTTAATGGATCCAGATAGAGAATCTGATGTTTCTACAGATCCGGATATCGTATTAATAGGTTTCTTTGGAAGAACAAATCTTTCATTTATGGATAAATACTTAGTAACATTATCATATAGACGAGATGGAACTTCAAGGTTTAGTAAAGAAAACCGCTGGGGTAATTTCCCTGCTGCAGCTTTAGCTTGGAAAATTAGTGAAGAAGATTTCTTAAAAGACTCAAATACAATATCTAATTTAAAACTAAGATTAGGTTGGGGTATTGCAGGGCAACAAGATATTGATGCTTCCTATGCGTTTTTAGGAAGAACTGTATTAGGTTCTTCAGTTTCTCAATATGTGTTTGGAAACACTCCAATCACAGCAGCTTTCCCTCAAACTAAAATCGAAGATTTAAAATGGGAAGAAACTACAACATATAATATTGGTTTAGATTATGGTCTTTTCAACAGTAAAGTCTCTGGTTCTT
>CAYPNJ010000117.1:0-3807 GCA_964412305.1 uncultured Lutibacter sp. | reverse complement strand
AGTAGGCGACATTAATAATGATGGGTTACCTGATATTTATTTCACAGCCAATAAGAGTACAAACAAATTATATCTTAATAAAGGTAATTTCATATTTGAAGATATAACCATAAAAGCAGGTGTTAAAGGTCAATCAGATTGGAATACTGGAACTGTAATGGCTGATGTTAATGGAGATGGTCTTTTAGATATTTATGTTTGTGCAGTAGTTGGAATTCTAGGTTTTGAGGGGCAAAATGAATTGTTTATAAATAATGGTGATTTAACTTTTTCTGAAAAATCTGCAGACTATAATTTAGATATACAATCCCAAGCTAATAATGCTGCTTTTTTTGATTATGATAAAGACGGTGATTTAGATATGTACCTTTTAAATGAGGGAAAACATAGTGCAGAATCATTTGGTCCAGCTAAGAACCGATTATTAATAAGTGAAGGGAATGGAGATAGGTTATTGAGAAATGATGATGGTAAATTTATAAATGTTAGTCAGTCTGCAGGCATTTATAGCGGCTCAAATAGCTATGGGTTAGGAGTCTCTGTAGCCGATTTTAACAATGATGGGTGGGATGATTTGTACATAAGTAATGATTTTCACGAAGATGATTATTATTATATTAACAATAAAAATGGTACTTTCTCTGAACAACTTAAATCTCATTTTGGTAAAATAAGCCGTTATTCAATGGGCAATGATGTTGCAGATGTAAATCATGATGGCTATCCTGATGTAATAACACTAGATATGATGCCTAATGACGAAAAAACATTAAAATCAACTCTAAATAATAGTGATATACCCTATCATAAACTAAGACAAAAATTAGGATATTACCCACAGTTTTCTCGAAACATGCTACAAATTAATCAAAAAGGAAACTATTTTACAGAAGTAGCTCTTTATAGTGGTGTTGCTGCAACCGATTGGAGTTGGGCTCCATTGTTAGCCGATTTTAATCAAGATGGAGAATTAGATCTTTTTGTAAGTAATGGTATTTACAGGCGATTAAACGATTTAGATTATCTTAAAATATTTACAGATAAAGCAACTAAAAGAAATATAAGCACTTCTCGTTTATTTGATCAAAAAGCTTTAGAAAAAATGCCGAAAGCTGCAGTTCATAATTATATTTATAAAGGTACTAATAATTTAAAATTTGAAGATAAATCAGGTATATGGTTTCCTAAAAAACCTACAGAATCGAGCGGTAGTGCTTATGCCGATTTAGATAATGATGGTGATTTAGATTTAATTATTAATAATTATAATGCAAAACCAAGTATTTTTAAAAATAATTCCATTAATAATTCATATTTAAAACTCAATTTTAAGACAACTACAAAAAATAAATTTGCAATAGGTACAAAAGTCTTTGCCTACAATAATGGACAAATGCAATTAAGACAGTTGTATACAACTCGTGGGTTTCAATCTGGGATAGCTCCTGTAGTTTATTTTGGATTTGAAAACGCTAAAAAGATTGATTCATTACGCATTATTTGGCCTGATAATACCAGTCAATTATTAGTAGATGTTACTACCAATCAAAATTTAACTATAAAACCTTCTAAAAACCGTAAAACTATAGATTATGCAATGCTTTTTAAAACAACAAAACCATGGTTTAAAGTTATAATTGACTCAAGTTTTAACACTATAAAGCATGTTGAAAATAGGTCCAATGAATTTATTAGAAACCCCCTTTTACCTTATGGTTTATCTGCATCCGGACCTGCTTTTTCAATCTCAAACCAAACAAAAGGTCAAAGTAATTTAATTTTTTTGGGTGGAGCAACTCATCATAAATCACAATTATTGGTTATTGATAGTCTAGGTATTCATCACAAAATTACAACTGATTTTGACAAAGACTTATTATCAGAAGATGTTGATGCTATTTTTTTTGATGCCGATAATGATGGCGATGATGATTTATTTGTAGTATCTGGTGGCAATGAATTTAGCGGAAAATCAAAATCTCTAAAAGATCGAATTTACTTCAATGATGGCAAAAACAACTTTACAAAATCTATTTCTGCACTACCTGAATACTTTGAAAATGGTTCATTTATAAGACTTAATGATATTGACAAGGATGGTGATATTGATTTGTTTATTGGAGGTCGTACTATTGCGAAAGAATTTGGAAAATCACCTAAGTCAAACTTACTTCTAAATGATGGTTCTGGAAAGTTTAAAATTGCTAAAAGTATTTTAACAGATAGCATTGGGATGCTGACTGATGCCATTTTTACAGATTTTAACAATGATGGATTTGATGATTTAATAGTTGTTGGAGAATGGATGTCTCCCCAATTTTATGAAAATAATGAAGGAAACTTTGTTAATGTGACTAAATACTTAACCGATGAAAATAATACTGGACTTTGGCAAGCAATTCAACCTTTTGACATAGATGGAGATGGTGATATAGATTACTTATTGGGAAATTGGGGCTTAAACACTAAGTTTAAAGCCTCACAAAAAGAACCTCTTAAAATGTTAATTGGTGATCTTTTAAAAAATGATAAATGGCTTACTTTACTCAGTTTTTCTAAAAATGGAACTTATTATAGTATTAATACTAAAGACGAATTACAACAAGTTTTGGGTAGTTCTATTGATACAAAATTTAAAAGTTACAAAGCTTTTGCTGGTAAGAATTTTAATCAAATTATAGATAAAAAACTTCAAACAAGAGGTATTTTAAAGACTGTTCAAAATTTAAGTTCCGGCTATTTAGAAAATATAAATGGCAACTATATCTTTAAGGCGTTTAATGAAACGCTACAATTATCTCCGATAACTTGTTTTTTAAAAGAAGATTTTAATAACGATGGACTTGAGGAAGTGTTGGTTGCTGGAAACCTTTTTGAAGTGCCTCCTTTCCAAGGGAAATTGGATGGGAACTTAGGATATATCCTACATGCAGGTGGTAAAATAACTACCGGTTTGGACTTAGGTTTAGCTATTGGAAACAAACAAATTAAACAGCTTAAGACACTTAAAATTGGTAATGAAAATTATTTAATTCTTGTGATTAACGATGATAAAACATTAATATACAAGATATTAACTATATGATAAATCATGAAATATATCTAAAAAATAATCTCAAGTTATTCATTAAGTATATTAAAAATATTAAACAAAGACATCATATCATTTATACCTTATTTTCATAATTAGTATTATCAAAGCAAATATTAATGTAATACTATTTGCTATAATAAGTGGAATGTCATTAACAGATATGCCATACATTAACCAAAGAAGCACACCTGTAGTAAAAACACTATACATTACAAGAGACAAATCCTTTGTTTGCTTGGTTTTAATAACTTTAATAGCTTGAGGTAGAAATGAAAAAGTTGTACAAAATGCTGCTGCCAAACCAATTATTATATTTATTTCCATAATATTTAATTCCTTTACTATTACTAAAAAATTTAGTTTAAGTGAAATTAGACTAGGTTTACATTTAAAAACTCACAAATCAACTAGCTTTCCAACTATTTAGTTCTCAATAGTTTACTTTATAAATTTTCCTGTGAGTACATTTTGAGAGTTTGTTCCTACCATAACTTTAAATTCGCCGTCTTCAACAATAAACTCACCTAAATTATTATAAAATCCAAGTTCTTTATCTGTTAAAATGAATTCAATAATTTTTGATTCATTGGGGTCTAAACTGAATTTTTCAAACCCCTTTAATTCCTTTACAGGACGTACAACACTTGCTACTTTATCTCTAATATATAACTGTGTTACTTCTTCACCGGTGACTTTCCCACTATTTTTTACAT
>CAYPNJ010000116.1:0-4052 GCA_964412305.1 uncultured Lutibacter sp. | reverse complement strand
AATAGCTGTAAACATCATTAAATATGACTTCTTATAATAAAATAGGGATGACTATCTAATAGCTAAACTTATAGCATCAAAAAAAGCCATTTTTAATTTTAAAAATGGCTTTTTTTATAAACCTTATTTTATTACTTTCGTCAAATAAGATATTTTTTAAGTAAAAGTATTGCGAAAACGTTTGAAATTGATACTTTTGCCGCATTGAAAACTAAATTAATTGTTAACTAACTAATTTAAAATGGAATTATTAATAAATTATTTGCCTTTGTTTGGTGTTTTAGCACTTGTTTTTGTTGTTGTTAAAAACGCTTGGGTTTCTAAACAAGACGATGGTGATGAAAAAATGAAGAAAATTGCAAAACACATTGCAGATGGTGCAATGTCGTTCTTAAAAGCTGAATACAAAATACTAGCTATTTTTGTTGTTGCTGTTGCAATCTTATTGTTTTTTAAAGGGACTTATGAAGAAGGCTCAAACGGAATGATAGCTTTATCATTTGTTGTTGGAGCAATTTGTTCAGCTTTAGCAGGGTTTATAGGAATGAAAGCTGCCACAAAAGCAAATGTTAGAACAACTCAAGCTGCAAGAACATCATTAGGAAAAGCATTAGAAGTTGCTTTTGCAGGTGGAGCAGTAATGGGATTAGGAGTTGTTGGATTAGGAGTTTTAGGATTGAGTGGATTATTTATGATTTACCAAAGTATGTGGCCAGGAGCTGAAAATTTACCGATGGTATTGAATGTACTTTCAGGGTTTTCATTAGGAGCCTCATCAATTGCATTATTTGCCCGTGTTGGTGGTGGTATTTATACAAAAGCAGCCGATGTTGGAGCTGATTTAGTTGGTAAAGTTGAAGCAGGTATTCCTGAAGATCATCCATTAAACCCTGCAACTATTGCAGATAATGTTGGTGATAATGTTGGTGATGTTGCCGGTATGGGAGCAGATTTATTTGAATCGTATGTGGGTTCAATTATTGGAACAATGGTATTAGGAGCCTATATTATTACACCAGAGTTTAATGGTTTAGGAGCTGTTTATTTGCCATTGGTTTTAGCCGCAATTGGAATTGTGATGTCTATCCTTGGAACATTCTTTGTAAAAGTAAAAGATGGAGGGTCGCCTCATAAAGCGTTAAATTTAGGTGAATTTGGTTCTGGATTTTTAATGATAGTAGCATCTTATTTTATAATTAACGCCATGTTACCTGAAACTCTTGAAGGACTTCCATTTGGTGCTATGGGTGTATTTTGGGCAACAATAGCTGGTTTAATAGCTGGTTTTGGTGTTGGAAAAATTACAGAATATTATACAGGAACTGGAAAAAAACCTGTATTGTTTATTATGAAGCAATCAGAAACTGGTTCTGCAACAAATATTATTGCCGGATTAGGTGTTGGAATGATGTCAACAGCCATTCCAATTTTATTAATTGCAACTGCAATTATAGTTTCTCATCATTTTGCAGGATTGTATGGTATTGCAATTGCAGCTGTTGGGATGTTAGCAAATACAGGTATTCAATTAGCAGTAGATGCGTATGGGCCAATTTGTGATAACGCTGGTGGAATTGCTGAAATGGCAGAATTACCAAAGGAAGTACGTAAGCGTACCGATAAATTAGATGCTGTTGGAAATACAACTGCAGCTGTAGGTAAAGGATTTGCAATTGCTTCAGCAGCTTTAACGGCACTTGCCTTATTTGCTGCTTTTATGAAAACTGCAAATGTTACTTCCATTGATGTTTCTCAACCAACTATTATGGCTGGTTTACTAGTTGGAGGTATGTTACCTTTTGTATTTTCTGCATTATCAATGAATGCTGTAGGACGTGCTGCAATGGCAATGATTGAAGAAGTTCGTCGTCAATTTAGAGATATTCCTCAATTGAAGGCCGCATTAGAAATAATGCGTAAGTACGATTCTGATATGTCTAAAGCAACACCTGAAGATAGAAAAATATTTGATGCTGCTGATGGATATGCAGAATATGAAAAATGTGTTGAAATTTCTACAGATGCATCTATTAAAGAAATGGTATTGCCAGGATTATTAGCATTATTAGTTCCAGTTGCTGTTGGTTTTATTGGTGGAGCAGAAATGTTAGGAGGAGTTTTAGCAGGAGTTACAACTTCAGGAGTCTTAATGGCTATTTTCCAATCAAATGCTGGTGGTGCTTGGGATAACGCAAAGAAAATGATTGAAGAAGAAGGTAAAAAAGGAACAGAAGCTCATAAAGCATCAGTTGTAGGAGATACTGTTGGAGATCCTTTTAAAGATACTTCAGGACCTTCATTAAATATTTTATTAAAATTAATGAGTGTTGTTGCATTGGTAATAGCTCCAAGTATTGCTATGACAAGTGATAGTGGTATTGAAGAGTATACTAAAGAAATTAAAGTTGAAGTTGTTGAAAATAATAGTGGTATTGTTGAGGCAACTGTAACTACCACTACAATTGATAATACTGAGACTTCAAAAGAAGTAAAAGTTTTAAAAGGAACGGAAGAAGAAGTAGCAGCAGCTTTAGAAGCTACTAAAGAAATTAAAGTTGTTGAAAAGAAAGAGTAGATATCTTTAAATAAAATATAGAAGAGGCTGTCTAGAAAGTTATGAAATCTTTTTAGACAGCCTCCTTTTTATAAAAGTTGTTAAAATAACCCGTTTATCTGTGCATCAATTTTATCAATAACAAATCCTAAATCTTCTGGCTTGTCCACAAAATCTAAATCATCGACATCAATAATAAGTAGTTTTCCTTTTGTGTACTTTGTAATCCAAGCTTCGTAGCGTTCATTTAGTCTGCTTAAATAATCAATGCTTATTGAATTTTCATAATCGCGCCCTCTTTTATGAATTTGCCCAACCAATGTTGGTATAGAAGCTCTTAAGTAAATTAATAAATCGGGAGGTGTTACTAAGCGTTCCATTAATTCAAAAAGTGATTCGTAATTCTGAAAATCTCTGTTTGTCATTAAACCCATTGCGTGTAAATTAGGCGCAAAAATGCGAGCATCTTCATAAATGGTTCTATCCTGAATTAAGTTTTTACCAGTTTCTCTAATTGCTAAAATTTGACGAAATCTACTGTTTAAAAAGTAAACTTGTAAATTAAAAGACCATCGTTCCATTTCTCCATAGAAATCATCTAAATATGGATTTTCATCTACAGACTCGTAATGAGGCTCCCATTTATAATGTTTAGCTAAAAGTTTTGTTAAAGTTGTCTTTCCAGCTCCTATATTTCCAGCAATTGCTACGTGCATATTAAATATTTAAGTAAATTTTTAAAGGCACAAGTTAATTAATTTTTTTATTATTTTTAAGTCTAAAGGAAAACTGTTAATAAATTAATTTATATCCAAAACCTCTCACATTTATAATTTGGATTGCAGGATCAGCTTTTAATTTTTTTCGAAGCTTCGTAATAAAAACATCCATACTTCTTGCATTAAAGAAATCATCATCTCCCCACAATTTTTTTAAAATAAAAGAACGTTCTAATACTTGATCGTTATTTTTTATTAAATGGTAAAGTAATTGAGCTTCTCGGTGAGTTAAAGTTTCAAAGGTGTTATTTAGTTGTAGCGTTTGTTTTTTTAAGTTAAAAACAAATTTACCAATTGTAATAGCTTCGGTATTTAATTCAGTAGCGCCTCTTTTTAAAAGAGCATTAATTCTTACAATAAGTTCTTCCATACTAAAAGGCTTCTTCAAATAATCGTTACCACCAATATTAAACCCTTTAATTACATCTTCAGTTTGAGATTTTGCAGTTAAAAATATAATGGGAATATCTTTATTATCTTCTCTAATTTCTTTGGCCAATGTAAATCCATCTTTTTTAGGCATCATAACATCTAAAACTAATAAAAGAGGATTTTCAGCTTTATATACTTTATAAGCTTCTTCACCATCAATACAAAGTAGCACTTCAAAATTACGGGTTTCTAAACTTTCTTTAATTATTTGACCTAAAGAAGGTTCGTCTTCTGCCAATAATATTTTAATTGGTTTATTCATTTAGTAATTCAATTTTAAACAAGGT
>CAYPNJ010000115.1:0-4299 GCA_964412305.1 uncultured Lutibacter sp. | reverse complement strand
TTTTTTTCGTACGAGGCAAGCCTCGAGGTATTAAACCCGATTTAGAATAAAAAAACCCACTTTCGGTTAAAAGTGGGTTCTAAAGAACATTAATTCAAATGTAATTCAATATATTCGTTTTTGTTGGTTTTAACTACTCTCAATTGCTTGGAATAATCTAGTAAATATTGAATTATTTCGTTTCTAGGTTGCTCCATAATAGGAGACTTTTTAGAGTAAAGTTTCATCATATATAATTGGTTTATAATATCAAACGATGAAATGTTACTTATATTGCGTTTTATTTTAATTCACTAAAACAATATGATGCTTTTCAATTAATTTTCTCAAATTTATCAGTGCATAACGCATTCTTCCAAGTGCTGTGTTTATACTTACATCCGTATTTTCAGCAATCTCTTTAAAACTCATATCTCTATACATGCGCATTAATAATACTTCTTTTTGATCTTCAGGTAACTCTTCAATCAGGCTTCTCACGTCACCCAAAATTTGCTCCTTAATTATCTGATTTTCTACAGATAACATTTCATCACTCAAAACATCAAAAATATCAAACTCATCCGTATTATTAAACTTCGGAATTCTTTTGTTGCGTCTAAAATGATCTATAATTAGGTTATGTGCAATACGCATTACCCAAGGTAAAAATTTACCCTCTTCATTATACTTTCTTCGTTTTAAAGTATTTATAACTTTAATAAAAGTATCTTGAAAAATATCTTCTGCTATTTCTTTATCTAAAACCTTAGATAAAATAAAGCTAAAAATTCGTTGCTTATGACGAATTACCAAAATCTCTAAAGATTTCTCGTTTCCGTTAATGTAATTGCTGACTAATACGCCATCAGTAGTTTTTTTACTTTCCATACTTGTAAATACATTTAGGGGTTAAATGAATTGTATTTATTTAAATTTATAAAAAGTAATTGTATTGTATAGGCGCTCTTTTATGAATGATTGAGTGTCAAATATGCGTTTTTTTTATCAGAATTGCAAATTTTACGTAAAGAATTTCGTTAAAAAAATATTATTACTATAAACCTATACTTTAATTTTCATTTTTTGTGTTTATCTTTGCATTTATTCACTTTTTGAAAGAAAATGACAAAAAATATAGCAACACTTAATCCCAAAGAAAACATCCTTATTAAAGGAGCTAAACTTCATAACTTAAAAAATATTGATGTTGCTATTCCACGAAATAAATTAGTGGTAATAACAGGGCTTTCTGGGTCTGGAAAATCTAGTTTGGCATTTGATACCTTATTTGCTGAAGGACAACGTAGGTACGTTGAAAGCTTGTCATCTTATGCTCGTCAATTTCTAGGGAGGCTCAATAAACCTAAAGTTGATTATATAAAAGGAATTGCTCCTGCCATTGCTATTGAACAAAAAGTAAATTCTGTAAATCCACGTTCAACAATTGGAACTTCAACAGAAATATACGATTATTTAAAATTATTATTTGCTAGAATTGGAACAACCTACTCACCTATTTCAGGTAAAGAAGTAAAAAAACATACAGTTACTGAAGTTTTAAATTACATGAAAACCTTAGAACCAAACAGTAAATTTTTATTGCTTTCTCCTGTTCATATTCCCGAAGAAAGAAGTGTTGTACAAACGTTAAAAATTTTGGCACAGCAAGGCTATTCAAGAATTAAGTATAAAGGTGATATACTTAGAATTGAAAAAATAACTTCAGAAATTGAACATGATTTTTATTTAGTAGTCGACAGAATTATTGTAAAAAATGATGACGATTTTTATAACCGTTTAGGAGACGCCATTCAAATTGCATTTTTTGAAGGAAGTGGAGAATGTGTTTTAGAAGATATTAAAACAAAAAAGCAAACAGCATTTAACAATAAATTTGAATTAGATGGTCTCCAATTTTTAGAACCAAACACTCATTTATTTAGTTTTAATAATCCGTATGGAGCTTGTCCAACTTGCGAGGGATATGGAAATATTATTGGTATTGACGAAGATTTAGTAATTCCAAACACTTCTTTATCTATTTATGAAGATGCTATTTTACCTTGGAAATCAGATTCATTTTTATCTTATAAAAACAACTTTATAAATAACGCTTATCAATTTGATATTCCAATTCACAAACCTTGGTTTCAACTTTCTGAAACACAAAAACAATTAATTTGGAATGGAAACTCCTCATTTGAAGGATTGCATCTATTTTTTAAACATCTTGAAGAAAAAAGTTACAAAATACAGTACAGAGTGATGCTTTCTCGTTATCGAGGGAAAACAAAATGTACCACTTGTACCGGTAAACGATTAAGACAAGAAGCCAATAATATTAAAATAGACAACAAAAACATTAGCGATTTGGTTGATTTACCATTAAATGAATTAAGCACATTCTTTAAAAATTTAAAATTAGATACCAACAAAAAGAATATTGCAAAACGTTTATTAGTAGAAATTAACAACCGCCTACAATTTTTAAATGAAGTTGGGTTAAGCTATCTAACATTAAACAGAACCTCAAACACATTGTCAGGTGGTGAAAGTCAACGAATTAATTTAGCAACATCCTTAGGAAGTAGTTTGGTTGGTTCTATGTATATTTTAGATGAACCTAGTATTGGGCTGCATCCAAAAGATACAGAACGTTTAATAAAAGTATTAAAAGATTTACGGGATTTAGGTAACACGGTAATAGTAGTTGAACACGATGAAGATATTATGAAAGCAGCTGATGTTATTATTGATATCGGACCTGAAGCTGGTACTTTTGGTGGTGAAATTGTTGCAGAAGGAACTTTTAAAGAAATTTTAAAATCTGACTCATTAACAGCTAAATACTTAAATAATCAACTACGCATTGAAACCCCTAAAAAAAGAAGAAAGTCTAAAAACATTCTTGAAGTAATTGGAGCAAGAGAACACAATTTAAAAAATATAAACGCTTCATTTCCTTTAAATTGCTTAACTGTTGTTACAGGAGTTTCAGGAAGCGGTAAAAGCACATTGGTAAGCAAAATTTTGTATCCTGCTATACAAAAGAAAATTGGAAGTTATGGAGAAAAAGTTGGGCAATTCACCGAACTTAAAGGGAATACTTCTGCAATAGAACATGTAGAATTCATCAATCAAAACCCAATTGGCCGCTCAAGTAGATCAAACCCAGTCACGTACATAAAAGCTTATGATGACATTAGAGCTTTATTTGCTTCAGAAAAGTTATCCAAAATTAGAAATTATCAACCAAAACACTTTTCTTTTAATGTTGAAGGCGGTAGATGCGAAGTATGCAAAGGAGAAGGAGAAGTTACCATAGAAATGCAATTTATGGCCGATGTGCATTTAGAATGTGAAACTTGTAAAGGCAAACGGTTTAAAAAAGAAGTACTTGAAGTAAAATTTAATGACAAATCTATAAACGATTTATTAAATAGTACAATTGATGATGCCATTGCATTTTTCTCTAAATATAATGAAACTAAAATTGCAAGAAAATTACAGCCATTACAAGACGTTGGATTGGGTTATGTAACTTTAGGGCAATCATCTTCAACACTTTCTGGTGGTGAAGCACAACGCATAAAACTAGCCTCTTTTTTAGTAAAAGGAACTCGCCAAAGCAAATCTTTATTTATTTTTGATGAGCCAACAACTGGCCTACATTTTCACGATATTAAAAAATTATTAGATTCGTTTAATGCCTTAATTAAAAATGGTCATTCAATTATTGTAATTGAACACAATATTGAGCTAATTAAATGTGCCGATTATATTATTGACCTTGGTAAAGAAGGTGGAAAGCTTGGTGGATCACTTATTTTTCAAGGAACTCCAGAAGAGCTTATAAAAAATAAAGAATCGTATACTGCACCTTATTTAGCTGAAAAATTAAATTAGTTTTTGAGCGTTTCCCTACGGGTCGGGCTATTCGCTATATCTTTTATGCTGTGCATAAAAAGGATACCACTACTATCCCTAACGCTTTATAATACACCATCGCACAATTTAAAAGTTTTTAAGCAAGCATACAAAACATTAAACCACCATCATTGCGAGGAGCGATAGTGACGTGGCAATCTCATGAACTGTACTTTCAATCATGAGATTACTTGCGTTCGTAATGACGTTATTGCACAACTATAATTTTATTATTATTCTTTTTCAGTATTTAAAGATTCTATTTTTCCTTTTGCTAAGACGAAATCAGGAAATAATTTCACAGCTCGTTCAAAACTTAATTTAGCATCTTCAGCCTTTTCTAAATTCATAGCTATAATTCCTTCTAAATAAGCAATTGAGGCTTTTAAA
>CAYPNJ010000114.1:3031-4592 GCA_964412305.1 uncultured Lutibacter sp. | reverse complement strand
TAAGTAGATTTAATGCAACAGAAGATGCTCTTTTAAATACTACTGATTTGTTTGCAACAATTGCTAATATAGCAGGAATTCAAATTTTAGAAATTAATGATAGTAAAAACTTTAAAGAGTTACTATCTGATCCGAACAATAGTAATAATAAGCGAAATTATATTTATGTTGAAAAAAGTAATTTAGATTATACTATTAGAAATAGTACACATAAATATATGCATTTTGAAGATGGTAGCGAAAAAATTTTTAATTTAATTACAGATCCCTTTGAATTAATTAACTTATTGCATCCAAACCGATTACCACTAAGCAATGAAAATGAAGTGATTAAAGAAGAACTAATTTCAAAGTTAAATGAAATTAGACAATAATTAAATTCCCTTTGGAAACGCCTTTTTATTAAAAAATATTAATAATCCAACACCTGTAGAAATTGCAGTGTCAGCGACATTAAAAATAGCATTAAAAAACGTGAATGACTTTCCTCCAAAATAAGGAATCCAGCTAGGTAAATCACCTCTCCACATTGGAAAATATAGCATATCTACCACTTTTCCAAAAAATAATTTTCCCTCTGCCTGTTCAGAAAATAAGGTGGCTATATCATGACCTCCAGGAGTATTAAAAATTACTCCGTAAAAAACAGAGTCAATTATATTACCCATTGCACCAGCAAAAATTAAAGAAATTGCTACAATTAATACGTTATGTGCACTCTTTTTTACTGAAGTATATAACCAATAACCTATACCAACAATAGCAAACAACCTGAAAATTGTTAAAAATAATTTCCCTGCTTTCCCTCCAAATTCAGCACCCCAAGCCATACCGTTATTTTCAATAAAATGAATACGAAACCAATCAAAAACAACCATATCTTCTCCGTAGAAAAAATTAGTTTTAATGTAAATTTTACTTATTTGATCTACTAGCAATACTAATATTATAATAAATATGGCTTTTTTCAATTTTATTAGGTTTTAACTTAAGTGTATTAAAAAAGGAAGCCTCCAAATTTGGAAGCTTCTTTAATTTTAAAATTTATTACTATTATTTTTGCATCCTTTTTGCTTCAATACTTAATGTTGCGTGCGGAACCAATTTTAAACGCTCTTTCATAATTAGTTTTCCTGTAACACGACAGACACCATATGTTTTATTTTCAATACGTAATAAAGCGTTTTTTAAGTCTCTAATAAACTTTTCCTGACGTATTGCTAATTGAACATTTGCTTCTTTAGACATTGTTTCCGAACCTTCTTCAAAAGCCTTAAATGTAGGTGCTGTATCTTCTGTGCCGTTATTACTATCGTTTTTAAACGCACTTTTAATTAATGCTAAATCTTCTTCGGCAAAACTTATTTTATTTAAAATTAGCTCTTTAAATTCGGCTAAATCTTTATCTGAATATCTGTTATTTTCATTCATAAGCTCACATTTTCTGTATTAATATTTTAGTGTTCACATCGTCAAAAGCAATTTCTGTGCCTTCTTCTACTATATCTTCAAACACTAGTTCATTTGTTAACGTTTCAGTTTTAATATATTGTTCATTTGC
>CAYPNJ010000114.1:0-2931 GCA_964412305.1 uncultured Lutibacter sp. | reverse complement strand
CTTCAAACACTAGTTCATTTGTTAACGTTTCAGTTTTAATATATTGTTCATTTGCTGAAATCGATTGCTCTAATATATCATTTTTTTGAATAACCAATCTAATTTTATCAGTTACATCAAAACCAGATTCTTTACGAAGGTTCTGCACTCTGTTTACCAACTCTCTTGCATTTCCTTCTTTACGTAATTCATCGGTAATTGTTACATCTAAAGCAACCGTTAAATTACCTTGATTTGCGACTAACCAACCTTCAATATCTTGCGATGTAATTTCAACTTCGTTCAATGTTAAATTTACAACATTTTCATTAATTTTTAATGAAATTTCACCTTGTTTTTCAACAGTTGCAATGTCGTCTTGATCAAGATTTTGAATTGCTTGAGCTACAAATCTCATATCTTTTCCAAACTTAGGCCCAAGCACTTTAAAATTAGGCTTTATTGTTTTTACTAATATCCCAGAAGCATCATCAATCAACTCAATTTCCTTCACATTCACTTCCGATTTTATTAAGTTTTCAACAGCTAAAATTTCCTCTCTATCATTTTCATCCAATATAGGGATCATAATTCGTTGTAAAGGCTGACGAACTTTTATCATTTCTTTTTTACGTAATGATAACACCATTGATGATATTTTTTGAGCTTGCTGCATTTTATGCTCTAACTTACTATCAATCAAATTTTCATCGTATGTTGGAAATGAAGCCAAATGTATTGATTCAAAATTTTCTTTTTCTGAAACATTTGTTAAATCTTTATACAAATTATCCATAAAAAATGGTGCAATTGGCGAAGCTAATTTAGCAACAGTAACCATACACGTGTACAATGTTTGGTATGCTGAAATTTTATCTTGTCCGTATTGTCCTTTCCAAAAACGTCTTCTGCTTAAACGCACAAACCAGTTACTCACATTTTCTGAAACAAAATCTTGTATTGCTCTTGCTGCTTTAGTTGGCTCATAGTCTTCATAAAAATTTTCTACATTTTTTATCAATGTATTTAATTCTGATAAAACCCAACGGTCAATTTCTGGTCTGTCTTCTATTGCTATTTCATCTTCGGAATACGTAAAATTATCTAAGTTGGCATATAATGAAAAGAATGAATACGTATTATATAATGTTCCGAAGAATTTTCTTCGAACCTCATCAATTCCATCAATATCAAATTTTAAATTATCCCAAGGATTTGCATTTGAAATCATGTACCAACGTGTAGCATCTGCCCCATACTTTTCCATTGTTTCAAATGGGTCAGCGGCATTCCCTAAACGCTTCGACATTTTTTTCCCTTCTTTGTCTAACACTAAACCGTTAGACACTACATTTTTATACGCTATAGAATCAAAAACCATGGTTCCAATGGCGTGCAATGTATAAAACCAACCACGTGTTTGATCTACTCCTTCAGCAATAAAATCAGCAGGAAAGAATTTTTTCTCATCTATTAATTCTTTATTTTCAAACGGATAATGCCATTGTGCATACGGCATTGAGCCAGAATCAAACCAAACATCAATTAAATCAGATTCACGTTTCATTGGTTGTCCTTTTGGAGAAACCAATGTAACTGCATCAACTATATTTTTATGTAAATCAATTTTATCATAATTCTCATCACTCATATTTCCAACTTCAAAATCGGCAAAAATATCAGCTTCTAAGAAACCTGCTTCAACAGATTTTGCCATTTCAGCTTTTAATTCTTCAACAGAACCAATCATTATTTCTTCGGCACCATCTTCTGTTCTCCAAATTGGTAATGGAATTCCCCAATAACGTGAACGGGATAAATTCCAATCATTGGCATTTTTTAACCAGTTTCCAAAACGTTTTTCACCAGTTGATTTTGGTTTCCAATTAATTGAATTGTTTAATTCAAACATTCTATCACGTTTATCGGTAACTTTTACAAACCAAGAATCTAATGGATAATATAAAATTGGCTTGTCTGTTCTCCAACAATGAGGATAACTATGGCGATACTTTTCTACATGAAAAGCTTTATTTTCTTCTTTTAATTTTATAGCAATATCAACATCTAATGAACGCTGTGGAGCTTCACCTTCAGCATAATATTCGTTTTTTACATATTTTCCTGCGTATTCACCCATATGTTTTGTAAATCTTCCTTGTAAATCTACTAATGGAACAGGATTACCATTATCATCCAAAACTAACATTGGCGGAACTTCAGGGATAGCTTGTTTAGCAACCATAGCATCATCTGCACCAAAAGTTGGAGCAGTGTGTACAATTCCTGTACCGTCTTCAGTAGTTACAAAATCGCCAGCAATTACTCTAAATGCATTCTCAGGATTTTGATATGGAAGTGCATACGGTAATAACTGCTCGTATTTAGCTTCTAAAATATCAACTCCTTTGAATTTATTTACAACTATAAATGGAATTTTTTTGTCATTCTCTTTATACTCTGAAAGTTGAGCTTCATCTTCAACAGCTACGTATTTTTTAGAGAACTGTTTCCCTACTAAATTCTTAGCTAAAATTACTTGAATAGGCTTAAATGTGTATTCATTAAAAGATTTAACCAACACATACTCTATTTTCTTTCCAACAGTTAATGCTGTATTTGAAGGCAATGTCCAAGGTGTTGTTGTCCAAGCTAAAAAGTGAATATCACCATCTATTTCTTGCAAAAAATCTGGCAACGTTTTTTTTATTGCTTTGAATTGAGCAACAGCAGTTGTATCTGTAATATCTTGATAAGTTCCAGGCTGATTTAATTCGTGAGAACTTAAACCTGTACCTGCTTTTGGAGAATATGGTTGAATGGTATATCCTTTATAAATCAACCCTTTTTTATACAATTGAGACAACAACCACCAAACAGTTTCCATGTATTTTGGCTTGTATGTTACATACGGATCTTCCATATCAACCCAATGTCCCATTTTAAGTGTTA
>CAYPNJ010000113.1:0-4818 GCA_964412305.1 uncultured Lutibacter sp. | reverse complement strand
AGCAACCAATGCTTATGAGGAAGCTAGGATAAAGCTTCAAAAGCATTTTAACGCAGAAAAGGCTTACGAAATAATATTAACGGCGGGTACAACTCACAGTATTAATATAGTTGCAACTGGTTTTTCTTCTATTTTAAAAGAAGGTGATGAAATTATAGTTTCTGCTCTTGAGCACCATTCAAATATAGTACCTTGGCAAATGATGTGTGAAAGAACAGGTGCTATTTTAAAAGTAATACCTATGAATGAGCAAGGAGAATTACTAATGGATGAATACGATAAATTACTTTCTTCAAAAACAAAATTAGTAGTTGTAAATCATGTTTCAAATGCTTTAGGAACCATAAACCCAATAAAAGAAATTATTGACAAAGCACATAACATTGGTGCTGCTGTTTTAATTGATGGTGCGCAGGCTTGTCCACATATTAAATCCAATTTACAAGCATTGGATGTTGATTTTTATGTAGCTTCAGCTCATAAATTATGTGGTCCAACTGGTGTTGGAATTTTATACGGGAAAGAAGATTGGCTAAATAAATTACCTCCTTATCAAGGTGGTGGTGAAATGATTAAAAAAGTAACATTTGAAAAAACAACATATGCTGATTTGCCTCATAAATTTGAAGCAGGCACACCAAATATTGCAGGGGTTATAGCTTTTGGTGTTGCCATTGATTATATGAACAATTTAGGTTTTGATAATATTGCTTCTTATGAAGAAGAATTGTTAACATACGCAACCAAAAAATTATTAGAAATTGAAGACTTAAAAATTTATGGTACTTCAAAAAATAAAACAGCAGTAATTTCATTTAATATTGGTGAAATTCACCCGTATGATATTGGTGTAATTATTGATAAATTAGGTATTGCTGTTAGAACAGGCCACCATTGTACACAACCAATTATGGATTTCTATAAAATATCTGGAACTGTTAGAGCATCTTTTTCTTTTTATAATACATTTGAAGAAATTGATTTATTATATGACGCCCTAATTAAGGCCAAAATGATGCTATGTTAAATAATTAATAAAATATCAAATACTGTTATAATGATTATTTTTATTATGGAATAAACAATTTTTTAATGATTTAATTTATTATCTTATTGTTTTTTAACTTTTTTTAATATATTCGGCCATCTTTACTTAAAGATAAGTCCCTATTATTAACCAAATTTTACAATAAAAAAACTAATTTTTTCTTTCGCAATAATAGCGTTAGCTGTTGTTGCTTGTCAGCCTAATTCTGACGAAGTAGTACCAAATCAAGAAGTTTCAACAATTGACATGCATGAGTGACTTTTATGTCTACACTGACATCGATGCAGGAAAATCTGCTGAAGGTGCCAAAGCTGATAAATGTCAAAGTATGACAGTATTAAACAGACAGTTAAATGAAAATCCAGGTTTAGAAAATCGGATGTTTGCTATTGAAAAGCATACAAGAACATTTATTGCTGGGAAAAAACCAGCTGGCACACCCGGAGGAGGCCCAGGAAGCGGAGGGGGTGAAGACCCAACACCGACACCTTATACAAGTACAGTAACTATTCCTGTAGTGGTTAATGTTTTGGAAGATGCTGCTCACCCAGTAACTCAAGTACATATCAATTCTCAAATAGATATATTAAATGCAGATTTTAACAATAATAACCCAGCAACAAGTGGTGTTCCTTCAGAATTTTCTTCTTTAGTAGCCAATGCTGACATCACATTCACGTTAGCTGCAATAAATAGAAAATCTTCATCTAAAACATCTTGGGGAACTAATGATGCTATGAAACTAGCTAGTCAAGGTGGTATTGATGCTACTGACCCTGCTAATTTCTTAAATATTTGGGTTTGTGAAATAGGTGGTGGAATTTTAGGATATGCACAATTTCCAGGTGGGTCTTTAGACACTGACGGTGTTGTTATTGGTTCCGATTTCTTAGGTGAAAATACTGCTGGTGGTGTTTATGGTCATGGTAGAACTGCTACTCATGAAGTTGGCCATTGGTTAAACTTACGTCATATATGGGGTGATGGTAGATGTCGTCAAGACGATTTTGTTGCTGACACACCAAGTTCTGATGCGCCAAATTACGGATGCCCATCTTACCCAACAGTTAATTGCAAATCTAATGATATGACTATGAACTATATGGATTATGTTTACGACGATTGTATGTATATGTTCTCTAATGGTCAAAATGATAGAATGAGAGCTATTTTTGCTTCAGGAGGGTCTAGAGAAAGTTTTGTTACTCCATAAATAAGTACATTTTGTAAAAGATAAAAAGGGAGCTTTATGCTCCTTTTTTTATATCTTTAAATTATCAATCAAATTTAAATGAAACTATTTAAAATTACATTTTTGCTACTATTAATTGTTACTTCCTCTTGTAAAGGTAAAGAAAAAAAAAGTGTGATTTCACTTAACTACAAAGCGCAAACTAGAGGGTTTTTGTATCAAATTCAGTTTGGAAATAACTCAATTGAAATAATCCAGAATAACATTGTTAAAACAAGTGTTCTAAGTGAGAATCAATTGACTAAAATTGACAGCTTATTGCGTGAAATAAATTTTAATGTAATTAAAAACAATATCTCAACAGATGATTTAGCCGTTGATAGTGCAATAAAAGGGGTTTTCAATTTAAATTTTGAAGGAAATTCCTACATCTTTAACTTCAATCACAATAAATTACCAAAAGAGATTGAAGGTTTTTTAAAATATCTAGAAGGATTCACCAACTAAAAATTTATTTTCGCCCAAAATCTGCAGGAATTTCACCCCAAGCTTTTGTTTCCCATTTTAAAATTTTAGTGGTGTACGTATTTTCTTTTAGCCATTTTTCAGCACGTTTCACCAAATCAAATAGCGTTTTATTTTCTGAAGTAATTTGAAGGTTTGTTCTACATTGTTTCTTTTTAACCCAACTCATAGCAGTTTTTGAATCGGAATAAATTGGTAAAACACTCTTATTCTGTTTTAAAAACCCCAAGCCATGAACCAATGCTAAAAACTCTCCTATGTTGTTAGTCCCTTTTTCAAAAGGGCCTTGAATAAAAAACTGTTTTTTTGTTTTAGTACCAACACCTCTATATTCCATTTTTCCTGGATTCCCACTACAAGCTGCATCAACCGATAACGAAGGTATTACTGGTTTCCCTATCAACTTTAACTCTTCCGAAGAAAGTTGTATTTTCTTGGTGTCTTTCCCAACATAATCTTCATAATTACCTTTAAAAGCATTTTCAGCAGCTTCTTTTGATGCAAAAGATTTATACTGCACACCTTTAAAATCGGCAATGTGTTTTTTACACACATTCCAAGAGGTAAATACACCTACTTTATGACCTTTCCATATAACGTAAAACTTCTTCTTAGCCATTTTCTAATATAACTTTCTCAATAACCTTATGAAAATTCTCCTGTTCCAACGTATGAATTTTAGCAGCAACATCTTCAGCCGTATCACAAACTAAAATTTCAAAACTTTTTTGAAAAATAATAGCACCTTCATCGTAATTTTCATTCACATAATGAATAGTGATACCCGATTCTTTTTCTTTATTTTCAACAACCGCGTTATGCACATGCATTCCATACATTCCTTTTCCACCGTACTTTGGTAATAATGCAGGATGAATATTTATTATTTTATTTGGAAAAGCTTCTAAAATATTCGCTGGTATTTTCCATAAAAATCCAGCTAAGATTATATAATCTGCTTTTAATTCTAATATATTTAAAACTTCAGAAGTTGTGTAAAAATTTTTTCTGTTAAAAGTAGCATAACTTACCCCTAAACGTTTTGCTCTATCTAACACTTTAGCATCCTTCTTATTTGAAAGTACTTGGGTAACTTCAATGTTTTTTCTTTCTTTAAAGTATTTTATAATATTTTCAGCATTTGTACCTGAACCCGATGCCAAAATTACAATACGTTTCATCTCTATCTTTTTATCTCAGTTGTTCAACAAATAAAATAAATAATTAACAACTTTTACTGCTTAATTTAAAAAACTTTCTATAATTTTAAGAATCAAAAATTATCTTTTTGAAGGAAAAGATTTTCATTTCAATAAAGTTTTATATTTTTGCGCAGTAATTAAATTTAAAATAAAAAGAATTATGTCAGACATTGCATCAAGAGTAAAAGCCATTATCGTAGATAAATTAGGCGTTGACGAGAATGAAGTAACAATAGAAGCTAGCTTTACTAACGATTTAGGAGCAGATTCACTTGACACTGTTGAATTAATCATGGAATTCGAAAAAGAATTTGATATTCAAATTCCAGATGATCAAGCAGAGAATATTGGTACTGTAGGTCAAGCAATTAGCTATATAGAAGACGCTAAAAAGTAATTCTATATGGAAATTAAACGAGTTGTTGTAACTGGACTTGGTGCATTAACACCAATAGGTAATAATATCGAACAATATTGGAATAGCCTTGTTAACGGAGTTAGCGGGGCAGCTCCAATTACGTATTTTGATGCCACTAAGTTCAAAACTCGTTTTGCTTGCGAATTAAAAAACTTTGAAGTTACAGATTATCTGAACAGAAAAGACGCGCGTAAAATGGATAAATTCACTCAGTACGCTATGATTTCTACTGATGAAGCCATTAACGATTCGAAATTAAATTTAGAAAAAATTAATAAAGATAGAGTTGGTGTTATTTGGGGCGCAGGTATTGGCGGTTTAGAAACGTTTCAAAACGAAGTTTTAAACTTTGCTGCTGGTGATGGTACTCCAAGATTCAACCCTTTCTTTATTCCAAAAATGATTGCTGATATTGCACCTGGTCAAATTTCTA
>CAYPNJ010000112.1:0-4835 GCA_964412305.1 uncultured Lutibacter sp. | reverse complement strand
TTGGTGCTGCGGTAGCTGACAAGAAATTAATTGATTATGCCGTTGATGAATTGACAACAATTTCTGGTCAAAAGGCAATATCAACAATATCTAAAAAAGATGTTGCAGCTTTTAAGTTGCGTAAAGGAGTTGCAATTGGTGCAAAAGTTACTTTACGTGGAATAAAAATGTACGAATTTTTAGATAGATTAGTTACAGCATCATTACCACGTGTAAGAGACTTTAACGGAATCAAAGCAAATGGTTTTGATGGTAGAGGAAATTACAACCTAGGTATTACTGAACAAATCATTTTTCCAGAAATTGATATTGATAAAGTAAACAAAATAGGAGGTATGGATATTTCTTTTGTAACATCAGCTCAAACTGATAAAGAAGCAAAATCATTATTAACTGAATTAGGTTTACCTTTTAAAAAGAATTAAAGATGGCTAAAGAATCAATGAAAGCCCGTGAGGTTAAAAGACAAAAGGTAGTTGCAAAGTATGCTGAAAAACGCAAAGCTTTAAAAGAAGCTGGTGATTATGAAGCATTACAAAAATTACCAAAAAATGCATCTCCAGTGCGTTTACACAACCGTTGTAAATTAACAGGAAGACCAAAAGGGTATATTAGACAATTTGGTATTTCACGTGTAACATTTCGTGAAATGGCAAATCAAGGTTTAATACCAGGAGTAAGAAAAGCTAGTTGGTAAATAAAATTAATTGGTTGAAGGTTCAATAAATTATTGAAAACCATAACCGCAAATTAGAAATATGATTACAGATCCAATCGCAGATTATCTAACAAGAGTTAGAAACGCTATTATGGCGGGCCACAGAGTTGTTGAAATACCAGCTTCAAAGGTTAAGAAAGAAATAACTAAGATTTTATTTGATCAAGGTTATGTATTAAGCTACAAGTTTGAAGACGAAAGTGTTCAAGGAACTATTAAAATAGCTTTAAAATATGATAAAGCTACAAAAGCTTCAGTTATAAAAAAATTACAACGTGTAAGTACACCTGGTGTGCGTAAATATGTTGGTGCAAATGAAATGCCTCGTGTATTAAACGGATTAGGGATAGCAATAGTTTCAACATCACATGGTGTTATGACTGGGAAAAAAGCTACTCAAGAGCATGTTGGAGGAGAAGTATTATGTTACGTATATTAATAAAGAATTAAGCAAAGATGTCAAGAATAGGAAATAATCCAATTACTTTACTAGAAGGTGTTACATTCGAAATTAATGGGAATGTAGTTACTGTAAAGGGAAAATTGGGAGAGTTATCTCAGGAAATAAAAGATGATATTAAAGTTAAAGTTGAAGAAGGAAAAGTTGTTTTAGAACGTCCGTCTGATAGTAAAAGCCATAAAGCAAAACATGGGTTATACAGAGCTTTATTAAATAATATGATTCTTGGTGTTTCTCAGGGATGGTCTAAAGAATTAGAACTTGTTGGTGTAGGATATAGAGCAAGTAACCAAGGTCAAGTATTAGAATTAGCTTTAGGATTTTCTCATAATATAGTTTTAGATATTGCTCCAGAAGTAAAAGTTGAAGCTGTATCAGAAAAAGGGAAAAACCCAAGAATAAAATTAACTTCATTTGACAAACAACTTGTAGGTGCAGTAGCGGCGAAGATTCGTTCTTTCCGTCCGCCAGAACCATACAAAGGAAAAGGAGTTAAATTTGTAGGAGAAATATTAAGAAGAAAAGCAGGTAAATCTGCATAATAAGTTATAGTATTATGGCATTATCAAAGCTTCAAAGAAGGCAAAGAATTAAGCATAGAATCAGAAAAGTTATTTTTGGTACAGCTACTAAACCGAGATTATCGGTATTTAGAAGCAACAAAGAAATTTATGCTCAATTAGTAGATGACAATTCAGGTGCTACTTTAGTATCAGTTTCATCTAGAAATAAAGAAATAGAAACAGCAGGATCAAAATTAGACATTGCAAAATCAGTAGGTAAAGGTATCGCTGAAAAAGCAAAAAGTGCTGGTATTGAAACAGTTGCTTTTGATAGAAATGGATTTTTGTATCACGGTAGAGTTAAAGCTCTAGCAGACGCTGCGAGAGAAGCAGGTTTAAAATTTTAATATATTATGTATCACAAATACAAAAACGTAGAAAGAGTTAAACCTAGCGGGTTAGAACTACAAGATCATTTAGTTGGTGTACAAAGAGTTACTAAGGTAACAAAAGGGGGTAGAGCATTTGGTTTTTCAGCTATTGTTGTAGTTGGAGACGGAAATGGAGTTGTTGGACAAGGATTAGGAAAATCTAAAGATGTAGCATCAGCTATTGCAAAAGCAATTGAAGATGCAAAGAAAAATTTGGTTAGAATTCCAATTATTAAGCAAACTTTACCACACGAACAAAAAGGTAAATATGGAGGAGCAAGAGTGTTTTTAAAACCAGCTTCACATGGTACCGGAGTAATTGCAGGGGGTGCAGTACGTGCCGTACTTGAGTCAGTAGGTGTACATGATGTATTATCTAAATCTCAAGGTTCATCGAACCCACACAATGTTGTAAAAGCAACATTTGATGCATTATTACAATTACGTAGTGCTAGTATGATTGCTAAAGAAAGAGGGATTTCTCTAAATAAAGTATTTAACGGATAAAAAGGGACTACGATGGCAAAAATAAAAGTAACACAAGTACGAAGTAAAATTAGACGTCCTCAAAATCAGAAAAGAACTTTAGAGGCTCTTGGTTTACAAAAGATTAATCAAGTTGTTGAACATGATGCTACTCCTGCAATATTAGGAATGGTAAATACTGTTAAACACTTAGTTTCTGTTGAAGAAATTAAATAACATTTTATAAAGAGATGACATTAAATAACTTACAACCTGCTAAGGGATCGGTTAAAACACAAGGTAAACGCCTAGGAAGAGGACAAGGATCAGGTAAAGGAGGTACAGCTGCAAGAGGTCATAAAGGAGCTAAATCTCGTTCAGGATATTCTAGAAAAGTTGGTTTTGAAGGAGGGCAAATGCCTTTACAAAGACGTGTTCCTAAGTTTGGTTTTACAAACATTAACCGTAAAGATTATGTTGGTGTAAACTTACATAAACTTCAAGAATTAGTTGATAATAAAAAAATTACTGATACAGTAACATTAGAGATTTTAGTTGAAAATCGTTTAGCTCGTAAAAATGACCTAGTTAAAATATTAGGGAATGGAGAGTTAAAAGCTAAATTAAATGTAACAGTTCATAAATTTACTGCAACAGCAAAAGCGGCTATTGAAAAAGCTGGAGGAACAGCAGAAGCAGTATAATAATTATCTATAGATGAAAAAAATAATTCAAACCATTAAAGACATTTGGAGCATAGAAGAACTTAGAAATAAGATTCTATTAACACTTGGATTTATGGCAATTTATCGCTTAGCTGCTCAAGTACCACTTCCAGGGATTGATATTACTGTTGCACAAGCAGCACTTAAAAGTCAAACAAGTGGTGGTGGAATTTTAGGATTACTAGATATGTTTACAGGAGGTGCGTTTGCACAAGCCTCTATTGTTGCATTAGGTATTATGCCTTATATCTCAGCATCTATTGTTGTACAGTTAATGGGAATTGCGGTTCCTTATTTGCAAAAACTACAAAAAGATGGTGAAAGTGGAAGAAAAAAAATAAATCAAATTACACGTTGGTTAACAATTGCAATTACTATGGTTCAAGGACCTGCGTATATTACTAATATTTATCAATTAATTCCTTCTGAAGCTTTCTATATTAGTGGAAGTATGTTTTGGCTATCATCTATGGTGATATTAACATCCGGAACAGTATTCGCAATGTGGTTGGGAGAAAAAATTACTGATAAAGGAATTGGTAATGGTATTTCATTATTAATTATGATTGGTATTATTGCTCGTTTCCCTTCATCATTTATTCAAGAAGTAGTTTCTAAAGTTACAGCTTCAAATGGTGGATTGATAATGATTTTAATTGAAGTAATTGTTTGGTTCTTAGTAATAGCTGTTTGTGTATACTTAGTAACTGCGGTTCGTAGAATTGCTGTTCAGTATGCTAGAAAAACAGTAGCAGGAAACATTAAAAATGTTGCTGGTGGAGCAAGAGATTACATTCCATTAAAGTTAAACTCATCAGGAGTAATGCCTATTATATTTGCTCAGGCAATTATGTTTGCACCTGCCCTATTAGCAGGATCTGATAATGAAACTGTAAAATCTATTGGAATTCAATTTTCTGATATGTTTGGGTTATGGTATAACTTGTTATTTGCATTTTTAATTATAATATTTAGTTATTTTTATACTGCAATTACAATTCCTACCAATAAAATGGCAGATGATTTAAAAAGAAGTGGTGGATTTATTCCAGGAATTAGACCCGGAAAAGATACAGGTGATATGTTAGATAGAGTATTATCTTTAATTACATTCCCAGGATCTTTATTTTTAGCAATTGTAGCAATTTTACCAGCGATAGTTGTTAAATTTGGATTGACACAATCTTGGGCATTATTTTACGGAGGTACATCATTGTTAATTATGGTTGGTGTTGCAATAGATACCATTCAACAAATTAACTCTCATTTATTAAATCGTCATTATGATGGTTTAATGAAAAAAGGAACTAAAAGAAAATCAATAGCATAATATGGCAAAACAACCAGCAATACAACAAGACGGGACAATTACAGAGGCATTGTCTAATGCAATGTTTCGTGTAGAGTTGGAGAATGGACATGTAGTAACAGCACACATCTCAGGTAAAATGCGTATGCATTATATTAAATTATTACCAGGTGATAAAGTGAAGTTAGAAATGAGTCCATATGATTTAACAAAAGCAAGAATTA
>CAYPNJ010000111.1:0-4959 GCA_964412305.1 uncultured Lutibacter sp. | reverse complement strand
AAAGGTATTAAATCAGCATCTTCGTCTAAAATATGCTGTAATGACATATTGTCTATATTTAAAAATTTTGATTTACTCATAGTCTTTATTGGGTCATTTTGTCATTACTAATTTCTTAAATAAAGAAATTAGTAATGACAAAATTAATTTATTTTTCTGATTATCAATAGTTTATACTTCAAACAATTATATTCTCAACTACTAAATTTCAATTGTTATGCCAAATAAGTGAATCCATAATAATATTTTTTTTAGTAAATTTATATAAAACTGTAACAGTTTATAAATAGTTATGTCTTTTTAATAGAAACGATTCATTGCAACATACAAATAAACATATTGATCAACTTTTACAGAGATGTAAAAGTGGTGAGCAAAGTGCTCAATTAGAAATTTATAAACGCTATTATAGAGCAATGTATAATACCGCGCTTAGAATTTTAAACAACAGCTTTGATGCTGAAGATATGATGCAGGAATCGTTTCTGATTGCATTTACAAAATTGAGCACTTTTAAAGGTGAAGTTACCTTTGGAGCTTGGCTAAAACGAATTGTAATTAATAACAGTTTAACAGCTTTAAAAAAGAATAATAGATTAAATACTGTACCGCTTGAAAAAGTTGATCTAAAAGAAACAAATGAAGAAAAACAAGATTATAGCTTTTTAAAAGCAAGCGACATTTTAAACAAAGTAGCGCTGTTAAAAAATAATTATAAAATAGCACTAACCCTAAATTTAATTGAAGGCTATGATTATGAAGAAATAGCTCAAATAATGGATATTAGTTACGAAAATAGTAGAACAACTGTATCTAGAGCAAAAAATAAATTAAGACAACTTTTATCTCAATAAAATGAAAGATAATTTAGAACATACATTTAAAGAGTTAGAAAATCAGTTTGATTTAGAAGAACCTACTATTGGTCATTTCAATAGGTTTGAAGCAAAATTAAACACCATTTCTACTCTTAAAAAACGTACAAACCCTGTAGCTTATATAGCAATTACTGCTTCATTTGTATTACTTTTTGGAGTTTGGTTAGGTAGTTCATTTTCAACTTCAGGAATGGAATTAGCAAGTATTTCTTCAGAAATGGAAGAAACCCAAAGTTACTTTTTAGTAACTATAGAACATGAACTTCAAACTATAGAAGGTGAAAGAAATAGTGATACAGAGCAACTAATTAAAGATGCTCTTAACCAATTAAATAAATTAGAAACACAATACAATGTACTTACTTTAGAGCTCAAAGAAAGTACTGAAGATAAACGAATTATTTACGCAATGATTTCAAATTTTCAACAACGTATTGATGTATTACAAGGTTTGTTAATTCAAATTAATACCATTAAACAATTAAAAACACAAAACAATGAAAAATTTGTATAAAATAATTCTCATACTTTTCTTTATTCCGGTAATAATTTCAGCTACAAATAAAGAAGGGAAATACACCAAGTCAAAAACAATTAATAAAGAGTTTAAAGTTGATAAAAATGCAACTCTATCTGTAAACAATAAATATGGAAATATTGCTATTGCTACTTGGAATAAAAACACCATTGTAATTGATATAACCATTACAGCAAGTGGGAACGATGAAGAAAAAATAAAAAAACGTTTAGAGCAGATTGATGTGAAATTTGATGCCAATTCAAGTAATGTATCTGCTAAAACTATGATTGAAAAAAATTCAAGTTCGTGGAATTTATGGGGTAAGAAAAATAATGTAAGCATACAAATTAACTACACAATTAAAATACCTGTTACCAACAATGTTGATTTAAATAATGACTATGGAGCAATTAGTTTAGACAAACTTGAAGGGACTTCTAAAATTAATTGTGACTATGGTAAACTAACAATTGGCGAATTATTAAACACCAATAATTCAATTAATATTGATTACACCAATAAATCAACTATTGAGTTTATGAAAGATGGTGCTATTAATGCCGATTACTCTACACTTCATATTGAAGAAGCTGGGAAAACAAACTTAAATGCAGATTATTCACATATCTCTTTTGGAAAACTTGAAAGCTTAGATTACAACTGTGATTATGGTGATTTAAAAATTGAAGATTGTGGAAATTTAACTGGAAATAGTGATTATATGCACACAACTGTAGGTAAATTACATGGAGAAGCTATTTTAAAATCTGATTATGGCACTATAAAAATCAAGCAATTAGGCGCTAATTTTAAATCTTTAGATATAAAATCATCTTACACTCAACTAAAATTAGGCGTTAATTCAAATACCGCATTTAACATAGCTGCTTCCTTAAATTATACTAATTTCAAATATACTAATGGATTTACATTCAATAAAGAAATTAAAAAAACAACTTCAAAATATTACGAAGGATTTTATAATTCATCAAATTCAACCAACAATATTACTTTAAAATCTAGCTACGGAAGCGTTTCATTTACTAAAAACTAATTAAAAAATTATGAAAACATTTACAAGTATTTTAGCATTATTTATAATAACTACAAGTTTAAATGCACAAGTATTTACAAAAAAAATTAAAGGGAATGGAGACATCAAAACTGAAACAAGAACAGTTGCAGATTATGATAAAATTGGAGTTGCAGGGTCTTTTAATGTGAAATTATTTAAAGGAAAAGAAGGTGCAATTACTGTTAAGGCAGATAAAAATTTAATGGAGTATATTATTACCGAAGTAAAAAATGGTAAATTAAAAATTAAAACTAAAAAAGGTTTTAATATTAGAAGTAGCAAAACAATAGTAATTACAGTTCCTTTTAAAGGTATTTCAGCAGTTTCAGGTGCTGGTTCAGGTGCTATTTATTCAGATGATGTAATAGATTCAGCTGACTTAAAATTAAGTTTAGCAGGCTCTGGAGGTTTTAATTTAACCGTTTCAACAAAAAACTTAATTGCATCTATCGCTGGCTCCGGTGATATGACTTTAAAAGGTGATTCAAACGAACTTACTTGTAGTATTGCTGGGTCAGGAAATATTAACGGGTATGGTTTAAAATCTAAGGTAGCAACAGTAAAAATTGCTGGGTCAGGTAATGTAACTATTCATGTTATAGATGAAATTCATGCCAAAACTGCAGGATCAGGAGATATTCATTATTCAGGAAACCCAAGCATAGAAAAAACATCTTCAGTTGGATCTGGAACAATTAAAAAGAAAGGTTAATTTTTAAACTATTCTATATTTTTTAGTAATTTCAAAAACATGTTCTAAAATTCTTTGCTCTTTTTCATCAAACAGCTCATTTTTACGCTTCATTACTAAGTTTGCAGTTTCCTTAGCTTTATTTATTTGGTAAGTAGAAAACCCTGCTGCACCACCCCAACTAAAAGACGGAATAAAATTTCGAGGGAAATTGCTGCCGTAGATATTTGAGCTAACGCCAACTACAGTTCCTGTGTTAAACATCGTATTAATAGCACTTTTAGAATGATCTCCCATTATTAAACCACAAAATTGTAAACCAGTTTTAACAAACCTTCCAGTTTCATAACTCCATAATTTAACCTCAGCATAATTATTTTTTAAATTTGAATTATTTGTATCTGCACCAATATTACACCATTCTCCAATTACTGAATTTCCCAAATAACCTTCATGACCTTTGCTAGAATTACCAAATAAAACAACATTATTTACTTCTCCTCCAATTTTACATTTTGGCCCTAAAGTTGTTGCTCCATATACTTTCGAACCCATTTTCACTACTGAATGCTCTCCCATAGCAAATGGCCCTCTAATTAAACTTCCTTCCATAATAAGAGTATCTCTGCCAATATAAATTGGGCCTTCATTAGCATTTAATGTCGCAAAAAGGATTTGAGCACCTTTTTCAATAAATATATTCTCTTTATTTAAACATTGAACACCTTCAGGAATAGGTTGAGATTTTCTACCTTCAGTAATTAATTCAAAATCATCACTTATTGCTTGGTCGTTTAAGGAAAAAATATCCCAAGTGTTTTTAATTTGAAGTAAATCAAAATCAAATTCATTTTGCTCATAGTCATCAAAATTTACTTCTTCCTGAGATTCGGTAGTAAAAAAAGCGATGACTTCATCATTTTTAAAAATAGCTTGATTTTCTTTCAAAGATTTTACTTGTTCAACTAATGCCTTTGTGGGTAAAAATGAAGCGTTAATCATAATGTTTTGCTCTATTTCAACCATAGGGTATTTTTCCTCCAAATACTCTTCGGTTAAAGTTGTTGTAGTAAAACCTAACTGTTTTTCCCATTTTTCACGAATGGTAAGTATACCAATTCGTAAGTCTGCAACAGGTTTTGTATATGTAAATGGTAACAGTGTATTACGAACTGTACCATCAAATAAAATATAATTCATTACAAAAATAATTTACACAAATGTACAGCAAGTTTTTTTGTTCTCAAACTTAAAAAAATGGTGATTTATACGATATTATTTTTTTTTAAATAGGTATCAATGTTATCAGCAGTATCAAAACAAGCACTTACTGAATTTACTTCAGAACAATAACGAGAGTCGATTGTATGGTTTTTACAACCAATGGCACCCATTTCTATAGCTTTAAAATTTTTATCAATTACAATACACTTATTGTATAAAGACTCAATTGTTTCGTTTGGTGTTAATTTAACATCCTTTTCAGTCAAATAACCTTTCAAATAATTTTCAATAGCAAATTGTGAATTTTTACACACCGAATAACTAACAATATCTTCGGCAGGTTTAAACATTTCTTCTTTTGCAATTTTAAGTCTTTTTGTTGCTTCATTTAAAAAAGCATCTGATCTTGGTTTCATTTGTTTATTTTTTTTAGTAATAAAACTATATTACTATGCAACTTAAAGGTACAAAAAAAGTGCCAAGTATATTACACTTGGCACTTCTAAATTATTGAAATTTATAAATTTTTATAAAGTTCTAATCTTTCCCATTGAACATCAACTTGTTCTTG
>CAYPNJ010000110.1:0-5126 GCA_964412305.1 uncultured Lutibacter sp. | reverse complement strand
CCTAAAACATCATCTAAAGAATCTTTATAAACTAAAATTTTAGAATACCCTGTTTCAATAAATATATTTTTTAATTTTTCAATACTTTCGTTAATATCAACCGCAACAATTTCAGTACGTGGAATCATAATTTCACGTGCTTTTACTGTGTCAAACTCTAATGCATTTTGAAAAATTTGAATCTCAGAATCTACCTCCTCGCTATCTTTTGCATTTTCTAACTGTTTGGTAATATAATTTCCTAACTCTTCTTTACTAAACTCGGTTTGTTGAATGATTTTTGAAGAGTTAAAAAATAATTTCAAGAAAAAATCTGAAATTAACGTAATAAAGTCTGAAATAAAATGAAAAATGATATAAAAAAAATATGCCAATGGTGCAAAAATCCAAAGTGCTTCGTTGGCATAAATTCGAAATATAGCTTTCGGTAAAAATTCAGCAGTAATTAAAATTATTAATGTTGAAATTACCGTTTGAATTAATAAAATTGTAAACTCATTTATAGCATCAACAGGTAAAAAACTAACGATAAGTTCACCCATAAAAAAACTGTAAATCACTAATGCAATATTATTACCAACTAACATTGTGGTAATAAATTTTGAGGATTTTGAAGTTAATTTACTTAGTATTTTAGAGATAAACCCTTCTTTCTTTTTCTCTAGTTCAACTTGAAATTTATTTGCTGAAACATATGCAATTTCCATCCCAGAAAAAAAAGCAGAGAGTAAAATTGAAATTAATATAACAGCAATTTGAAATTCCATTAATTAGTTGTTTCTATTCTCAAAACGCTTTCTATATCTCTTTCTAAAAAAGTACATGAAAATAGCTAGTACAGAAAATCCTAAAAACATATAAGCTTTCTCCTTAGTTCCACCAGTCCAATTAATTACTGCTTCAACAATAAATACAATTGCTATAATTAAATAACCATATTCAAATATTTTCCAAATTTTTTGCATTGCTTACTCTTTAATATTAATAACTCCTGTTTGATTTTTAACCCACCAATTATTTAAATCTTCTGATGCTTCAAAACCTGTACCTCTAATTGTATCTGTTAATGTATAAAACACAAACTTTTTTTCAGTAAAATAATATTGCGCCTTTTGATCCCAAAAAACCTGACTTGTAACTAATTTATGTTTTTGAGCATAATTATAAATAACAACATTATATTTTATTTCTGAAATTTGGGTTTTTTTATAACTTTTAGCGTAGCCTCCCTCAATAGTTATTGAATCTCCATTTTTTTCTATGGAAGTAATTTTTATACCTTCAGGAAACTCAGAATATGGGTGCTTGTCTCTATTATTAAAATCTAACATTACAGGGGCTTTCATTTTTACATTAATCCTTCCTGAATCTGTATGTTTATGATTTATATTATACGCTACACCAATTGGTAAATTTTTGTCGGCTAAAAAATCTCTAACTTCTTTGGCGTCATTTGTACATGAAAAAAACATTGCCACTGTTAAAACAATGGCAATGCTTTTAATTGTATTTACAACTGATTTTGTCATTCAACAAATATATCAATTATATATTTTAAATCTAATCTTTTGATCTAACTCTAACAGTTTCTCCAATCCAACACCCAACTCTATGAGATGTACCTGCTTCTATACCTGCAACAAATAAATCTTTTTTAGATGGTAAGTTATTAGAATACGATCTTATATATTTATTTGCTAAACGGCTAATACTTGGATCAATTGATTTTGCTTTAAGTGCTTTATTTAAAGCTGCTACATACACCATTCTTTTAGAAACCACATCAGTTCCGCAAGAGTTAGCGCTTGAAGCATACATTCCAGCAATTAACAAATATGCTTTACCCATTGTAGGGGCATTTTCTAATGCTTTATACGCATATGATCTTGCTTCACTTTTTCTTCCTTTTTTACTTAAAATTTGAGATATTTTTAATAAATAACCTGCTTTTTTATAAGAATTTTGTTCTTGGTCAACAGCTTGCTTAAAGTAATCCATTGCTTTGTTTGTTTCACCGTTCTTCATTAAAATACCGGCATAGAATACTGATGCATTTGGTGAAGGGTCAGCTTTTACATATGCTTCAACTAAAGTATCATAAAAAGGATCATCTGTACATTCTTTATTATACATTCTTGATACTGCTCTTTTTAACCAAACACCATCATTCTGCTTTTCATCAAAATACTTTTTATACAAAGGAATTAAATTCTCGCATGTAGAAATCTCTGTTAATTTTGCATCTAAACCTGTTTCAACAATTGTTAAATTGGTTAAAATTTGTTGATAAATTTTTCTATTTCTTTTATCCTTAGCACTTAACGAAAGTGAATCTTTTGCGTTTATTGCATCAATTTTTTTAGAATATGCTTGTCTCTTTAATTCAACTCCCTCACCTACTTCATCATATGTGTCAAAAACAACTTGAGGGTTCGTAACTTTATTTTTATTCAAAATCACATCAAAATACTTATACATATTTTTAGGTGACACAGAGGTTGGGTCCATTTTAAATGTCTTTTCAATCAACCTATATACTTCCTCTTCTGAAGCCCCTTGAGAAGCCTTAAAAGTAGCTATCTTATCATATACTTTAGCTGGGTTGTCATTTTTAAACTTATGTTCTAGCCTTTGGTTATAAACTCTCATAACTAGTTTAACAGCAGATGCTTTTTGTCCAACAGTAGCAGTTTCTAATTTATGCTCAGCTATTTTAATACCATATTTGTAAATATTTACTGAAAGCGTTGGACAATTATCCATACACCACATCCAGTTTTCAAAAGCAGTATCATATTTTTTTGCTTTATAATCTCCTTTAAATAAGTTATATTTAATATTACAGTCAGCAGCTTGTGAAAAAACAACTGGTGCAGATATCATAATAAATAATAAAACTAAAATTTGTTTTGATTTTCTCATCATCGTATTCTTTTAATTAAAATATTTCTAATTTTTTGAACCATTTATCGTTTAATGAAAGACTTAATCTAAAATTAAAATAGTTTTCTTGCACTAAACCATTATTGGTTGTTCCTCTTTTACCAAACTCAAACCCTAAGTTTATATTTGATAATTGTTGACTCAATGGTAATCCTACTCCAAAAGATATGCCAAAATCATCTATTGCGGTAAAACCAGCTCCATTCCCTAAAGGATCAACTAATAAACCTGTTTTTTCAAATTTCAATCCCGCTCTATAAGTGACTCTATCCCAGTAACTTGAAATTGAATTAAATTTAGGAGTATAAAATCCCCCAATTGCTATTTTACTATAGTTATCATATGCTATTTTAGAATAACTATTAAAAACATTCCCTTTCAATTCTACTGCATTTTGAAAACTATAATCTACTCCTGCAAACCATTTATTTTTTTGACCGACTCCAGCACCTAAGGTTGTTTTTAATGGCGATTTAAATTCACCTGAACTTTTTGCATCTAAAATCGTATCTCTTGGTGACTCAAAAGTGCTTAAGGCTACAGAGTATAAATACTCTTCTCCTTCTGCTTCAATCGTATTACCTAACTCAAAACTTGCTCCTAAACTTAAATCTATCTTTTCACTCAGGTCTGTTTCATATTGAAAACCTACGTTTAAAGCAAATCCTTTTACATTAGAAACTGTTTCATATTTAGTAGCTAATGGAGCTTCTGCAGTTTGATTTATAATACTATTTTCAATTTTACCAAAAACGTAATTTCCTTGCAAACCTACACTAAGTCCTTTAAACGGTTTGTAACCAAAGTTCAAAAATACTTTATTTGTACCTCCTTCACCCTCATATCTTGTTGCTTCGGTTAAAACATCTTCACTATCGAAAACATTTGTAACAAGCGAATAACCTACTGAAGAATTAGGCAATAACCCAAAAGTAAAACCTGCCTTTTCTCCCATAGGAATTCCTAAAGCAAGGTATGAAAGATAAGTTGACGCTGCACTTTGCTTGTCGTTAATATCCTGCGCATTAATATTTCTATTTTCAATAGCAATTGAATAAGTAGTAAATGACAAAGAAGCTGCAGAAGCTGGATTAGAAAAATTTAAGTGATATGAATCATTAAATGCTACACCAACCCCTCCCATACTAAGCTGTTCGACAGTATTTACATTGTTTTTATCTCCAATACCAAAAAAAGAATAAGCTGAAGTATTGTTCTTTTGAGCAAAACTACCAACCGATACAAATAGCATTATAAATACTACTATTATTTTTCTTATCATTATTATAAATTATAGGTCAAAATTGTATTTAATCCTTCCATTAAAAAATTCGGATTGGCAAATATGCCATTTTTTAATCTATTTGCCAAGAAATTTGTATCTCCTCCTGTTAAAACTACTGTTAAATCTTTATTTTTTTTTCTATACTGATTTACAAAACTATCAATTTCGTTTATAACCCCTCCGATTACACCTAAATGAATACATGACTCTGTTGAATCACCAATTTCTTGACTAACATATGTTGGGTTTAATAATGGTAATTTATTTGTAAATTCATTCAATGATTTATATCTCAATCCTAACCCTGGAGATATAGCACCACCTAAATACCCGCCATTACAATCTATAAAATCATACGTTATACATGTGCCAGCATCAACTATAAGTACATTTTTATTTGGATAATTTGAAATAGCTGAAGCAACAAGTGCAATTCTATCAACACCCAGTGTTTGTGGAGTTGAATATTTGTTAATAAAGGGAACTTTTGTTTCGAAATCCAACTGCAATAAGTTTATTTTAGTACGAATTTCACTTATTTCAGAATTTTTCACCCCTCCTACAGAAGAAATTATTGCGTTTCTACACTTAAACTTTTCTACAAGTTCAAAGACACTTATTTTTATTTTTTCTTTGGTAATGCTTTCATTATGAATTATTTCACTGTTTTTAAAAACTGCTAATTTAATTCTTGTATTACCAACGTCTATTATTAAGTTCATCTATATTTATTAAGGAGTTCAAAAATACAACACATTTTTTAAAAATTGTTTTGTCAGGTAAAAAAAATACATTTATATTTGCATCCGCTAAGGCAATGGTACCTTAGCTCAGTTGGTAGAGCAAAGGACTGAAAATCCTTGTGTCCCTGGTTCGATTCCTGGAGGTACCACAAAAA
>CAYPNJ010000109.1:0-5138 GCA_964412305.1 uncultured Lutibacter sp. | reverse complement strand
CAGATAAAATTTATCAAACCAAAATTATATGCTCATAACTACTGACCTCAATTAATTTATTTCAAATATGGATTCTTCCTAATAAACAACATGTAACTCCAAGATATGATCAAAAAGAATTTAATTCATTAGAAAGAAAAAACGAATTACAAGTGTTGGTTTCTTCAATTGATGAAGAATTTGAAGGGAGTTTAAAAATTTACCAAGATGCTCAAATTTCAAGAATAGATTTAGAAAAAGATTCAGAATTTAGATATACATTAAAATCTGAAAATCATGGACTGTATATAATGCAAATAAGTGGCGAAATTGAAGTAGAAAATGAATTGTTAATGAAACGAGATACTATTGAAATTTCAGATACAAAAAAGATAAATTTAAAGGCTAAAACTATTTCAGAAGTACTTTTAATAGAAGTGCCAATGGAGTTATAAAACGAGCATTCAAATTTTAAAATAATTCAGCATCCTTTAAGGGTGCGTTTTTTATGGTTTTTAGTATAAATTTACGATATTTGCGAACTACTTATTTCTTTTTAAGATAATTAACAAAAACACACAAAATAAAATGAATAAAAATACTGTTTTAGCTTGGGCAACAGCCATAATGATAATAGTTGGATTAGGACTTATTGCTTTAGGTGCTTTTAGGTACAACCAAGTTGCAGGTTGGGGATTTGCATCTGTAGGTGTTGGGTTTTTTGCAATAGCGTGGGTTTTTAATGCCTTAAAAGGACGTGTATAATAAATGCTTTCTATTATAAAATTAATAATTAAATTTTAGTACAACTAAATTATGTCAGACGATAAGAAAGTTATTTTTTCAATGTCAGGTGTGAGTAAAACTTACCAAGGCGCAAACAAACCAATTTTAAAAAATATTTATTTAAGCTTTTTTTATGGTGCTAAAATTGGAATTTTAGGTTTAAATGGTTCAGGTAAATCAACGTTGCTTAAAATTATTGCAGGACTTGAAAAAAGTTATCAAGGTGATGTTATTTTTGCTCCAGGATATTCTGTTGGGTTTTTATCACAAGAACCTCAGCTAGATGATACTAAAACAGTTTTAGATATTGTAAAAGAAGGTGTTGCAGAAACTGTAGCTATTTTAGATGAATACAATAAGATAAACGATATGTTTGGCTTAGAAGAAGTGTATTCTGATGCAGATAAAATGGATAAATTAATGGCACAACAATCTGTGCTTCAAGATAAAATTGATGCTTCAAATGCTTGGGAATTAGATACAAAGCTTGAAATCGCAATGGATGCGTTACGTACACCAGAAGGTGATACGCCTATAAAAAACCTTTCAGGTGGTGAGCGAAGAAGAGTTGCATTGTGTAGATTGTTATTACAAGAGCCTGATGTGTTATTATTAGATGAGCCAACGAATCATTTAGATGCAGAATCTGTACATTGGTTAGAACATCATTTACAACAATATAAAGGGACAGTGATAGCGGTTACTCACGATAGATACTTTTTAGATAATGTAGCAGGTTGGATTTTAGAATTGGATAGGGGTGAAGGTATTCCTTGGAAAGGAAATTACTCATCTTGGTTAGATCAAAAATCAAAACGATTGGATCAGGAATCAAAAACAGCATCTAAACGTCAGAAAACATTAGAGCGTGAGCTGGAATGGGTGAGAATGGCACCAAAGGGGCGTCATGCAAAGTCTAAAGCGCGTTTGGCGAATTATGACAAGTTAATGAATCAAGATCAAAATAAACTGGATGAAAAATTAGAGATTTACATCCCGAATGGTCCTCGTTTAGGAACTAATGTAATTGAAGCAACTGGTGTATCAAAAGCATTTGGTGATAAATTATTGTATGAAAATTTAAATTTCAACTTACCACAAGCTGGAATAGTTGGTATTGTTGGTCCGAATGGAGCAGGTAAAACCACAATTTTCAGGATGATAATGGGTGAAGAAACTTCGGATAAAGGAGAATTCAAAGTAGGTGAATCTGCAAAAATTGCTTACGTAGACCAAAGTCACTCTAATATTGACATTGAAAAAACTATTTGGCAAAATTTTGCTGATGAACAAGAGTTAATTTTAATGGGTGGTAAGCAAGTAAATTCAAGAGCTTATTTAAGTCGATTTAATTTTTCTGGAAGTGAACAAAACAAAAAAGTAAGTGCGCTTTCTGGTGGTGAAAGAAACCGTTTACATTTGGCGATGACACTTCGTGAAGAAGGGAATGTATTGCTATTAGATGAGCCAACGAACGATTTAGATGTGAATACTTTACGTGCTTTAGAAGAAGGTTTAGAGAATTTTGCAGGTTGTGCAGTGGTGATTAGCCACGACCGTTGGTTTTTAGATAGAGTATGTACACATATTTTAGCTTTTGAAGGTAATTCAGAAGTGTATTTCTTTGAAGGTTCTTTTTCTGATTATGAAGAAAATAAGAAGATGAGACTTGGGGGTGATTTAATACCAAAACGTATTAAGTACAAAAAACTAATTCGCTAAAAAAATAAAGTTGACTTTTCAGTCAACTTTTATTCTCCTTTGGGTAATAATTATATATTCCTATATTCTCTAAACGAATGTTTAGAATTATAAATATACGGAATATAGAATAAGGGATAGAATAACCTTTTATTAACTTATCCACAAACAATCAACAAAATCAGTGAACATATGAAATAATAGTCCAATCGCTATTATACGTGATTTTGGTGATAAAAGTAATAAGGAATAAATTGCTATTGCATAATAAGAGTGAAGCGGATGGTAATTTAAACTGCATCTTGTTGCGTCAAAAATAGGGTTTGCTATTAAGTGATCTAAATCAACAAGCATTGTTAACATAAACAGAATCCATACTTTTTTCCATTTTTGTTTAAAGAATAAATAGGCTATAATACCAGGAGCTAAAAAGTGCATTCCGTAGTGCAATATAAATCGAAGAAACTCCATTGCTAAAATAGTACTTTTTGATTTTCTAAATAATTTAAAGTATTTGGACCTTCCATAAATAGTAAATCTAAGATACTTAAATTTGAAATAAACCCTTTGTTTTGGTCAAAAACCTGGATATACCTATCGAAAATAAATTCTTCCTTAGATTTAGCAATTGCTAATTTTCTAGCATCTGAAATAGCTACTTCACTATTATATTTTATTGTTTTTGAAGTGGAAATTTCTAATTGTAAAGCACCTATAATAAATTCATAGCACTTCAAGTTTAAATCTAGTAAAAACGTATTCCTTTTTTCAAAAATTGGTTTTAGATCATCAATGTAAAATTCAAAAAAGGGTGATGAACTATAGGCCGTTTGTAGCGTTTTTAGATGTAATTTATGCCAATCATCTTTATAATCAATTTTTACATCTTTGGTTTTTTGTTTGAGACCCTTTTTGTGTTGTATAGGAACATTTAGTATATGTTTTCCATCAGCAGTGTAAATATAGCAGCGGTTTCTATACGTTTGCTTTTGATAATTATCTTCAACTTCAAAAATTAGTTCTTTTGATTTTGCTATTGCAACATATTGGCTAATTGGTGAAAAATATGTTGGATGTACTAAAATCATTATTAAAAGGGAGAGATTTTATGACTCTTCGTTTTTACGTTTTTTATATGAACTGTAACCAAACCAAAGTAAAAGTGCACCTAGGAAATAATATAAGTAAGAAACTGGTTTTCCACTTCCGTGTACGGTTGTAAATACACGTTCCCATCTAATTTTGTTACCCAAACCTTGTTGGTTGCTATCCCAGCTAAACCAAATAAATACGGGTTTACCAACTACATGGTCAAAAGGAACATACCCCCAATAACGTGCATCTTCAGAGTTGTGCCTGTTATCACCCATCATCCAATAATAATTTTGTTTGAAAGTATAGGTAGTTACTAATTGTCCGTTGATAAAAATTTCATCACCGTTAATGGTTAAATTATTGTTTTCGTATTCTTTGATAATTCGTTTGTAAAAAGGTAAAGATGCAGTGTTTAATTCAACCGTTTTTCCTTCTTCAGGAATATAAATTGGACCGTAATTATCTACAGACCAACTATTTTGATTGCTATGTGGAAAAATTCTAGCATCGAAATTTCCTTTCGGTGTAATATCTTTAATAACACTTGCAACATAAGGATTGTTTTTTAGTTTTTTAGCATTTTCATCGGTTAAGTTTACAGTATAGATACCATTATTACCACCACCTAATTCAGTTGAACCATATCTAGTAATTAAACTATTAGGGTTGAAACCTTCTTTAACAGTTACTGTGTTAAAATATTGTGGTTTTGCTCTATCTGGTAGTTGCGTTCTTTCGTCATTAATATAAATATACCCATCTTTAATTTCTAACGAATCTCCAGGAATACCAACACAACGTTTTACGTAATTAGATTTTTTATCAATAGGTTTATCTATATGAATATTTGATTGATCTCTAAAAAAGCGAACAGTATCTGTAGGCCAATTAAATACTACAATTTCATTTCGTTTAATATCTTGAAAACCAGGAATTCTAAAATATGGAAGTTGTGGTTTTTTTAAGTAAGATTTTGTTTTTACAAGAGGAAGTGAGTCGTGTACCATAGGCGCAGCAACAGTAGTCATAGGAGTTCTTGCACCATAATGAAACTTGCTTACAAATAGAAAATCACCAACTAATAAAGATTTCTCTAAAGATGAAGTAGGGATGGTATATGGCTGCATAATATAAGTATGCACTAATGTGGCAGCTACAATAGCAAATACGATGGAGCTTACCCATTCTCCTAACTCTGTTCTAGATTGTAAACCTCGATTTTCAATATAATTGGCATCACTTAAGTAATTAATGTAATAGGTGTAAAACCCTAATGTAAGTACAGCTAAAAAAGAATCAATTGTTGAGTTTTTACCGAAGCTTCTAATGGTTTCAATCCAAATTACAGGAAACATTAATAAATTAATGATTGGTATAAATAGCAAAATAACCCACCAAGTTGGTCGGTTTATTATTTTCATAAGTACAATTGCATTGTATATTGGCACTATAGCTTCCCAAGATTTTCTACCTGATTTAACGTACAGTTTCCAAGTTCCAATAAAATGAACTACTTGAATTACTAGAAAAAATATAAACCATTGAAACATTGTCATAATTTGTAATTTTTAATATTA
>CAYPNJ010000108.1:0-5436 GCA_964412305.1 uncultured Lutibacter sp. | reverse complement strand
ATACATAAATGACGTGCAGCCTCAATTTGGGTTGCCATATCGGCTAATTTAAAAGCAATAGCTTGGTGTTGATTAATTTCTTTACCAAAAGCTTTACGCTCTTTAGAATATTGTAAGGCTAATTCATAAGCACCAGATGCAATTCCTAAGGCTTGTGAAGCAATTCCAATTCGTCCACCTGCCAATGTTTTCATTGCAAATTTAAATCCAAAACCATCTTCACCAATTCTATTTTCTTTAGGTACTTTAACATCCGTAAACATTAGCGAATGTGTATCAGAACCACGAATACCTAATTTATTTTCTTTATTTCCAACAACAAAACCTTCAGCTCCTTTTTCAATAATTAAGGCATTTATACCTTTATGCCCTTTAGCTACATCAGTTTGTGCAATTACAAGATAAACACTTGCAGTTCCACCATTAGTAATCCAGTTTTTTGTACCGTTTACTAGATAGTGATCTCCTTTATCAATTGCAGTTGTTTTTTGTGAAGTTGCATCGGAACCGGCTTCAGGTTCACTTAAGCAAAATGCACCAATAATTTCTCCTTTTGCAAGAGGAACTAGATATTTTTGTTTTTGTTCTTCAGTACCGTATGTTTCAAGCCCCCAGCAAACTAATGAATTATTAACAGACATAACAACTGAAGCTGAAGCATCAATTTTTGAAATTTCTTCCATTGCTAATACATAAGATACAGCATCTAAACCACTACCACCATATTTTGGATCAACCATCATTCCTAAAAAACCTAGCTCTCCCATTTTCTTAACTTGTTCAGCTGGAAATTGTTGTTTTTCATCACGATCTATAACGCCTGGTAAAAGCTCATTTTGAGCAAAATCACGAGCAGCATCACGAATCATTATTTGTTCTTCAGTTAAATTAAAATCCATAATTAATAATAGGTTTAAGTATTAATTCAATAATTTTCAAATATAAGCCTTTTTTAAGTTATTTATTATTAAATATGTAAAATATTAAGTAACAAAAATAACTTAGTGTTTTAAAATTAAAATATGTTTTCATTGTTGATATTTGATGAAATCAGCATAGAATGACTATAAGATTTTACTATATTTGGTAATATTTTTATATTAAAATTTATAAACTTTAAAACTTGAATTATGACACAATTATAACTTTGCTAACTGAGAATTATTTTAGGAGGAAAATAGGTAATTAATAGTAAATTTAGGAATAGTAGTTAAAATTTAAAAATGAAAGAATTATTAAAAAAATACGAAAGTAAACAACCTGAAATTGTGTTTCATTGGCAAGACCCAGAAACGGAAGCTGAAGGTTGGACAGTTATAAATTCATTGAGAGGTGGTGCTGCGGGTGGTGGTACAAGAATGCGTAAAGGGTTAGATATGAATGAAGTACTTTCATTGGCTAAAACTATGGAAGTGAAATTTACAGTGTCTGGGCCAGCTATTGGTGGGGCTAAATCAGGTATCAACTTCGATCCAAGTGATCCAAGAAAAAATGGTGTTTTAAGACGTTGGTATAAAGCAGTTTCTCCATTATTAAAGCATTATTATGGTACAGGCGGCGATTTAAATGTTGATGAAATTAATGATGTAATTCCTATGACAGAAGATTGTGGAGTTTGGCATCCGCAAGAAGGTGTCTTTAATGGGCATTTTAAACCAACAGAATCAGAAAAAATAAATAGAATTGGGCAATTAAGGTTTGGAGTTGTAAAAGTAATAGTTGATAAAAAATACTCACCAGATTTAGAACGTAAATACACAGTGGCAGATATGCTAACAGGATACGGCGTTGCCGAAGCGGTAAATCATTATTACACTATTTATGGTGGTTCAATTAAAGGTAAGAGGGCTATAGTTCAGGGGTTTGGGAATGTAGGTTCTGCAGCAGCGTATTATTTAACTCAATTAGGTGCAAAAGTAGTAGGGATAATTGATAGTGTTGGAGGATTAATTAAAGAAGATGGCTTTACCTTGGAGGAAATGACTGAATTATTTTCACAAAAAGATGGAAATAAGTTAAGTGCTGCTAATTTAATTTCATTTGATGAAATGAATGCTAATATTTGGAAGTTACCAGCTGAAATTTTTGTTCCGGCAGCAGCTTCAAGGCTTGTAACTAAAGAACAAGTTACTCAAATGATTGAAGCAGGTTTAGAAGTAATTTCTCCAGGAGCTAACGTTCCTTTTGCAGATAAAGAAATTTTCTTTGGTCCAATTATGGAATTTACAGATAAAAAGTTAAGTTTGTTACCTGATTTTATTTCTAACTGTGGAATAGCAAGAGTTTTTGCTTATTTAATGGAATCAAAAGTAAAATTACCAATGAAAGATGCATCAATATTTGATGATACGTCTAACACAATAAAAAAAGCACTTGAAAAAACATATAATTTAAATAACAGTAAGCAAAACATAAGTAAAACAGCTTTTGAAATAGCATTAAAACAATTAATTTAAACTTTAATATATGGAAACACTCATTATTCTAATATTCATAATAGGATATTTAGCAATTGCTTTAGAACACAATTTAAAATTAGATAAGTTAATTCCGGCGTTAGCCATGATGGCCATTTTATGGGCATTGGTAGCTTTTGGGATAGAAGCTTTTCCAAATTGGTTTGATTCTGGAGCGCATAAATTAGTAGAAGGGTTTTCCAATTTTTCTATAGATGAAAAACATCATTTGTTAGAAGAAACGTTATTACACCATTTAGGAAAAACGGCTGAGATTTTATTTTTCTTATTGGGAGCAATGACGATTGTTGAAATTATAGATTATTTTGATGGTTTTGCAACCTTCAAAAATTATATCAAAACTAAAAATAAGAGAAAGTTACTATGGATTTTTGCGTTTTTAGCATTTATCCTTTCTGCAATTATTGATAATTTAACAGCTACTATTGTATTAATTACGATTCTTCAAAAAATTATTAATGACAAAAATACGCGTTTGTGGTTTGCAGGTTTAATAATTATAGCTGCTAATGCAGGTGGAGCTTGGTCGCCAATTGGAGATGTTACAACCACTATGCTTTGGATTGGTAAAAAAGTAACAACAATAAAATTAATAGAATATTTAATTATACCGTCTTTACTATGTATGATAGTACCAACATTGATAGCTTCATATATGAAGCCATTTAAAGGAGATATAGAGGGGGTAATAGCAGAAAGTGAAAATTCAAAAAACAAGTACGGTCCTACAATGTTGTATATAGGGTTAGGAGCTATTATGTTTGTTCCAATATTTAAAACAGTTACACATTTACCACCTTATGTAGGTATGATGTTATCATTATCGATAGTAGGTATTTTTGCCGAAATATATAGTAGATTACAGTTTAGCATTTCAAATATATTAGAAAACGAAGGAGATGATGTAGTTGGTTTTCATAGTCCAATTCATAAATCTTTATCAAGAATAGAAATGCCAAGTGTATTATTCTTCTTCGGAATTTTAATGGCAGTAGCAGCATTAGAGTCGTTAGGATTATTATTTTTAGGTGCTGAATCTTTAAAAACTATCATTCCAAATACGGATATTGTTGTAATGCTTTTAGGTGTAGGTTCTGCAGTTGTGGATAATGTACCATTAGTTGCAGCGAGTATGGGAATGTTTCAAGAGCCTACAGATAGTCATTTATGGCATTTTGTTGCTTTTTCAGCTGGTACCGGGGGTAGTATGCTAATTATTGGTTCTGCAGCAGGTGTTGTAGCAATGGGGATGGAAAAAATTGATTTTTTCTGGTACTTCAAAAAAATAGCTTGGTTAGCGGCAGTTGGCTTTATTGTAGGCTCACTTGCCTTTATGGGAATGAGGGCTATCTTATAAAATATAAATTTAACCCGAGAAATTTCTCGGGTTTTTTTATATCTAAAATTCTAAACAATTTTCAGAGTCTAATTTCGTTTAAGAAAAATAAAATTTAATTTATGGCATTACTTATTTTACAAGATTCATCAGAAGTTTTAAACGAAACACTATCTGAAGAAAAAACACTTTCTATCTATAAATTAGTTATGGATGGCGGTTTGGGAGGGCAAATTATTATTGCGTTATTGGTCGTTTTATTAGCAGTTGCGTTGTATATTTATTTTGAACGATTTTTCGCCATAAAAGCAGCCTCTAAAACTGACAGTAATTTTATGAATCAAATTAGAGATCACGTTTCTCATGGGAAGTTAGAAGCAGCAAAAGTTCTTTGTATTCAAGTTAATTCACCAGCTTCGTTATTAATAGAAAAAGGAATTTCAAGAATAGGGAAGCCTTTGGCAGATATTAATACAGCTATTGAAAATGCTGGCCGATTAGAAATTTATAAGCTCGAAAAAAATGTATCTGTTTTAGCAACTATTGCAGGTGCTGCTCCAATGATTGGGTTTTTAGGAACTGTAATAGGAATGATTGTTGCCATACACGAAATAGCAAATGCAGGAGGTCAAATAGATATTAAATTACTGTCGGATGGTTTATATACTGCGATGACAACAACTGTTGCAGGGCTTATTGTAGGGATTATTTCATACATTCAATACAACCATTTGGTTGTTAGAACTAATAAAGTTGTGTATGAAATGGAAGCTAAATCGGTTGAGTTTTTAGATTTATTAAACGAACCAATATAGAGATTTAAAGATTCAAAAATTAAATTTTATAATAACTTTCAATTTTTAATAAATAATAATTTAGATGGATATTAGAGGTAGAAATAAAATAAATCCAAATTTTAATATGTCGTCTATGACCGACATTGTTTTTTTGCTGCTCATATTTTTTATGATAACTTCAACATTGGTAACTACTAGTGCGCTAGACATTTTATTACCAAAAGCAAGTGGTAAAACCGAAAATAGAAAATCGGTTTCAGTAAGTATTACTAAAAATTTAAATTTCTATATCGATAATAAAAAAGTAAGAGAGTCTAAATTGGAACAAGATTTGTTGACATTATTAGCGAAGAAAGAAAACCCAACTATAGTTTTAAGAGCTGAAGAAGGGGTACCTATTGAAAAAGCTGTGAAAGTTATGGATATAGCAAATAGAAATAGATACAAAGTAATATTAGCAGTTAGACCAAAATAGGATGTTCAGTTTTTTAAATACAGTACATAAAAGAAAATCAGTAGCATTAACAAGTGTAATAATGAGTTTGTTATTAGTCGCTATTTTTTTCTTTGGAATGACGTATCTAGATCCACCAGAAGAATATGGTATAGCTGTTAATTTTGGCACATCAAGTGTTGGTAGAGGAAATATTCAACCTACAGAACCATTAAAATCAACTTCAGAAGATAAAGGACAGGTTGAAGAACAAGAAGAGATTGTAAAACCTGAATCTACAGAAAATATAATTGAAGCGTATGAAGACGTTGCTACTCAAAATAATGAAGAAGCAATTGCAATAAAGAAGCAACAAGATGCTAAAAAGAAGGC
>CAYPNJ010000107.1:0-5472 GCA_964412305.1 uncultured Lutibacter sp. | reverse complement strand
TAGTTATAATTGATATATTAGTATTATTTATATGATAATCCAAAACCAAAAGGGAATAACGGATTTTCCGAGTCATACGGCATATCCTCCAATTGCTTTTCTACAGCTTCCTGAGACGATGGCAATTCAAAAGGTAGCTTACCTGTTGGTGAAACTTTGCCGAAAAGGACTGTAAACAGCACTTTATCAGTTGAACCAAATTCAGCAATGAGTGCAGTACTTTTATCTGCTATTTCGGTTAAAATGGCTGGTCGTTCGAGGTTAACTACTACAATAGAAGGTTTTTTAGAAATTAAATTCAAAATTTCGTTTTTTTCATCTTCATTATAATACAATCTCCCTTGATGAAAAAAACCTTCTAAAAAGTATTTATCACGTTTATCATAAGGTGTCTTAATTCGGGTTAAAATCACATCTGCATCATCAGGATTATTGACCAAATTTGCATAACCATTTAAAGCATCTGGATTGGTTAATCCTTCTGCATAGATTTTAATTCCTTTTGTCAATGGTAACAAATCTTTATTTTTTAAAAGTACCATTGATTTTTGTTGGGCTATTTCTCCTTTTTCTCTAAAATTTTTATTTCCGGCTATTTTGGCTGCTTTATTTTCATCCACATAAGGGTTGTCAAACAGCCCTAATCTAAATTTATCACGCATTATTCTTTTTACAGATTTATCTATTCTTTTTTCGTCTATCTCTCCTTCTTTAACCAATTCAACTATTAATTCAGGAATATTTTCACCTCCAAATTGGTCACAACCAGCATCCAGCACTTTTTTAATACGTTCCTTTGGCGAAAGATTTTCCACTCCCCACGCACGAGCTTCTCCAATTGACCCGTCACTAATTAAATTCCAGTCAGTACAAACAACCCCTTGAAAATTTAAAGAATCTCTAAGCAATGTTGTAATAATGGCTTTATTAAATCCAAAGGCTACATTTTCATCAGTTTGATCCATTGGGATTCCATAGTAGGGCATAATCTGAGCTGTTTTTGCAGGAAATGCACCTTTAATAAAAGGAATTAAGTGATAATCAAAATTATTCCCAGGATAAACCTGTTCTTTGCCATAAGGGAAATGAGGATCTTCACCATCTTTTTGAGGCCCTCCACCCGAAAAGTGTTTGGTCATACAGGCAACACTACTTTTACCTAATGAATCGCCTTGAAAGCCTAAAACATAAGCTTTGGTCATCATAGCTGAGAGATTTGCATCTTCACCAAAAGTTCCATTAATTCTTCCCCAACGAGGTTCTGTTGCTAAATCTGCCATAGGAGACAACGCTAAACGTATCCCCACAGATAAATATTCTTGCCTTGCAATATCTCCAAATTCTCTAACCAATACAGTATCTCTTGTGGCAGCCAAACCTAAAGAACTTGGCCATTGCGAAAAAGAAGGTGTATAAATAGATGCTCCGGGATTGTTTTCTGTACCGTGACGTGGATCTGTAGCAATTGTTATAGGTATGCCTAAACGCGTTCTCTCTGCCATCTTTTGAATAGCGTTGTTGTAATGAGCCATTAATTTAGCATCAATAGAACTTAATATGTTAAAACTATTTAACTTTTGTTTTGCAATTAATTCTGAATTAGAGGGCAACATAAAAGACATCATCATATTTATCATATCCAAAGAAATAATTGGTGTTTCAACGGGTTTGCCATCTGGCGTAGTACCAATCATCGTTACAAACATGGCTCCTGCTTTTTCTTCAATATTCATTTGATTAACTAAATCATCAACTCTATCTTCAAGAGAAGCATTGAAATCTTCGTAAACATCGAGTTTGCCATTTTTATTTAAATCTCTATATTTTATACCACTCTTTTCGATAAATGGAGCTTCAATACCTAGTAGAGCCATATTCTTTTTTGATTTATTTGAGGCTTTAAAATAGATATAACCAAAATATCCCAATCCTCCCACTAATAAAATCAATATAAAGATTCCGAGTGTTTTAAAAGCTTTTTTCATCTTAATGTGTTATTATAACGCAATAGTAAAAATAATAATCTAAATAAAAAAATATTTATTGTATTATTTTTACACATTAATATAAAAAATGTAATTTTGTTTTCAGATTAAACGTAATAATTTATATTAGCTGTAAAATGCAACAGTATGAAAAAAGAAATACACAAAAATATTTTTTTAGAAGTAAACAAACTCATTCCGCATCATTCGGTTGATTGTGTTATTTTTGGTTTTGATAATCAAGAATTGAAAATACTTTTGCTGAAATGGAAATTTGGTACGTTTTGGACTTTACCAGGAGGATTTATAAATAAAGATGAAGATATGGATAATGCAGCACAGAGAGTTTTAAAAGAACGGACAGGGTTAGATAATGTGTTTTTAAAGCAATTCTATACATTTGGTAATGTCGCTCGTAATTTTTTACCCGAAAATGCTGCTAAAGAAAAATGGCAAAGAGAAAATTTAGTTCTTGTTGATGAAAAATTTAAGAAATGGGTAAATAATAGTTTTATTACTACGGGCTATTTTGCAATGATAGAGATAAAAAAATCTTCTCCTAAACCTGATTTTGTAAGTGAAAAATGTGAATGGGTTTCTTTAAAAAAAATACCACAACTAATTTATGATCATAATCTAATTGTAGATAAAGCTTTAGAACAGGTAAGAATTCAATTAAATTATTTACCTATAGGTATCAATTTGTTACCAAATAAATTCACAATGCAACAACTACAAAAGTTGTATGAAGAAATATTGAATAAAAAATTAGAACGAAGTAATTTTCAACGTAAAATGCTGAAGCTAGGTATATTTATACGTCTTGAAAAAAAATATACAGGTGCAGCAAATAAAGCACCTTATTTGTATCTGTTTGACCATATTAAATATCTAAAGTTAGTTGAACAAGGTATTGGTTTTACATACTAATATTTTAATATGGTGAATACTAATGTATTAATTAAGTTACCCTTTTTTTTAACAAAAGCTATTTTGTTTATTTTTCTTTTAGTACTATCTAACTCTTGTAATAATTTAAACGAAAAGGCATATACTAAGCTTAATAAAGTAAAAGTACACTCTAATTTTGCGGGCTCAATTAGTTGTAAAAATTGCCATAAAAAAGAATATGCTGGTTGGCAAAATTCTCATCACCAACAGTCAATGAAAATTGCAGACTCCACTACCATTCTTGGTAATTTTGACAATGTAACTTTTAAAAATAAAGGTATAAATTATTCCTTTTTTAAAAAAGATGGAAATTTTTATGTCAATACTGAAGGAGAAAATGGGAAGTACCAAGATTTTAAAATTACCTATACTTTTGGAGTAACACCTTTACAACAATACTTGATTGAGTTTCCTGACGGAAAATATCAATGTTTATTGGCTGCTTGGGATGCTAAAGAACAAAAATGGTATGATCTACAACCTGATTTAAAAGCCCATCATGATGAATGGATGCATTGGACTGGTGGAAGTATGAGATGGAATACTATGTGTGCCGATTGCCATTCAACAAATCTCGAAAAGAATTTCGATAGTAAATCAGAGGTTTATACAACTTCTTATAGTGAAATTAATGTTAGTTGCGAAGCTTGCCATGGGCCGTCAAGTTTACATGTAAATTTTTATAAAAATCCAATTAAAGGCAAGTCTCCTCCTCAATTATATATGCATAATTCTATGTCTTCTAAAGAAGTTGTAGATAAATGTGCCCGATGTCATTCCAGAAGATCACAGCTTACAAAAAAGTTTAATTATAAAGGAGGGTTTCTTGATCATTATAATCCTAGTTTATTAATTGATCCAATTTATGAGTTAGATGGACAAATTAAAGATGAAGATTATGTTTATGGATCTTTTATTCAAAGTAAAATGTATCTAAATGGTGTTTCTTGTAAAGATTGCCATAACGTACATTCGTTAAAACTAAAAAAAGAAGGTAATGCGCTCTGCCTACAATGTCATGCTCCTAAATATGATACATATTCTCATCATTTTCATAAGAAAAAATCACAAGGTGCACAGTGTGTTAATTGCCATATGCCAGGAAAAATTTATATGGGTAATGATTTCAGAAGAGACCATAGTTTTAGAGTGCCAAGACCAGATCAAACTGTAAAATATAAGGTACCAAACGCTTGCAATACTTGTCACAAAGATAAAAGTGCCGTATGGGCAAGCAATTTTATAAAATCGAAATATGGTTATAAACGTGCCGATCATTTTTCCGATCATTTATTAAAAGGTTATTTTGAAGATAACTCAGAATTTGAAGAAGTTTTCTCAAACAAACAATATCCTGAAATAGTAAGAGCAACTGCGCTAAATCAATACATGATTCAACAATCTCCAAAATCACAAATTGAAAAGATTTTAATGTATTTAAACGATTCATCTGCATTGGTTAAAAACGAAGTAATTGTTTCATTAGAAAAAATCGGAAAAGGGGCTTTCTCAAAAAAGATAACGGGCTTACTAAATGATTCTATAAGAAGCGTTAGAATTTCTGCAGTGCGTTATTTTAATTTGATTGGGCAAGATATGAGTTATAACATAAATTTAAAAAAAGCTAATATAGAGTATCTGGAATCATTAGATATAAATGCTGATTTCGCCTCCGGTCAACATCAAATGGGCATTTATTATGAGGCTAAAGGAAATCTGGATTTGGCAATAAAAGCTTACAAAAAAGCTTTAGAGATTGACAACTACTACAACGCATCTCGTATAAATTTAGCACTACTATATTACAAACAGGGAAATATTAGTGATAGTGAGCAAATGTATTTAAAGGTAATAGAGCAGGAACCAGACTTTAGTTCATCATACTATATGTTAGGCCTTTTATATAATGAAACGGGAGATACAAAAAAAGCCTTGGAATTTTTACATAAGGCTTGCGAAAAAGAAACAGTAAGCTCATCTGTTTTTTACAATTACGCACTCCTCTTACAAAAAGAAAAACATTTTAAAGAATCAATACTCGCAATTAACAAAGGTTTGGTATTATTTCCTAATTCCGAAAAATTACTATATGTTAAATTACTAGGGCAGTTAAATCTAAAACTAACAAAAGAGGCCTCTGTTACTTGCTTAAAACTTATAAAACTAGCTCCAAACAATATTAATTATAAACAAATTTTAAAGAACATAGACTCAAACTATAGATAAATTCAAAAATTTTGTTTTCTAAAAAACTTATAGAATTACAAATTACCACCTTATCTAATAAACTGACTGATAAATATTTTTTTTTATATGATACTCCATTTAATGTAAATTATATTAGTTTAGAGATTTCACCTTACCCTACTCTTGCTAAATCTTATAAACTTTATAAACTTTTTACGTACTAAAAGTTTTTTACTTACATTTGCAAAATAATTAATATAAAATGAAAATTAAAATCACCAATAAAGCAATAGGTATGTTCTTAAAAATAGGTTTTAAAACTTTGACTATTGATGTCATAGCTAGTGAA
>CAYPNJ010000106.1:0-5652 GCA_964412305.1 uncultured Lutibacter sp. | reverse complement strand
TAGCGCACTTGATTACGGCTCAAGAGGTTACAAGTTTGAATCTTGTCGAGGTCACTACTTATAAAAAGGCTTTCAATAAATTGAAAGCCTTTTTCTTATTTAAAAGAGTTAAACTTAGCCCAATACACAATTTAATCATTCCAACTTGGATAAAAATTGGCTGAAATAAAAATGAAGTTTTTGAAATTATACCAAATAATTAAAGGGTCTTAATCTTGCAATATGTCCTCCATATTTTTATACTTTTTAGATTTCCAAAAATCTTGATAAGAATACATTAATTCTTTAGACATATCCATCCATTTTAATTGTCCGGATCTGATAGAATTTTTTAAAAAAATAAAAGTTATTTTAGTTAATGGCAATTTAATTTCTTTTAAATCTTGCTTGTTCATCGTAAAATATTTAAGTTATTTAATAGCGCCCCAACACTAATCACTTAAATTAATTGTAAGCTTAAAAGGCAAACAATGCTTGGACTATGTGAATTTTTCAACTTTTAATTATTGTACTATTTCGTACTAAAAACCGTTAGGAATTAATAAATAAATCGGTTTTACTGTCCTATAATATAGTATTTATTTTTTAGAATTACAAATTTAAGATAGTGGTACCCACTTAATAATTAGCTATTTAGACTCAAAAAAGTGATTTTTAAAATATTTAACGTCTAATTCTCCAAGCAAAAAAAGAACAACTACGAGTATAATTTATACTTGTAGTTGTTCTTTTAAAATCTTTAACACAGCTAAATAAAATAGATTTATTTAGTAGTTCAAATAATGTAAATAGGTAATTATTACAATACTAAAACTGAATTTTCCTCAGCATCAATTCCATTATTAACATACTTATCAGCACTATCATCATTAACCCATTTTTCACCATCTAATAAATACTTAAATTGAAATTCATTATCAATTGGTAAATCAATTATCACTTTAAAAGATCCGTTTTTTAACTTTTTTAAACTTACAGGTTCTGCTGTATTCCAGTTGTTAAATTCTCCTAATAAATCAACTTTAGATGCCCCACTAACTGCTTCTCTTTCCATTAAAAATGTAACCTTACAAACTGGTTTACTTTTTAAAAATTGTTTCTTTAAACTCATGCTATTTATACTTTAAATTTTAAAAAACAAAAATACCTTAGAATAAGGGAATTTCATACAACTCGTTTTTCCTATTTATATGCTAAATTGATAAGTTTACATAAAAACTTCTTATCCATGCTAATTTTGCACATTAAATAATTTCAATAACATAACATTTTTATATATTCCTAAATATAAATCGACTATTTCAACTAAAATAATAATATAATTAGAAAATATTCTTAAAAATTCATTTATTCATAAATAATTGGATATCTTTATATCGTCAATTACATTACAATTAGCATCTTTAATATTATTACTATGGATAAAAATTTTAAAGTAAAAGTAAATGATTCTTTAAGCTATAATTTTAACACTTCAGACATTCAAGAATTAAATGTATTAAGCCTACCCAAGTCAAAATTTCATATCATAAACAATAACAAATCTTTTAACGTAACACTTGAAGAATCTAATTTTCTAGATAAAGAATATGTAGTAAATGTAAACTTAAATAGGTACACTATCAAAATTTCTACTGAATTAGATGTACTTATCAAACAATTGGGATTTTCGGTTGGCTCATCCAAAAAAGCAAATGACATTAAAGCCCCTATGCCAGGTCTTATTATAAATATACTTGTAAAAACTGGACAAAAAGTAAACGAAGGTGATCAATTACTCATATTAGAAGCTATGAAAATGGAAAATTCAATAAGTTCTCCAAAAGAAGGTATTGTTAAATCGATTTTTGTTAAAAGCGGTGAAACTGTTGAAAAAGGGGCTCTAATGATTGAATTAGAATAATCTACTTCCTATTCAATTTCTGTATTCTCAAAATTTTAAACTTCATTAAGATGAAAAAAATATTAGTTGCAAATAGAGGTGAAATAGCCATTAGAGTTATGAAAACCGCAAAAAAAATGGGTATTAAAACAGTTGCTGTATATTCTGATGCTGACAGAAATGCACCGCATGTTAGATATGCTGACGAATCCGTTTGCATAGGTGAAGCACCTTCAAACAAATCATATCTTTTAGGAAGTAAAATTATTAAAGAAGCTAAAAAACTAAACGTAGATGGTATTCATCCAGGTTATGGTTTTTTAAGTGAAAATGCCAATTTTGCTGAATTATGCGAGAAAAATGATATTATTTTTATTGGCCCAAAATCTAAATCAATTAGTATGATGGGTGATAAATTAGCAGCAAAGAATGCAGTTAAAGATTACAATATCCCAATGGTTCCAGGAGTTGACAGAGCAGTTATTGATTCAAAAGAAGCTTCAGAAATAGCACGAGAAATTGGGTTTCCAATATTAATTAAGGCTTCAGCAGGTGGTGGTGGAAAAGGAATGCGAATAGTTGAACATGAAACAGCTATTGAAGAACAAATGACAAGAGCAATTAGCGAAGCAGCATCAGCTTTTGGTGATGGCTCTGTTTTTATTGAGAAATACATTACCTCCCCTCGTCATATTGAAATTCAAGTATTAGCAGATAGTCATGGAAATATATTACATTTTTTCGAAAGAGAATGCAGTATTCAACGTAGACATCAAAAAGTAGTTGAAGAAGCACCATCATCAATTTTAACTCCAGAATTAAGAGAAGAAATGGGACAAGCAGCTATTAAAGTTGCAAAATCTTGTGATTATTTAGGAGCTGGTACGGTTGAATTTTTAGTTGATAGCAACCTAAATTTCTATTTTTTAGAAATGAATACACGCTTGCAAGTTGAACATCCAGTAACAGAGTTAATTTCTGGTGTTGACTTGGTAGAACTCCAAATAAAAATTGCTAGAGGTGAAGCAATTTCAATAAAACAAGAAGATTTAAAAATAAATGGACACGCACTAGAATTACGTGTGTACGCTGAAGACCCAATGAATGATTTTTTACCTAGCGTTGGAAATTTAAGCACCTATAAAATTCCTGTTGGTAAAGGTATTAGAGTTGATGATGGGTTTGAAGAAGGGATGGATATTCCTATTTATTATGACCCAATGCTTTCAAAATTAATTACTTACGGAAGAACACGCAATGAAGCTATTCAATTAATGATAAAAGCTATTGACAATTATAAAGTTGAAGGAGCTAAAACTACATTACCATTTGGAAGGTTTGTTTGTCAACACGAAGCATTTATTTCTGGTAATTTTGATACTCATTTTGTCAAAAATTATTACACTCCAGAGAAGCTTCAAGCTGGCTTAGAAGAAGAAACCAAAATAGCTGCATTAGTAGCTTTAAAAATTTATTTAGAAGATCAAAAAAAATTAAGAATTCCTCTTACAAACTAATTAAACAATTCTTATGGATTCAAAAATTGAAAAATTAAACAAACGAGTTGCTTTAGCAAATTTAGGTGGTGGAGAAGAACGAATTAAGAAACAACATGCAAAGAAAAAATTAACTGCAAGAGAACGTATTGAGTACTTATTAGATGAAGGTTCTTTTGAGGAAATGGGCGTATTAGTTACGCACAGAACCACCGATTTTGGAATGGAGAACGAAATCTATTTTGGTGATGGTGTTGTAACCGGTTATGGTACAATTAACAAAAGATTGGTATATGTTTTTGCTCAGGATTTTACAGTGTTTGGAGGTGCATTATCAGAAACTCACGCAGAAAAAATTTGTAAAATTATGGATCAGGCAGTTAAGGTTGGTGCTCCTTGCATTGGCTTAAATGATTCAGGTGGAGCACGAATTCAGGAAGGTGTTAAATCACTTGGCGGCTATGCTGATATTTTTTATAGAAATGTGCAAGCATCTGGTGTTATTCCGCAATTTTCAGCAATTATGGGGCCTTGTGCCGGTGGAGCCGTTTATTCTCCTGCAATGACAGATTTCACCCTTATGGTTGAAGACACCAGTTATATGTTTGTAACTGGTCCAAATGTGGTTAAAACAGTTACTAACGAGTCTGTAACTGCCGAAGAATTAGGAGGTGCAAGTACACATTCAACCAAATCTGGTGTTACGCATATTACTTCAGCAAATGATATTCAATGTTTAGAAGATGTAAAAACGTTGTTAAGTTACATTCCACAAAACAATAAAGAAACAACTAAAAAATTACCGTATAAAATTGGTGATGAGTTAAGATTGGAACTTGAAACAGTTATCCCTGAAAATACAAACAAGCCTTATGATATGCATGAGGTTATAAATGGGATTATTGATGAAGAATCTTTTTTTGAAATTCATAAAGATTTCGCTGAGAACATTATTGTTGGTTTTGCTCGATTAGCAGGTAGAAGTATTGGAATAGTTGCAAACCAACCAATGAATTTAGCAGGTTGTTTAGATGTAAATAGCTCAGTAAAAGCTGCTCGCTTTACACGTTTTTGTGATTGTTTTAACATTCCGTTGCTAGTTTTAGTTGATGTGCCAGGGTTTTTACCTGGAACAGACCAAGAATGGAATGCTATTATCACAAATGGCGCAAAATTATTATATTCTTTAAGTGAAGCTACAGTTCCTAGAATTACAGTAATTACAAGAAAAGCGTATGGTGGCGCTTATGATGTTATGAACTCAAAACACATTGGGGCAGACATGAATTTTGCTTGGCCAACCGCTGAAATTGCTGTAATGGGTGCAAAAGGAGCTGCTGAAATAATATTCAAAAACGAAATTAAATCGGCTAAAAACCCTGAAAAAAAATGGAAAGAAAAAGAAGCTGAATACGCTTTTAAATTTGCAGACCCATACAGAGCAGCAAGAAGAGGTTTTATTGATGAAGTAATTTACCCAAAAAACACACGAAGAAAGTTGATAAAAGCTTTTCAAATGTTGGAAGGTAAAGATATAAATTTACCTAAAAGAAAACACGGTAATATTCCTTTATAAGGGAACTAGAAAGCAAATCCTCCAAAATTATTTGGGAGATTTTATCATTTTAAACAGTCTATAATTCTAACTTATTGTAAATTTTACCACAATATTTTTTAAATTTAAACCACTATTACAAGATTTTGCTTATTGCTTTTATAGTAAAAAAGAAAGAATAGTATCAATATTACCATAGATGCAAAACTAATGAAACAATCTATCCCAGATTGAATTATTATAAAGTTGGCAAAATATAGGAGAAAATAGTAACGCTGGAAAAGTAGTGTTTACTGTAAGCTATTTAGCACAATAACGTCTAATCAACAAAGAGTTACAGTTTTTTTAAATAATTTGATTAATGTTCTTTTGATTGGTTAACTCTCTGGAAAAGTCAGTATTTTTAATATTGACTTTTTTTATACAATTTCAGCAGATAGCCCTTTGGTTAACAGTTTTGTACATTGTGGTTTTAAATCCTTATACTCACCTGTTTTAACTGTGCATTTACCTTTGTAATGTACTAATAACGTACATTGTTCTGCCTGCTCTAAAGTGTGTTCACAAACTTCAATTAACGAGTCTATCACAAAATCAAAGGTATTTACCTCATCATTAAATAATACAATTTCGTGTTGATTCACTTCTTTTTCCAAAACATCAACTTCTTCTTGTATTTTCTTTTTTGTATCACTCATAGTGCTAAAATAAAAAATTAT
>CAYPNJ010000105.1:0-5661 GCA_964412305.1 uncultured Lutibacter sp. | reverse complement strand
TTTTTTTGATAAAAGAAAAAAGAATATAGACAAAAGACTACGTTAAACCATTTTGGAAATCCATAGTCATTTTTTGAAATTCTTCTATTTTTTCTTCTAGGTTATTTAATGTTTCTGTATTAATGTATGCTCTATGATGCGCAATTAAAGTTTGTGTTGCAAGTTCAAAAGAAGAGCCTAAAGAAATATTTAGAAAATGAGAAAAAGACTTGTTTGTTCTTGCTGAACCTTCAGCAATATTAGAAATATCTTTTGAAATTTCTAAACCCAATTTCCATATTTTTAATTTTTTGTAATTATGTCTTTTCATACTAATTTAAGTCTATTTTCTTTTCTCTAAAGTCTATTTTTTATTCAAGAATCCACGATTTATAATAATCATCTACTTGTAAATTCATAGCTTCTTTAGTAATCATAACTGGTTTAAAAGGGTCAATCATTACGGCTAATTCTTCAGTCGATTTTTTGCCCACGCTTCTTTCTATCGCTCCAGGATGAGGTCCGTGAGGAATTCCTCCAGGATGCAATGTTAATTGCCCTTTTTCAATATTATTTCTACTCATAAAATCACCATCTACGTAATACAATATTTCTTCTGAATCTATATTACTGTGATGATAAGGTGCTGGAATTGCTTTTGGATGATAATCGTACATTCTTGGAACAAAAGAGCAAACCACAAAACCAGCAGCTTCCCAAGTTTGATGAATTGGCGGCGGCATATGTATACGACCTGTTAATGGCTCAAAATCATGAATTGAAAATGCATACGGATAATTAAAACCATCCCAGCCAACAACATCAAAAGGGTGATTGTTGTACATATATTCCCAAAGTACTCCTTGTTTTTTAATTAAAACTTTAAAACTTCCTTTCTCATCATGAGTTTTTAAATTGATAGGCAACCTAAAATCTCGTTCACAAAAAGGAGAATGCTCTAATAATTGCCCAAAATTATTTCTGTATTGCTTTGGTGTTACAATTGGACTGAAAGATTCAACATATAATAATCTGTTTTCTTCGGTATCAAAATCAATCTGATAAATAGTTCCTCTTGGAATTATTAAATAATCTCCATATTTAAAATCAATGTTACCGTACATAGTTTTTAAAGTACCTGATCCAATATGAACAAAAAGCATTTCATCAGCATCTGCATTTTTATAAAAATAATTTGATGAAAATTCTTTTGGTGCTGCCAAGCCAATATGTAAATCGTTGTTTACAAACAATGTTTTTCTGCTTTCTAAATAATCAGTTTCAGGATTTAAAGAAAAGCCATTAAAGCTAAAGGCTTTCATGTTTTTTTCGATAGCAATTTTTGGGGCAACGTTTTTTAATTTTTTAATTTCTGAAACTACTGTTGGTGGATTTAAATGATATAATAAGGATGACATTCCTACAAAACCTGCAGTTCCAAAAAGTTCTTCTTGGTACAATCCACCGGTTGGTTTTTCAAACGTTGTATGGCGTTTTGGTGGAATTTTACCTAATGAATAATATCTAGGCATATGTTATTTTTTTAGTTGTTAGAATCCCCAAAAGGGACTATAAAAGTTTTTGATTTTAGTGTAGCTTTCTAAAATAGAATGAAGCTATTTTTAACTTACTAAAGTTACACAATTTTAAGATATGAAATTGAAAACCAGAGCAAAAGAGATCTCATTCTGGGTTTCTCTTAATTAAGAATTTGAGGAGTAGTAATAATTCTGTCCAAGGTGTTTTCATATTTTACAAATATAAAAATATTATTTTAAGGTAAATTTTAAACAAAAAAAGAGCGCTTTAAAGCGCTCTTATACTATTTTTTTTAGAAACTAAAAAACAATTCCGTTAACCTCTATCACATTTTGTATTTGTGGAGCGTGTCTTTTTATAGTTGCTTCAACACCATTTTTTAAAGTCATTTGATTTACCGAACAACCTAAACATGCACCTTCTAATTTAACACTAACCGTGTTGTTAGTAACCTCAATTAGAGAAATATTACCGCCATCAGCTTCTAAATACGGTCTAATTTCTTGCAATGCATTTTCAACATTATTTTTAAGTTCTTCAGTACTCATAGTTTTTTATTTAGTGCTACATCCACTCATAGTTGTAATTCTAACAATTTCAGTTGGAGGCAAGTCTTTATTTCTTTTTACCAATTGAGAAAGTGCATTTTTAGTAATTTCTGAAAAAGCGTTTTCTAATGGTGTGTTATCTTGTAAAGCAACAGGATGACCTACATCACCTGCTTCTCTAATACTTTGTACTAATGGCACTTCACCCAAGAAAGCAGCATCTATATCTTCTGCTAAATTCTTAGCACCATCTTTACCAAAGATATAATATTTATTATCAGGAAGTTCAGCAGGAGTAAAATAGCTCATATTTTCTACGATACCTAGCACCGGAACATTGATGTTTTCTTGTTGGAACATAGCAACACCTTTTTTAGCATCGGCTAAAGCAATATTTTGAGGTGTGCTTACAATTACTACTCCAGTTACAGGAACGGCTTGTACAATAGATAAGTGAATATCTCCTGTTCCAGGAGGTAAATCAATTAGTAAAAAATCTAATTCTCCCCAATGAGAATCAAAAATCATTTGGTTTAAGGCTTTAGAAGCCATTGCTCCACGCCAAATAACAGCTTGGTTAGCATCTGTAAAAAAACCAAGGGATAATATTTTCACTCCGTAACTTTCAACAGGTTGCATTTTTGAGCGTCCATCAATTTCAACAGATAGTGGTTTAGCGTTTGCCACATCAAACATTAAATGTATTGATGGTCCATAAACATCAGCATCTAAAATACCAACTTTGAATCCCATTTTTTGTAATGAAACAGCCATGTTTGCAGTTATGGTAGATTTTCCAACACCACCTTTACCTGATGCGATAGCTATTATATTTTGAATTCCTGGAACATTAGGTTTCGCATTTTCAACTGGTTTTACAGGAACTGTTGCAGTAACGTTCACTTTTACATCAATTTTTTGATTTATTTGTTCATGAATAGCTTTCATGATTTCAACCTCAATCTTCTTTTTAGCTTGTAATGTTGGGTTTGCTATATTAACATCTATAATTACTTCTTTGTCAAACGTGACAATGTTTTTTACAGCTCCACTTTCAACTAAACTTTTTCCTTCTCCAGGCGCAGTAATAGTTTCAAGTACTTTGGTTATATCTTTTTTATTTAATGTCATAATTGTTTATGTAAAATCATTCTAAACAACAAATATACAGAGTTAAAGCGGATATAAAAAGATTCGTAAGAAAAAGAAATGTAGAGGTAGTTACAAAGAAATTAAAAGGTTATTCGGCGTTTAATTCTTTAAAAGGATCCCAAAAAACCTGATTAAAATTTTGAACTTGAAGTTCTTTTACAACAATACCTTCACTTTCTAATAATTGCTGCATTAGGTTTGTACCGTCAAAGTGATTTTTACCTGTTAAAAGCCCTTTTTTATTTACAACTCTATGTGCTGGAATTTCTTCATTATTATGTGAAGCATTCATAGCCCAACCCACCATTCGTGCAGATTTTGCAGCGCCTAAATATTTAGCAATTGCACCATAGCTTGAAACTCTTCCGAAGGGAATTAATTTGGCAACAGTATAAACTTTTTCAAAAAAGTTCTCTGATTTCTCCATGCACTAAATGTACTAATTTAATAGCGAAGTTTAAACTTTATGTAGGTAATAGCCTTCCCTTTTTCTAGATATTGTTGCTCGTAAAAGGTTTGTGTTGAAGTTACTTCAGTAGGTGTGTGTGGATTTCTATAAATATCATGATGCGCGTACAAAACTTCGTGACCAGCTCCATGCAATAAACCTAAAGTATAACCGTGCATAAATTCACTGTCGGTTTTTAAGTTTACTACACCTTCAGAATTTAACACATAGTGGTACTTTTTTAAAAACTCAGCATTTGTTAATCGGTGTTTTGTACGGGTGTATTTTATTTGAGGATCGGGAAAAGTTATCCAAATTTCTGAAACTTCATTTTCATTAAAAATACAATCTATCAATTCAATTTGTGTTCTTATAAAAGCAACATTTGTTAAATTTTCTTCTAGAGCAGTTTTAGCACCACGCCAAAAACGTGCTCCTTTTAAATCGATACCGATGTAATTTATGTTTGGATTGTTTCTAGCTAAATCGATGGTGTATTCACCTTTACCACAACCTAATTCTAATACAATAGGGTTGTTGTTGTTGTTAAAATGTTTGTGCCAGTTTCCTTTTAATGAAGAGTCATTTAATAATTCTTCTCGCTCTGGTTGAATTACATTAGAAAACGTATCGTTTTCACGAAATCTTTTAAGTTTGTTCTTACTACCCACGAATTTTGAGTTTTAAAAAAGGAAATGAAGGTTTAGTTAGAAACTATTCGTTTCCAGATTTTTTGTATTTTTTTAATTCACCCATCCAATAAAAGAATGCAATGAAAGCAGTTGCAATAAACATCCAATTAACAGTATTTTGTACCCACCAATTATCTATCAAGCTAATTTCGTTATAAGGATAAAACAAAACATTTGTACAAAAATCACCTATTGCTTTAAAAATATTGTTTGCAATCATATCTTAATTATATTTACAGGCAAAAGTATAAAATATAGTCATGATTGCAAATTTTTTTAATAAAACTAAACCAGTTACTACTTTTAGTATAGCTTTTTTGCTTTTTATATACTATTTCACAGTGTCAATTACGGATAACTCATTGGAAATCACCGTGATTTTTTTATTAAAAAGAGGCATTTTTTTCTTGCTGCTAATTTTATTTTTACTAATAGTTAAGTTTATAATTGATAAAAACAGGCTAACTAAAGATAATTCGTATGCTTTATTACTTGTTGTTTTATTATTAGGAAGCTTTTCTGAAGCATTTTTCTCGTACCAAATAGTTTTTTCTAATTTAATTTTACTGTTAAGTTTTAGAAAGGTATACAGTTTACGAAGCGATATAAACACTAAAATGAAATTGTTTGACGCTGCCTTTTGGGTAGGAATTTCTACATTAATTTATGCCTGGAGCATTTTTTATATGTTGCTAATTTATGTTGGAATTTTAATGTATCAAAAATTAAGTTTAAAAAACCTATTAATACCATTAATTGGTTTTCTTACGCCTGTTTTTATATACTTTACGTATTGTTTTTATATTGATGAAACTCTTTATTTTTACAATAGGTTTAGTTTAAATACAAATTTTGAAGTGTATAATTCTTTAAAATTTTTAGTGCCAATTATATTTTTAGTAATTATGTTAGTATGGTCTATTGTAATTGTAACACCAAGAATTGTACTTGTAAGTAATAAACTAAAATCTTCGTGGAGTGTACTTATTAATCACCTTTTAATTTCTTTTATAGTTGTGATTCTTGCCCCTATTAAAAATGGAGCAGAGTTGTTATTTACAATAGTTCCTTCAACAATAATTATCACAAATTTTGTTCAAGGAATTAAATCTAAAATAATTAAAAATGTGTTATTATATTTATTTTTAATTATTTCGGTAAGTGTTTATTTTTTATAATTTTTCACCAAAAGCTAAATCGCCAGCATCACCTAACCCAGGAACAATATAGCCTTTATCATTTAATTTAGCATCAACAGTTGCAATCCATAACTCAGTTGTTGATGGAAAATGTTTTTTAATTA
>CAYPNJ010000104.1:0-5675 GCA_964412305.1 uncultured Lutibacter sp. | reverse complement strand
ACAACTCGTTCAGGTTTATTAACAGCACCAATGAGAGCTCGTTTTGGAATTAGTAGTAGGTTACAATACTATAAAACAGAGCTATTAACGACCATTGTTCAACGAAGTTCGAGTATATTAAATGTTCCAATTTCTATGGAATCAGCTATTGAAATTGCTAGCAGAAGTAGAGGAACACCTCGTATTGCCAATGCATTGCTTCGTAGAGTTCGTGATTTTGCTCAAATTAAAGGTGATGGTAATATCAATATTGAAATTGCTAAATATGCTTTAAATGCTTTAAATGTTGATGCACATGGGTTAGATGAAATGGATAACAAAATTTTAACTACAATTATAGATAAGTTTAAAGGCGGCCCAGTTGGTATTAGCACTATAGCAACTGCGGTGGGAGAAAATACTGAGACTATTGAAGAAGTTTACGAACCGTTTTTAATTCAAGAAGGGTTTATTATGCGTACACCACGCGGACGCGAAGTAACTGAACATGCCTACAAACATTTAGGGAGAATAAAAGGGGAAAACCAAAGAGAACTATTTTAAAATAAATGTGACTTACATCACAAAACTAAAAATTGTTCACTGTACTTTTGTTGTCATAATAACAAAACACTTAAAATTACAGGATGAATTACAAACAGCTATTTCCCTTTTTAAGTTGGCTTCCTTTAGCAAAAAAAAGTTGGAAAGATGATATAATTGCAGGAATAACAGGTACAATAATTGTAATTCCACAAGCTGTTGCATTTGCTATGATTGCTGGTTTACCTCCAATTTATGGTTTTTATACTGCAATGATAACACCAATTATTGCAGCTTTATTTGGTTCATCGTATCATTTAATTTCTGGACCAACAACAACAAGTTCCATAGTAGTTTTTGCAGTTATTAGTAAATTTTCCAATCCGGAAACTGAGTTAGAAGCCTTTATTTCATTAGCAATTCTACTTTCATTTATGGCGGGTGTTATAAAATTATTGATGGGATTAGCCAAAATGGGGAAACTAGTAAATTTTGTTTCACATTCTGTTGTAATTGGTTTTGCAGCTGGAGCTGGAATTTTAATTGCATTTAAACAATTGAAACATGTTTTTGGGATTAAAGTTCCTTTAGGAAGTTCATTTTATGAAATAATTAATTATATAATCACACATATTGAAGAAACCAATATATATGTTTTAGTCGTTGCATTGGGAACACTTTTATTGGCTTTTATTATTAAAAAAATAAAATATATTTCAAGGCTGTATATGCTAATTGCTATGATTTTAGGTAGTGTACTTGCTATTTTACTTGGCGGAAATTTACATGGAATTGAAACTGTTGGAAACGTACCATCTAATTTACCTCCATTTAAAATTCCAGCGTTTGATTTTGAAGATATGCGCTTGTTAACAACAGGCGCCATTACATTAGCACTGTTAGGTTTGGTTGAAGCAGTTTCAATTGCCCGTGCAGTTGGTTTACATTCCCACCAAAAATTAGATAACAACCAAGAGTTTATAGGTCAAGGCTTATCTAATATTATTTCAAGTTTCTTTTCTTCATATGCAAGTTCGGGTTCGTTTACACGCTCAGGGGTTAATTACCAAGCGGGTGCTAAAACACCAATGGCTGCAATTATCTCAGCAGTTGGGTTAATGTTTGTAGTCTTATTTTTTGCTAAGTATGCTTCATATTTACCAAAGCCAGCTATGGGAGGTATTATTTTGTTAGTAGGCTATAATTTAATTGATTTTCATCACATAAAGCAAATTATAAAAAGTAGTAAACGAGAGTTTATAGTTTTAATGGTTACACTGCTTGGAACGTTATTTTTAGAATTAGAAACCGCCTTATTTTCAGGAATATTGTTATCGTTATTTTTCTACCTTGAAAAAACTTCAAAGCCAAATATAGCTACGTTTGGAAAAAATATAAATGATAAATTCATTAATATTATTAGAGATGAAACGGCTAAAGAATGCCCTCAGTTAAAAATTATTAGAATTGATGGGTCCATTTATTTTGGTGCGGTTGAAGGAATTTCAAACTATTTTGCTGATTTATATGAAAAATGTGAAAGAAAAGAGTTACTAATTATTGCCAATGGAGTTAATTTTATTGATTTAGCTGGCGCTGAATGGTTAACTCAAGAAGTTTTAAAATGGCAAAAAAGAGGTGGTGGAATTTATTTTGTTGGGTTAAAAATTATAAGTCAGGATATTCTAAAAAATGGTGGATTTATTAAAACTATTGGAGCTCAAAACTTTTTTAAAGATAAGAAAAGTGCTATTTCAACAATTTATACAAAATTAGACGCAAAAATTTGTGAAACTTGTGAAGTTAAATTATTTAAAGAATGTAATGATGAAGGAAAAAGTTAAAGCAATTTTTCCAATTTTAAGCTGGTTACCAAACTATAATAAAACATGGTTAAAAGGAGATATTAATGCTGGTTTAACAGTTGGTGTTATGTTAATTCCGCAAGGGATGGCTTATGCAACAATTGCCGGTTTGCCAGCAGTTTATGGTTTGTATGCATCTATAATTCCATTAATTATTTATGCAATTTTTGGAACATCACGTCAATTAGCAGTTGGTCCAGTAGCAATGGTTTCTTTACTTACAGCAACAACTATAGGGGCTTTAGGAGATTTATCTGTAGCAGCCTATATAAATTATGCACTAATACTTGCCTTAATGGTAGGAGTTATTCAATTTTTATTAGGGATATTTCGTTTGGGTTTTTTAGTTAATTTTTTATCACATCCAGTAATTAGTGGTTTTACTTCTGCAGCAGCATTAATTATTGGTTTAAGTCAATTAAAACATTTGTTAGGTGTAAACATTCCAAGAAGTCATCATATAACAGAAATTGTAAGTAATGCAATTAAAAATTTTGATGTAATTAATTGGATAGCTTTTACTATTGGAGTTGTAGGGATTTTAATAATTGTAGTGGTTAAACGAGTTAAAAAATCACTTCCAGGTCAGTTATTTGCAGTTATATTTGGAATTTTAGCGGTTACATTTTTTGGATTGGGAACTGGAGATACTTCAGTGAGTATTATTAAAGATATTCCAAGTTCAATTCCTAAGTTTTCAATTCCATCATTTAATATGGAAACACTTCAACTATTGTTTCCAATGGCTTTAACAATTGCATTAATAAGCTTTATGGAAAGTATTGCTGTGGCAAAGTCTATTCAAAGTAAACACAGAAATTATAAAGTAGTGCCAAATAAAGAGTTAATAGCTTTAGGTTTGGCAAATGTGGTTGGATCGTTATTTCAATCATTTCCAACAACAGGAGGGTTTTCAAGAACAGCAGTTAACAATCAGGCTGGAGCCAAAACAACTTTAGCCTCCATATTTAGTGCCTTTTTAATTATACTTACCTTACTTTTTTTAACACCATTATTTTATAATTTGCCAAAATCTATACTAGCAGCTGTAATTATGGTAGCTGTTTTCGGACTAATAGATTACAAAGAAGTAGTGTATTTATGGAAAAGTAATAGAACCGATTTTTATTTGTTACTAGTTACTTTTTTAGCAACCCTAATTTTAGGGATAGAGAAAGGTATTATTCTAGGTGTAGTATTATCATTAGTTATGGTAATATTTAAAACAACAAAACCTTATGTTGCAATTTTAGCAAACGTACCTGGAACTCATTTTTATAGAAATATAGATAGGTTCAAGATGTTAGTACCCAAAGAAGATATGCTAATTTTTAGGTTTGATGCTCAAATTTATTTTGCAAACACAACCTATTTTAAAGAGAAATTAGAAGAGTTTTTCTTAATGAAAAAAGAGCAGTTAAAATTAATAATAATTGATGGTGAGAGTATTAATAGTATTGACAGTTCAGGGATTCACATGTTAAATGAAGTAATTGACACCTATGCTAGTTTAAAAATTGATATTGCTTTTACTGGAATGAAAGGTCCTGTTAGAGATGCATTAGAAAAAGGAGGGCTTATGAAAAAAATAAGCTATACAAATTGTTTTATGAGTATTCAAGAGGCTGTTGATGCTTATGAAGAACGTAAAAAAAATCAGCAAGCTGAAATAAAACATGGAAAATATATAAAACAAATAAACCGTTAAAAATTTTAAAATTTCGTTACTATGTAATCATGATTACATAAATATGTAATGCTATCATTTAATTTTGGGAACATACAAACGGAATTCAACACTATAAAAATCAGTAAATTATGAAAGTAGAACAATTATTTACAGGCTGTTTAGCAGAAATGGCTTATTACATAGAGTCTAATGGAGAAGCCGCAATTATAGATCCCTTAAGAGAAACTGAACCCTATATAGAAATGGCAAAAGCTGACGGAGCTAAAATTAAATATGTTTTTTTAACCCACTTTCATGCAGATTTTGTTTCAGGACAAGTAGATTTAGCTAAAAAAACAGGAGCAACTATAGTTTTTGGCCCAAATGCAGAAGCTGAATATGATTTATATGTAGGTAAAGATGGTGAAGATTTCCCTTTAGGTACTGGTAAAATAACGCTATTACATACACCTGGACATACAATGGAATCATCTTCTTACCTAATTACTGATGAACAGGGAAATACACCTTGTGTTTGTACAGGAGATTGTTTATTTATTGGAGATGTAGGTCGCCCAGATTTAGCAGTCAAATCTGATTTAACTCAAGCTGATTTAGCAGGTCATTTATATGATTCTCTTCGAAATAAAATAATGACTTTGCCTGATGATATTATTGTGTATCCAAACCACGGTGCAGGTTCGGCTTGTGGTAAAAATATGAGTTCAGAAACATTTGATACGCTTGCAAATCAAAAGAAAACAAATTACGCTTTAAGAGCAGATATGACAAAAGAAGAGTTTATTGTTGAGGTAACTACAGGTTTAAAACCACCACCACAATACTTTGGAAATAATGTAAGAATGAATAAAGGCATCAATATAAGTATCGATGAAGTTCTACACAGAGGTACCACTCCAATTGATGCTGATTCATTTAAAGAAATGAGTGAGCAAAGTGATGTTTTAGTAATTGATACACGATCTAAAGAAGTATATGCTGAAGAAGGAACTGTACCAGGGGCATGGTTTATAGGTGTTGATGGAAATTTTGCACCTTGGGTTGGAGCTTTAATTAAAGATATTGATCAAAAAATTATTTTTATTGCAGAAGGTGGAAGAGAACATGAAGTTGTTACACGTTTTTCTCGTGTAGGTTATGATAATACAATAGGTTATTTGAGAGGTGGTATGCATGCTTGGAAAGCAGCAGGTCATAAAACAGATCAAATAGGTTCTATGTCAGCCATTCAATTTGCCAATAAATTAAAAGATGGAACTATGGAAGTTCCGTTAGATGTTAGAAAAGAATCAGAATATTTGTCAGAACATGTAGTTGGCGTAGGGAATTTTCCACTAGACACAATTCATGCAAATTTTGCAGAAATTAACTCAGACAAGGAGTACTTTTTACATTGTGCAAGCGGATACCGTTCGTTAATAGCAGCTTCAATTTTTCAAGCAAATGGAGTAAAAAAAGTCACTGATGTTAGAGGTGGTTTTAATGACATTAAAGATAGTGGTGCTGAACTTACAGATTATGTTTGCCCAACAACATTATTATAAATTTCATTTTTAATTAAGGTAAAAGGGGAGGGTTTTTGACTCTCCCTTTTTATT
>CAYPNJ010000103.1:0-5937 GCA_964412305.1 uncultured Lutibacter sp. | reverse complement strand
TTTGCAGGCACCCAAATTCTACCATCATTACGTAATGATTCAGACATTAACGTTAATTTAGATTGGTAATCTCCTGAACGTGGAATACACGTTGGGTGAATTTGTGTAAAACAAGGGTTTGCAAAAAATGCACCTTTTTTATGAATTTTCCAAGCTGCTGTTGCATTAGAGCCCATTGCATTAGTTGATAAAAAATATACATTTCCATAACCACCTGTTGCAATTACAACCGCATGTGCAGAATGACGTTCTATTTCACCTGAAATTAAATCACGCGCAATAATACCTCTTGCTTTTCCATCTACTAAAACAACATCTAACATTTCGTGACGGTTAAACATTTCTATTTTACCACGAGCAATTTGACGGTTCATTGCAGAATATGCTCCTAATAATAATTGTTGTCCTGTTTGCCCTTTTGCGTAAAAAGTTCTTGATACTAATACACCTCCAAATGAACGGTTATCTAACAATCCTCCATAATCACGTGCAAAAGGAACTCCTTGCGCCACACATTGGTCAATAATATTTCCTGATACTTCTGCTAAACGATGTACGTTTGCTTCACGCGAACGGTAATCTCCACCTTTTACAGTGTCATAAAATAAGCGATAGTTAGAATCTCCATCACCCATATAATTTTTTGCTGCGTTAATTCCTCCTTGTGCAGCAATTGAATGTGCTCTACGTGGAGAATCTTGATAAGCAAATGCTTTTACGTTGTAGCCTAACTCAGCCAATGTAGCTGCGGCTGAACCTCCTGCTAAACCTGTTCCTATAACAATAATATCTATATTACGTTTATTAGCTGGATTTACAAGGTTAATTTTATCTTTATAAGTTGTCCATTTATCTTTAATTGGACCTTCTGGTACTCTTGAATTTAAAGTCGTCATATTTTCTAAGATTAATGGTTAAAGTAGTGATACAATGCAATAATAATAAACCCTAAAGGAATAACTATTGAATAACATACACCAAATGATTTTACACATTTAGAGTACTTATTATTAAAGCCGATTGATTGAAAGGCTGATTGAAAACCGTGTAATAAATGCAATCCTAATAACACAAATGCAATTACATACGCTCCAACTCTTACTGGATCTGTAAACTTATGTTGTAACTCTGTAAAATATCGATACCCTTCTTCGCCTTCTAAAACACCAGACATATCTCCTATGATATATTTTGTGTTAATTTCTGGAATCCAGAAATCAATAAAGTGTAATACAATAAACGCTAAAATAACACCGCCACTTATTGCCATATTTCTTGACATCCAAGATGCGCTAGCAGCACCGTTGTATTTAACATATTTTACATTTCTTGATCGTTTATTCTTTAGCTCTAACACAAACCCCATAACAAAATGAAAAACTACCCCAACTATTAATACTGGCTGCATAGCAAATTGTATTAATGGATTTGTTCCCATAAAGTGTGACGCTTGATTAAAAACGTCTTCACTAAATAATGAAGTTAAATTTACCGCTAAATGAATGATTAAGAAAAAAATAAGGAATAGTGCTGACAATGCCATAGCTACTTTCCTTGCAATTGATGAAGATAATAATCCGCTCATTTTCTAATTGATTTTTTAAAAGCCCAAATATAGCCATTTGAATTTAGGTTTTAAAAACCACTTCAAACTTATTCTTCTAATTTAGATTCATTATAAATAAAAATCTCAAAACTGAAATCTGATAAATGTCACTCTTAGAAACGTACTGCTCTTTTATCTTTACGTCTAAACTCTAAAAGTTAGCCTTATGGCAATAAAAAAAGGACTATTCAAAACATCAGTTGGGCGTAAAAATCTAATGGCTTTTACCGGGCTATTTATCATCTTTTTCCTTGTAATTCACCTTGTAGGGAACCTTATCTTAGTACTTCCAGATTCATTTTTCCCAGTAGAATTTTGGGGAGGTGTAGAAAATGTACACGATATGTATAATGCATATTCTCACTTTTTAGTGAGCTTTTGGCCCGTAACAATTGTTGCATGGGTTTTATATATAGCTTTAATTATTCACGTTGTTGATGCCGTATTAATTACACTCCAAAATAATAAATCTAGAGGTGAAAAATATCAAGTAACCGATAATTCAACAAGTACTTGGTATTCTAGGAATATGGGTATTTTAGGAACCGTAATTGGTGTTTTTATCGTATTACATATGGCACAATTTTGGTTGAAATATAAAGTACTTGGTACTGAACATGATTTATACGAATTAGTATTTTCCACCTTCAAAGTTTGGTGGATGGTACTTATTTACGAAATAGGAATTATAGCTTTAGGCTTCCATTTAGTACATGGTATTGTAAGTGCTCATCAATCTTTAGGTATTTACCCTAAAAAAGTGATGAACATTATTAAGTATATAGCATTATGCTTTAGTTTAGTTATGGCAGTTTTATATGCCATTATTCCAATCATTCTTTACTTTAAATAAAAATAGGATTATGGCTCTTAACGCAAAAATTCCAGAAGGACCTTTAAAAGATAAATGGCAAAATTACCTTGCTAAAACTAGAATAGTTAACCCTGCAAACCGCAAAAAATTAGATGTAATTGTAGTTGGTGGTGGACTCTCAGGTGGTGGTGCAGCAGCATCTTTAGCTGAATTAGGCTACAATGTAAAAGTGTTCTTTTTTCAAGATTCAGCACGACGTTCGCATTCTGTTGCCGCTCAAGGTGGTGTAAATGCAGCAAAAAACTACAAAAACGATGGTGATAACGTATACAGAATGTTTTACGACACTATTAAAGGTGGAGATTTTAGATCTCGAGAAGCAAATGTATATAGAATGGCTGAAGTTTCAGCCAATTTAATTGACCATATGGTTGCTCAAGGTGTTCCTTTTGGGCGTGAATATGGAGGTTATTTAAGTAACAGGTCTTTTGGTGGTGTGCTAGTTTCACGTACATTTTATGCTCGTGGACAAACTGGTCAACAATTATTATTGGCTACCTACCAAGCAATGATGAAACAAATTAAAGTAGGTAAATTAACGCAATATAATCGTCATGAAATTCTTGATATTGTAATAGTAGATGGAAAAGCTAGAGGCATTATTGCTAGAAACCTAGATACTGGTGAAATTAAACGACACGCAGCACATGCGTTAGTTTTTGGAACTGGTGGTTTTGGAAAAATATTTTACTTATCCACTTTAGCAATGAATTCAAATGGTTCAGCAAATTGGAGAGCTCATAAAAAAGGAGCTTATTTTGCAAACCCATCGTGGACACAAATTCACCCAACCGCATTACCTCAATCTGGTGAACACCAATCAAAATTAACCTTAATGTCTGAATCACTTAGAAATGATGGTCGTATTTGGGTTCCTAAAAACAAAGATGAAAAACGTGCTCCTGGAGATATTCCAGATGAAGATAGAGATTATTACCTAGAACGTCGCTACCCAGCATTTGGGAATTTAGTACCTCGTGATGTAGCTTCAAGAGCTGCAAAAGAAAGAATGGATGCTGGTCACGGTGTAGGTCCATTAAAAAATGCTGTTTACCTTGATTTTAAAACTGCCATTGAAAAATTAGGTGAAGACACTATTAAAGAACGTTATGGTAACCTTTTTACTATGTATGAAAAAATTACTGCAATTAATGCGTATAAAGAGCCTATGAAAATCTCACCTGCTGCCCATTTTTCAATGGGAGGTTTATGGGTTGATTATGAATTGCAAACTACAATTCCTGGTTTATTCGCTGTAGGTGAAGCTAATTTTGCAGATCACGGAGCAAATCGTTTAGGAGCAAATTCACTTTTACAGGCTTCAGTTGATGGTAATTTTATTTTGCCTAATACTATTTCTAATTATTTAGCTGATGATATTCGAACAGGACCTGTTTCAACAGAAACACCTGAATTTGAAGAAGCTGAAAAAGAAGTAAAAGAGCAAGTAACAAAATTATTAGCAATTAAAGGAACCATGCCTGTAGATCAAATTCATAGACGCTTAGGTAAAATTATGTTTAAAGAAGTGGCCATGTCTCGAAATGAAAAAGGGATGATTTGGGCTATTGAAGAAATAAAAAAATTACGTAAAGAATTTTGGGAGAATGCTGCCGTACCTGGAAATGAAAATGGACCAAATTCTGAACTAGAAAAAGCAGGACGATTGGCCGATTATTTAGAAATAGCCGAATTAATGACTGTTGATGCCTTAGATAGAAAAGAAAGTTGCGGTGCTCACTTCCGAGAAGATTATCAAACTGCTGATGGTGAAGCCATGAGAGATGATGAAAATTATATGTACTCATCGGCTTGGGAATGGCAAAATGAAGAAAACTGGAAATTACATAAAGAACCATTAGAATTTACTGAAGTTACACCAACAGTTCGCTCATACAAATAATAAAGATTATGAAACTGACACTTAAAATATGGCGACAAGAAAACGCCCAAACAAAAGGAAAATTAGTAACCTATAAATTATCAGATTTAAGTTCGGATACCTCTTTTTTAGAAATGTTAGATGTATTGAACGAACAGCTTGCTTCAAAAGGTGAACCTGCCGTTGAATTTGATCACGATTGTAGAGAAGGTATTTGTGGACAATGTTCGCTTGTTATCAATGGAAGGGCACACGGACCAGAAGAACACTATACCACTTGCCAAACTCACTTACGTTCTTTTAATGATGGAGATACAATAACAATAGAGCCTTTTAGAGCAAATTCATTTCCTGTTATTAAAGATTTAAAAGTTGATAGAAGTTCTATGGATAGAATTATTCAAGCAGGTGGATACATTTCTTCTTTTACAGGAATGGCTCCAGAAGCAAACTCAATACCAATTCATCATGATATTGCTGAAAGTGCTTTTGATAGCGCTGCTTGTATTGGTTGCGGTGCTTGTATTGCAACTTGTAAAAATTCTTCTGCAGCATTATTTGTATCTGCAAAAATTGGCCATTTAGCTAAGTTACCTCAAGGACAGGTTGAGCGTAATGAACGTGTTCAATGGATGGTAAATGCCCATGATGATGAAGGTTTTGGTAGCTGTTCAAATACAGGTGCTTGCGCTATAGTATGTCCTCAAGAAGTACAATTATTAGATATTACACGTATGAACTTTGAATACAACAGATCTAAATGTCTTAGTAAATAATATACTATTTCAAGAACTATATTCTAAAAGCAGCCATCAATTGATGGTTGCTTTTTTTATTATATGTGCTAATTAAATTCCTCTAAAAATTAAATCTAGGATTTACAATAGTATTAAACATAGAGCCAAATGAATAATTTAAACCAACTCTAAAAAAATAATTATATCCGGATTTAACTTGCTGTTGTCTTAATAACAATTCTTCTAAAGATAGATCGCCTCCAGCCAAATTCACTTGATTATTTGTAATGTCATAGTTTCCACTAATATCAAACGACAAGCCTTTAACAAGTCTAAAACTTGTTCCTATATAAAATGAAAAGGCATTTAAAGCTGCATCATTTAAAAAACTCTCATAAGAAATTTCACTAGTAATATTTCCCCATTGCTGTTTCAAACTCCCTCCCAAAGTTAAATTATGCTCCCATAAAAATTCATCTTCTTTATTGAAAATGGTTTTCTCAATATAATTATTATGTAGCCCTCCTATTTTATACGCTAATGTTAATTGCTTTTTTGATGATTCTTCGTACGAAAAAAAATTGTACTCAATAGCTGGCTTTAACGTTGCATAAAATGCTTTGTTACTATAGGTAGATTTACCAGCATATGCAAATGCACCAACAGACCAATGGTTATTAATACTTATTACATCATACGCATGTATTCTTGAAGATTTCTGATGAGAAACAATGTCTTCATTATCATATGAAAATACAGACTTGTTGTTGTTTAAACTTCCTCTTAACCTGAGTTCGACGTAAGAAAAGGGATTTTTTTTAATGAAAAAAGCAGAATA
>CAYPNJ010000102.1:0-5959 GCA_964412305.1 uncultured Lutibacter sp. | reverse complement strand
TCAGATAAAATTTATCAAACCAAAATTATATGCTCATAACTACTGACCTCAAAAGAATTATTAATCATTTCAACTCGAATGACATTATTTATTTCGTTATTATTAAATCCGAAATTTGAATAAGTTGCATTTATTGAAAAAGCTTCACTTATTTGTGAAAATACGTTAACATTACTTATTACTCGTTTTGTACTTTGTAAATTCGTATTTTGAACGTTGTTTTTTCGAACCCCAAACATACCATTAATTGATGTTTTATCCTTAAATAGCTTAAAACTTGATTTAATTTTATAATCTATAATATCTTTTTCAATATTTCTGTAGCCAACAGGAACAAAACCAGGCCCAATGTATTTTACTTCACCACCAACAGTAAATTTTTTAGATATCCACTCTATTGATGATATATGGGAGATATCTGCTTTACTAGATGCGTTAATTGTTATAAAATCACTAAAAGAGTCAATTGTATTATCATTTAGTGTAAAAGTATTATTTAAATTACTTGTAAATATAGAGGCAGCTGTTTCAGTTTTGAATACTATTTTTTCTTTAATTTTTAATTCTAATAATGGTGAAATTGTAATTCCTTCTATAGGGTCATCATATAAAGGTGTGTTAATTACCGAGTTAATATCGTCTTTAATTTTTACAAAGTTTAAAGTGAATTTTGGCCCATCAATTTTACCATAACCAATTCTTGTTGCCAATACTTTTTGTTTATATGCTCCAACAATATTGAAAAATGAATCTGATTCTATTGCTCTTTGAGATAAGCCGTAATTAGCTGAAAAAATAAACTTACCAGGGTTTAAGTCTATTCCTATTCCAAAAATAGGCGCATCTCCAGTTGTTAGTGGTGAATAATTAGGTGTTTGTGAGCCTAAAAAACCTTTAACCCACTTGTATTCTGGATTAATGCTAATATCATTTTTAGGATTTTGAATAAAATCGATTAAATTTTCTTCTGGAAGTGAAGGTAAATTATACAATGTTTTTTGGTTGCTAATGTTTATTCCAAATGGAATTGATAAATATTCTCCAATTTGTATAGTAGCATTTGCGTTTAGTCTTAATTCGTTTTCAGGATATTTTGGTCTAAAAGTGGAGTAATTTTCTTCTGAGAAGTTATATGTATCAAAAAAGAGACCAATATTTCCGCTAATGGTTATGGGATTCTCTTTTTCTTGTGCAAATATGTAAGAATTAATAAGAATTAGTATTAAGGGGGAAATATAGTTTGATGCTCTCATGAATTAGTTGTTTTTTATATATCAGTCGTAGTTCAAGTTTGTTACCCCTTTTTTTATTTTTTAACTAAAAAATAAGGAACTCTATGAAATTCCATTAATTAAAAATTTATTTATTATAAGCCTTTAATTCTCTCTAAAAAATCTTTTCGTTTTATTTTAGTTATTGGAGCTTTATCATTGTTTGTCATAATTACATAACCTTCATTTAAGTATTCTTTTAAGTAATTTAAATTTATAAAATGTGATTTATGAATTAAATAAAAGTTGTGTAAATTAGTTGTTTGTGTAAATTTCCCAATACTGTATGAACTCAATATTGATGTCTTATTTGTTAAAATAATTTTAGTATATCCATCAACTCCTTCAAAACGAATAATATCATTAGTTTTTATTAAACTAAGTCCTTTTTGAGTTGGAATAACAATGTTAGAATTCCCATTTGTAATTAAATTTTCTAGTAGAAGTCTATTTTTTTCTAAAGCACTTTTGTGATTTATATTTTTTAATGCGTTTTTAATAGCAAGTACCAATTCATCATTGTCTATAGGTTTAACAATATAACCTATTGCACTGTGTTTAATGGCGTCAATTGCATATTCATTGTAAGCAGTGACAAAAATCACTTCAAAATCTGGATTTACAATTTTAGAAAGTACATCAAATCCACTTAAAACAGGCATTTCTATATCTAGAAAAACTAAATCTGGTTGATTATTATTAATCTCATCAACTGCTTTTTGTGGATTTTGAAATGTATGTGTAATTGCTATTCCAGGGAAATATTTAGAAATTTTTAAAGCCAAACTTTCTAAAGCATTTTTTTCATCGTCTATAATTATGGCATTTATGTTTCTATTCATAATTTAAAAAAGTTAGTTTAACTATCGTTCCTTTAGAATTTTCTATTCCTTTAATAGAATAGGTAATAAGCCAGACTTTAGATTTATTTAATAATTCAATTCTATCTTTAATTATCTCACTTGATCTAGAAATATGCGTTTTAATAGAGTTTTCTTTAATTTCTTTTGATTTTTCTAAACCAACACCGTTATCAGAAATTTCAACAATATATTTAGTACTTGTACCTTTTATAAAGTTAATAGTTATCAAGCCATTTCCCCCATTATGAAATAGTCCATGATTTACAGCATTTTCTACAATTGGTTGTAGTAACATTGAAGGAATTTTTAAATCAGAAAGATTTAAATGTTTGTCAATATTAAATTCATAGTTAAAATGAGTTCCAAAACGCATTTTTTCAATTTCTAAATAATTTTCAAGTAGCGAAATTTCTTGATCTAAACTAATAAATTTATCTTTTGAAAAGTCGAAAAACTTTCTAATTAATCTTGAAAACCTCACTAAATATTTTTCTGATAGGTCAATTTCATTTTTGGTAATGTAATATTGAATAGAATTTAAGGCGTTAAAAACAAAATGAGGGTTCATTTGTGATCTTAGTGCATGTAATTCATATTCTGCAAGTTGTTTTTGAGTTTTAAGTTTAGTTGTTTTTTTTTGTAATTCTCTATTTCTAATTTGTAGTAAAATAAAGCCAAAACTAAACAGCGCTATAATACTAAAACCTATTTTTGAAATTGTTCGTTGCCACCAAAGTGGTGTAATTTTAAATTGATACGATTTAGTAATGTTATTAGCTTCTAATTCTAAAGTGTACTTATTGGGTAATAAGTTGTTGAAAATCAGATTATTTGATGAGGTATTGATCCATTTTTTTTGAATAGGATGTAACTTGTATTTATAATTTAATGTTGAATTTCCTTCGGAAAAATCAATACTTGAAATTGAAAAATTAGTAGTATTGTTTTTTGCATATTGAAAACTTGAATTATGACTTAAAATGGTATTGTTATAATTGGCTTTGGCTACATAAAGATCTAAAAATTGAGTATTATTTTCTTGTTGTTTTGGAATAACTGCAATACCATTATTTGTACTTACAATGATGCTTTTTTTAGTAATATTTATATCATTTATATTTTTTGAAGGTAAGCCATTGCTTGAAGTATATTGTTTTTTCAGAGCATAAGAACCATTAATTTTCGTGTATTTTAAAACACCAATATCTGTTGCAAGCCATATACATTTATTTTCAACAAAAGCATTTTGAACAGTTAAAAACTCAGAATTAGGTAATTGAGTTATAGTATCTAAATTAGTAATAAAAGCCCCAAAACCATCAGTATTTAATAATATTTCAGAACTTGAGAGTTTAGTAATTTTTAAAATAGATTTGTTAAAATATTTATGATTAAATGTAATAGGTTGAATTATGTTGTTTGTTAATTTTTTTAAACCATTGGTTGTTGCAATTAATAATTGATTATTAAAAACAGTTAAATGATTAGCTCCTAATTGAGGGTATTCGTTTAGAATAGTTAAATTCTCAGTATCTAATTTATAAATACCTGTAGAAAAAATACTATATAAATTAGCATTAAAATATATAATTTGCTTTGCTAAATCTAATCCAAATAAGTTTTGTTCAGTTGGCTTTACAGTATTTAATTTTCCATTTTTTATCCATTTTACATCTTTTTTAGATGGGTAAAATTCGGTTTTAAGTTCATTAATATAAGTAGGATTAAAAACGAATTCATCCTCTTTTATATGAGGAATAAAAGAACTTTTTAATGTATCGTATTTGTAATACCCTTTGTTAAAAATAGTAACAATTAACTTAGTATTCACATTGTTAAAATTGCCCGTTTTTTCATTTACTAAGCTATACTTAATATTCCTTTTTACATGTGGAAGTTTATAAATGCCATTAGCAAAAGTAGCAATCCAAATATTTTTTGAGGTATCAATTAAGGCAAAATGTGAATTTAACTTTTCAGGTATATAAACCGTATTAGTGATGTGGAAATTTCCATCTAAAAGTCCAACAAAACCAGTTCCGGTTATTTGTAATTGATTGTGAATTAAATTAATACGTGTATGTTTTGATTTTTTAATATTAATTTCATTTTTAAAATTACGCTTGTGTAATTTTAGTGTATTAAAATTTAGAATGTAATAGTTGGATTTATCTACCCAATAAAATAGGCTGTCAGTTAATTGACCTCGTTTATGTGGACTTTTTAACATCTCGGAAATTTCAAAACTTGCTAAAACAGTTTTATTATTATTATTATTATTAAATATTGTAATTGAATCTAAACTGGTTTTAAAAAATGGTATGTTTTTATTTTTTATGTATGTTAAAGGGTTATATTTTCGATATTTATTCTCCAAAACAACTTTCCATTTATTGTTTTTTTAAAGGATCTGTGAAAATAATTTCATTATTAACTTGACCTGTAAAAATTGGATTGAAAATTTCGTTTTTTGTTTCACTTGGAAACCCGTAAACACTATCATTTTCAATATAGCCTAATTTTGAAGATTTTGATAAATACCAAATTTTTCCATCTGGTGTTGCATTTGCTCCCCAAACATCATTAGTTGCTAATCCTTTGCGTGTTGTAAAAGTTTTAAACTCACTTCCGTTGTATTTAACATTCCTTTATCAGTTAAAACCCAAATAAAACCTTTAGTATCTTGTGTGATTTTATATACATGGTTACTGGGCAAACCATCTTTTACAGTGTAATTTGTGTATTGTTGAGCAAAAGTAAAACTCCATATTAAAAATGTGAAAATAATTGTAATATGGAGTTTTATATTTTTCAAGTAGCAAGTTTAGTTAATTCTTTTTAAAGATCTTTTTTAGCATTTATTTTTACGGAACAATCAACTTGTGATTTTGGTGAATTTACAATTTTTATTATTGTCCTTTCTTTTAAAATTATTTTCCCTTTTCAGCTTTAAAATTTATAAATTGTAATAATTCATTACTACAAGAACTTTGATTAATTGAAGTTTCCATAATTTCTATTGTTTCACCAATTAATTTTTTTAATTTAAAACTTACTTTGTTTAAGGGTTTTCAGTTTACTCTTTATTTAATTATTATGGATTAACACTATCAATTACAACACAATATTCTGCTTCAACATTGTTAGCTGTTATATCAAACCTAAATTCTTCTCCAACTAAAGTTCCTGCTCTTTGACAAGTAACAGTAACGGGATATGTAGTAGCATTGATAAGTAAATTTATATTTTCGGTTGCACCAACAGTAACTGCATTTGTTATAAATACCACAAAAGGATTTCCTTCATAAATTTCTACCGCTGGAATTCCAGGGCCACCATTATTTGGAAAAAAATCGGTGGTTAGATCAACTTCTGGTATTAATGTTTGTGTACTGTTACTGGTATCTAAAAAGGTTAAACCTTCATAATTACATTGAATATCATTTGGTGATAGATTACTATCATTATCACAGCTAGTTATTATAATAACTAATAGCAAAGCAATTGTTTTAAGCATTGTTTTCATAAATCTTATTCTTAATTAATTTCCCTATCTATAACCCTTCATCAACTACACCATCACAATCATCATCAATCCCATTTTCTGTTTCTTTAATGTAAGGATGTATTTCAGCATCATTGTCATTACAATCTAAATTGTTAAAAACACCTTCTGCAGCAGAAAATAGATTAGATCCATAACCATCTCCATCAGCATCAATATAGCGTTCAACAACATCAATTTCACCATCGCAATTGTCATCTATACCGTTTTCAGGAATTTCATCAGATAAAGGGTTAATAGCGATATTATTATCATCGCAA
>CAYPNJ010000101.1:0-6011 GCA_964412305.1 uncultured Lutibacter sp. | reverse complement strand
GAAATTTACCAAAGCGTTCAATAACTGCAATGGTTTGTTGTTTAACAGTAAAGAGTCCTGAAGCAAGTAATACAACAGCAACAAAAATAATAATATACGTCCCAATCATTTTATTTTTTTTTAAAAAGGTTAATTAATAATTTAAAGATACAATGATTTAACTTTTAAATCAATATGATCTTTGGTTATATGTAGTATAAAAGATTAAAACGTTACAATTGCTATATTTTAGTAATGGCGTTGTTAATTCGTTTAATAGTTTCTTCCTTACCAATCATTTCGGCAATGTCAAATAGGTGAGGACCTTTCATAGCCCCAACTAAGCTCAATCTAAATGGTTGCATTACTTTTCCAAAACCTATTTCTTTAGAAGTAATCCATTTTTTTACAACAGTTTCTATATGTTGAGAATTGAAATCTTGAATGGTTTCTAGAATTGAAATTAATTCTTGCATTAATTCAGTAGTACCTTCTTTCCAATTTTTCTTAGAAGCTTTTGCATCAAATCCTTTAGGTGCTTCAAAAAAGAAACTACTTAATTCCCAAAAATCAGTTACAAATGTGGCGCGCTCTTTAATTAATGAAACTACTTTTTCTACATATTTTTTTTCTGAAGAAATTCCTTTTTCAGCTACTATTGTAGCATATAATTCAGCCAATTCAACATCTGGTTTTTGCATCATATATTGTTGGTTAAACCAGTTGGTTTTATCGGGACTAAATTTAGCTCCGCTTTTACTTACACGTTCCAAGCTAAATGTATTACACAATTCTTCCAATGTGAATATTTCTTGTTCAGTCCCTGGGTTCCAACCCAATAAAGCTAACATATTTATAAACGCATCAGCAAAATATCCATCTTCTTTATAACCTCTAGAAATAGCACCAGTAGCTTCATTTTTATATTCTAATGGGAATACTGGAAACCCTAATTTATCACCATCTCTTTTACTTAATTTTCCTTTTCCAACAGGCTTTAAAATTAATGGTAAATGTGCAAATTCAGGAACATCCCAACTAAAAGCTTCGTACAAAGCAATATGAAGTGGGAGAGAAGGCAACCATTCTTCACCACGAATTACGTGGCTAATTTCCATTAAATGATCATCAACAATATTTGCTAAATGATACGTTGGCATACCATCACTTTTAAATAAAATTTTATCATCTAATAGTTCTGTTTTGAATGATACATTTCCTCTAATAATATCTGTTGCTGAAATTATTGCACTTTCACCTTCAGTTAAAGGGTCGTGCATTTTAAACCTAACAACATATTTATCACCATTTGAAATACGTTGTTCAACTTCATCTTTAGTAAGCGAAATAGAATTTGTTAATTTTGTTCTATTGTGCCAATTATAGATAAATGTTTTTCCTTTTTCTTCATGGTTTTTTCTATGAAAATCAAGTTCTTCAGGAGTATCAAAACAGTAATATGCGTTTCCACTTTTAATTAATTTATCTGCATATTGTTTGTATAAATGTTTACGTTCAGATTGATGATAAGGTCCAAATCTTTCATTCGTATTAGGTCCTTCATCAAAAGGTATTTTACACCAATTTAAAGCATCAATAATATATTGTTCGGAATTTGCTACGTATCTGGTTTGGTCCGTATCTTCAATTCTTAATATAAAAGTACCACCGTGTTTTTTTGCAAATAAATAGTTAAAAAGGGCAGTTCTAACACCACCAATATGTAATGGTCCGGTTGGACTTGGAGCAAATCGTACTCTAACGTTTTTCATTTTATTGATCTTTTAAAGTGCAAAGATAATTTTTAAGTAGAAATAAGGGAATTTTATTGAAAGAATTACCCCTTAATTTACGTTTAAATAATTGTAGCAACTTCAGATTAAAAAAAATAGACCATATTATTTAATTTTAAGTAATTTTAGCTTTTATAAAACAACCACTATTAATTCTTTGAGTAATTTTAAAAACATACAATCAAAACTTCAAACCTTTATTAAAAGATATTATTTTAATGAGCTTATAAAAGGGCTCTTATTATTTTTTTCAATAGGGTTACTTTACTTCATATTTACACTTCTTATAGAGTATTTTTTATGGTTAAAACCATTTGCTAGAACTGTTTTATTTTGGATTTTTATTTTAGTTGAAATAGGGTTGCTAACCTTTTATATTATTTTCCCAATTATTAAAATTAGTGGCTTAAAAAGGGGGATTAATACTTTTGAAGCTTCAAAAATTATTGGGAATTATTTTCCTGAAGTAAGTGATAAGTTGTTGAATATGTTACAGTTAAAAGAATCTGTAACCAATTCAGAATTAATAGATGCAAGTATTGAACAAAAATCTAAAGAGTTATCGCCAATACCATTTAAAAGCGCTATTGATTTTTCTAAAAATAAAAAATTCATCAAATTTGCTTTCATTCCACTACTAATTTGGCTGTTGGTTTATGTGACAGGTAATGTTACAATTTTTAACGACAGCTTCTCAAGAGTAGTTCATTATAACACGCAATATGAACCACCAGCTCCATTTGCTTTTAAAATATTAAATTCCACTTTTAATGTTGTTGAAGGCGCCCCGTTTACATTGCAAATAGAAACTTTAGGAAATACAATTCCTGAAGATGCAAAAATCTTTTTCTTCAACGAAAATTATTATTTAGAAAATAAAGGCTTTGGAAAATTTGAATATCATTTTACAAGTATTAAAAAATCAATCGATTTTTATGTGGAGGCAAATGGTGTAGTTTCTAAAAATTACCATATTAATAGTATTGCAACACCTGTTATTACTAATTTAAAAATGGTGTTAAACTATCCAAGTTACACAGGTAAAAAAAATGAAGTTATACAAAATACTGGGAATGCAATTGTTCCACAAGGAACAACTATTTCATGGCAAATAGAAACCCATCAAACAACTACTATTAGTTTAAATACGTCTCAACAAACTTCAAACAACTTTATAAAAAGCACTGAAAATTATTTTAATTACTCTAAACAATTATTCAATTCTTTAAACTATACAATAACCACTTCTAATACCCAACTTAAAAATTACGAATCGCTAGATTTTGCTATTCAAGTATTTTCTGATGAATACCCAAAAATTATTGTAAAGTCTGATATTGATTCAATTAGCCGTGGGCCAGTTCAGTTTATAGGACAGATAAGTGATGATTATGCGGTAAAGAAACTTCAGTTAATATTTTATAATAAAAACAATAAAGAAACGCTTAAAACGCATCAAATACCTATTTCAACAGCTTCTTTCACAGATTTTTATTATGTATTTCCTGATGGAATTTTAATTGAAGAAGGTATTGAATATGAACTTTATTTTGAAGTTTTTGATAATGATGCTGTAAATGGAACTAAAAAAACAAAGAGTCGTGTATTTAGTTTTTATAACAAAACTAAAGATGAATTAAAGGATGAATTATTAAAAGAACAAAAAGAGACCATTCAATCAATTTCTAAAACCTTAGAGAAATCTAAACAATCCAATACTGAAGTTGAACAATTCAAAAAAGAATTACAAAAGAAGGCTGAGATTAATTGGAATGACACCAAAAAATTAGAGCAATTTTTAAAGCGTCAAACTCAGTATCAAGAACTATTTAAAAAGCAAGCCAATAAGCTTGAACAAAATTTAAATGAACAACCAGCTATTGAAGATTTAAAAGAAAAAAAGAACGAACTTCAAAAAAGAATTGAGGAAACTAAAAAATTAGCCAATCAAGAAAAAATGTTGGAAGAGCTAAAAGAACTTTCTAAAAAATTAGAGAGAGAAGATTTAATTGATAAGTTAAAAGAGTTAGCCAAAAAGAACAAACAAAATGAGCAAAGTTTAGAACGCATTTTAGAATTGACAAAACGTTTTTATGTAGAACAAAAAGCAAATCAAATCAGTGAAAAATTAGAAAAACTTTCTGAAAAAGAAAAGGAGTTATCGAAGAAAAATAATGAAGAAAATACTTCTGAAAAACAAGAAGAAATTAATAAAGAATTTGAGAGTATAAAGAAGGATTTTAAAGAATTAGAGAATCAAAACGAAGATTTAAAACGACCAATGAATCTTCCTGATACAAAATCAGAAACTGAAGATATTGATGAAGAACTAAAAAAAGCTTCAGAAGAATTAAAACAACAACAACCAAGTAAAGCTAAAAAAAATCAAAAGTCTGCTTTTAAAAAAATGAAAGAATTAAGCGAAGCTATGGAACAATCTATGGAAGCTATGGAAGGTGAATCTATTGATGAAAATATAGACGATTTAAGAAAAATTGTTGAGAATTTAATTGAGTTCTCATTTCAGCAAGAATCGTTACTTGATAAATTTTCTAGTTCAGACAATCATCACCCAGAGTATCCTAAAAATATAAAACAACAATATACTTTAAAAGAATATTTTGAACATATTGATGATAGTTTGTATGTACTTTCTTTACGATTAGTAAAAATGAGTAGCACCATTCAAAAGGAGGTTTCAAATGCACATTATTATATTGATGCATCTTTAATTAATTTTACTGAAAACAGGTTTGATTTAGGAATTTCAAATCAGCAATTTGTAATTACTTCAGCAAATAATTTAGCGAATCAATTAAGTAATTTATTAGAAAGTTTAATGAATGCTTCTCCTAGTTTTGGAAAAGGAAAAGGAAGTTCACGGCAATTCAGTTTACCAGATATTATTAAAAAACAAGGTGAATTGATAGACGCTATGAAAGTGGGAATGAAGAAAGGAAAAAAACAAGGTGATAAACAGGGTGAAACTTCAGATGAAAATGGAGAGCAAATGAATGGTGATTTGTATGAAATTTATAAACAGCAATCTCAATTGAGAGAAATGCTTAAAGAGATGTTAGGTGAAAATGGAAAGAAATCAGGTAACGGTTCTGGCGATGCAGTTAAGCAAATGGAGGAGCTAGAAAAAGAATTATTAGAGAAAGGTTTTTCACAAGGTGTTATTCAAAAAATGCAACAACTAAATTACGAGTTGTTAAAACTAGAGAAGGCTACTTTGCAACAAGGTGAAGATAAAAAAAGAAAGTCTAAAACTAATTTTCAAGAATTTCAAAAACGAAGAATTGATAAATTAAAACTTCAAAATCAGTATTTTAATTATAATGAAATATTAAACAGACAATCATTACCTTTGCGCACTATTTATAAAAAGAAAGTACAAGAGTATTTTAAAACTGAAGAATGATTGAATTCAATTACGAAACTGATTTTAAACTAGCAGACGAAAGCAAAATTAGAGACTGGGTTTCTAAATGCATAGAGATGTACGATTGTACGGAAGGTGAGTTAAATTACATTTTTTGTGATGATGATTATCTGCTTAAATTAAATGTTGAGTTCCTTAAACATGACACTTTAACCGATATTATTAGCTTTGATTATACTTTAGGAAAGCTAATTAGTGGTGATATTTTCATTTCTATTGAAAGAGTTCATGAAAACACCAAAAAATTCAATCAAACATTTGATAATGAGTTAAATAGAGTGGTAATTCATGGTGTTTTGCATTATATTGGTTTTAAAGATAAAACAGAGAGTTCGAAAATTAGTATGAGGCAAGAAGAGGATAAATGTTTAATATTGTTAGAGTCTTAAAAACGTTCCACGTGGAACACAATAAATTCAAATATGTTTAATACGGTTTATGATGTTGTAGTTGTTGGGGGTGGTCACGCCGGAAGTGAAGCGGCGGCTGCAAGTGCAAACTTGGGTGCGCACACACTCTTAATTACTATGAATTTACAAAATATTGCCCAAATGAGTTGCAATCCCGCCATGGGTGGAATTGCTAAAGGACAAATTGTAAGAGAGATTGATGCTTTGGGTGGGTACAGTGGAATTGTAACAGATAAAACGGCTATTCAATTTAAGATGTTGAATAAATCTAAGGGGCCTGCAATGTGGAGCCCAAGAGTTCAAAGTGATCGAATGCGATTTGCAGAGTGTTGGAGAACGATGTTAGAGCAAACGAATAATTTAGATTTTTATCAGGATAATGTT
>CAYPNJ010000100.1:0-6054 GCA_964412305.1 uncultured Lutibacter sp. | reverse complement strand
GAAAATACAACGCAATTAGCTCTTTTTTGCTAAATCCTTAAGTCGAACTCAGGTTCTTATTAAAAATTTGTTTTTATTGGTAACCTGTTTTATAGAGACATTAAAATTAAAACTTCTATTTTTATTTGATTCTTGCCCGTAAAAAAATCCACGAGCTCCAATGTTAAAAACCCAGTTATTCCATGAGTCTTTTTCTTCTTTTACATCAACTTTCGTTTTCTTTTCAAGTGCTACCGATATTTTATCATGATCTCCATTTTTAAGCCAATAACGTACTAAACCAAGTTTGGCATATTTTAATATCATTTCCCTTACCTCACTGTCTGTACTATCAGAATTGGTAGAAAATGTTATTTTATCTTGAACTTCACTATAGCCATTTTGACCAATAAATTCAATTTCATAAATTATACCACCGCTCCCATTTACTTGTGTTCTAAAAAACAAATGAGCATCTGCATCTTTTTGATCTCTTACAAACTCAACATAATTTAAGTTTTGTTTAATGTATGTGATATCACAATAATTACAGTTTAGAAAAACTTTCAAAGTGGCTTGGTTATTTTGAGAAAAAACTTGAGCACAAAAAATAAAGGCAAGCAATAATATAATTTTTTTCATAGCTGATTTTTAGATTATTAATTTGTTTTATACATCAAATTTTATGCCGAAAAAGATGCATTTAATGGAGTACCAAAAAAGGAGTTTCAAAATAATACCTAATGTTTTTAATTTTAGGCCTAAATAGCAATTGCTCAAACAGATTTAAATTTTTGGCTGCCATAACTATTAAATCAATGTTGTTGTTTTTAATAAATTTCTCTATAGAAAGTTCAAAATTTTCATTAATTTCTTCTTGAAAACTATGAGGTCTTTTAAGAAAATAGTCATGTAATGTTTCTTTATTCCAACATTGTTCCTTATCTAGTTTCGCTGTTTTTTTTGCCATATAAACAAAACTAGTTGATGTGTTGTGAAAGCTAAGTAAACCGCCTATGTTTTCTAATAATTTTGCTTCATAAAAATTGGTGTAATCTGTTGGAAAAGCAATTTTTTTAAGTTCCTTAAAAAGCGCTTCGTTTGGCACTACCAAAATAGAACATTTTAACTTTGTAATAATATCTTCAGAAGTTGGGCTTATATTATTTTGTCTTCCGTTAGATGACATTCCGTTAGTACCAATTACAACTAAATCTATTTTCTTTTTACTTATTTGAAGTCGTGCTGCATCTATGATATCCATTTCAGATGAAATTGGAATAAATTTATGATTCCCAATTAATTGTGAAGTGGAAATTTTATGTATAAGCAACTCTAACTCCTTTTTAGAATCAACCTTTTCTTCTCTATTTTTTTTACCTAGAGCTACTTCATCTGAACTATTTTTAACAGCATTCAACAAGTAAAAATTGCATCTTTTATTTTGAAAAAGTGCAAGCGCATACGTTATTGAATTCCACGAATTATCGGAGAAATCTGTTAAAATTAATATATTTTTCATTAACTGTATTATTCATACAAACTTAAACAAAGGTGTTTTAAGAATAAATGACATACGTCAGTGAATTTTTACAAAGTTTATTGTTTTTTTTAGCTAAAGTGTACTACTAATTTAAGTGATGGCTTCTAACATTTCAATATTAAGAATTCGAATATTTCTTCCTTCAATTTCAACAATTCCATTCTTTTTAAAATCTGTTAAGGTTCTAATTAAACTTTCAGTAGCAATCCCTGCAACTCCTGCAAGATCACGACGAGAAATATTTATAGTATCTGTTGGTTTATGAGCCATTATATTGGCGAATTTTAAAATTGTTTGGGCTGTTTTTCTACGCATAGAACCGTAGGCCATTTGTAATAATTGTTCTTTAACTTCAGTTAAATTTTCGTTTATTAATTGAAATATTTCTAACGAAAGTTGATGATTGTTTTCTAATATATGTAACACCATATTTTTAGGCACAAGCATTACTTCAGCATTTTCCATGGCAATTATAGATTCGTAATAGTGGGAATTATCAATAATAGCAGACATCCCTATAAAATCATCATCTTTATGAATGTTAAGTATCAATTCTTTACCAAATTCATCAATTTTGGTACTTTTAACTTTGCCTTTATATACTAAATAAATAGTGTTAGAATATTCTCCTTCTTTGTAAACATCTTCTCCTTTTTTTATTTTTTTGGAAGTCCCAAAATCACAAAAATAATTTTTAAGGTCTTCTATATTTTCAATTGAATCTGCATAATCTTCTTGTTTTTTAACAGATATTTCTTTAATCTCTTCTTCTTTTAATAAAGCAAATTTTGCCAATCTACTTCCAATTGCACTTAATAACAATTCTTCACTAATGGGTTTTGTTAAATAATCATCTGCCCCCAAATCCATTCCTTTTCTAACATCTTTCATCTCAGTTTTAGCTGACATAAAAATAAATGGAATTCGTTTAGTTTGTTCCTCTTCTGATAGTACTTTTAGCAATTCATAACCATCCATTTCAGGCATCATAATATCACACAATATTAAATCTGGAAGTATTATTTTTGCTTGTTCTGCTCCTCTTTTTCCATTAGCTGCAGTAACTACTTTATAATTCTCTAGCTCCAATATCTCGGCTGTAGTTTCTCTCAATACTGTATCATCTTCAATAATTAATATTGTCTTCATACTTCCTTAATTAATGGTAAATTAATAATAAATATAGTTCCTTCGTCTTTAATACTTTTAAATTCTATAGTTCCTCCTAAACTTTCCAAATGCCCTTTTACAATATTTAATCCAATACCTGTTCCTTGGCTTGTTAAAGCGTTCTCTGCTCTAAAATAGCGCTCAAAAATATGTTTTTGATCTTCATATGGAATTCCAATTCCTTCATCTTTAATTTCAAAAATAAAGCCTTTATTATTCGTTTTAATTTTAAAATCTATGGTCGTGTTTTCTAAAGAATATTTAATAGCATTGTGTAATAAATTTGAAAGTATTAACTCTAATATCTTTTCATCTTGATAAATATTTAGATCGTCAATATTTAATGGGTAGTTTATTCGTTGACCACTTTTTAATAACATATTTGAATTATAAACCACTTCATTTACTACTTTGCTTAATTTAAAATTAGCGAGTTTATATTTCACTTTTCCAGATTCTAAACGTTCCATTGATAAAAAATCATTAAGAATTCCATTCAAATAATACACTTTATTTTTAATGGTTGATAAGTGCTTATCTCTCTTGTGTTGCATCTCGGTTAGCTTATACTTCCCAATTAATACTGCTGCATTTAAAACGCCACTTAATGGTGTTTTAAATTCATGAGATACTAGTGATAAAAATTTGGTTTTTAATTCGTTAAGCTCCTTTTCTTTCTTTAATGATTTTCTTAACTTAGTTTCTGCTTTTACTCGTTTTTCAATTTCTTTTTCTAAGTTTGAAACCGTTTTATTTAATTCAGTGGTTCTAATCGATATTTTTTCTTCTAATAATGTATTTAGTTCAAGGATTTTAGCTTCTGACTTTTTACGATTTGTAATATCAATTAATATAGACATTACATATTTTTTGTTGTTTATTTGAAAAGGGTTTAAACCAACTTCAACAGGGAAATTATTTCCGCTTTTATGAGTGCCAAATAGGTTTTTATTTTCCCCCATTTTTCTAGCTGAAGATTGTTTGTAAAATGCATCATAATAACCGCCATGGTCAGAGTGATTTGCATGATAGCTAGAGGGAATTAATATATTTAAATGTTGCTTAACCAATTCATTTTTTGAATATCCAAACATTTTCTCGGCAGCAGCATTTGTTGCAACAATTGTTTGATTTTCATCAACAACCACTACACCTTCAGCTACCGCCTCAAATAGAACATTAAAAACAAACTCGTTTTCATGAAATAAATTAGGCAATCGTATTTTTTTTAGTTAATAGTAACTTCGAAAATAGTGAAAATTTAATTAGTATTTAAAATTTTTAGTGCAATTTTTATTCTTTAATACGTTTTTGTCATTGCTGAAGAAACAACAATAATAAAATCGGCTAATTGTTTATTTTCTTTATTAAATTTCTTTACATTCTCTTGTTCAACCACGCTTACGGTTACAATTTTTAAATTGTTATTATTTTGTTTTAAATACCAATTAATTCCTTCATAACCATCTGAGTGATATGAACCATTGTAATGAATAAATAGGTTATTGTCTTCTCTATTTTTAAGAATAAAGTAAGCCATTGTTGCATCTTTTACAGCTTGTGCTTTGGGTAAATTATCACCTCCGTGACCTCCCATCATGGCTTTCATTTTTATATAACCCGGTAAAGTAGCATCGTACTTAATTGGCAATGGAGCTAACCATGTTTTTTCTTCAGAAGTAAGTGAATCTAAAGATTCAAAACCTCCTTTAAAAACTTTGCTTGCAAACCTGCGAGGCACATTGGCTGCAATAAATTTTAGCTGATTTTTTTTAGCAAAATCAACCAATGGTTTATAATCTGTTTTGTAGTTTTTCCATAATCTTGCGAGTGTATCTAACCCTTTTTGATCAATCGTGTCCATCAGGTAGTTGTTCAAAGGCGTTTGGTTATCCGCTTCAAACATTTCAGCACCCAATGTTAGTTTTCTAAGTTCATTTAAATCAACAGTAGTTTCTAACTGTAACCAATGAATAATTGGATTGTTGTGATGTTCTCCAAATAAAACAACATCTGATTTACTCATTTTTTTAATCATGCTTTTATAGGAAACTTTAGCACCATTTGCATTGTACAATTTATAAGCTGGCTTATTTTGTGAGAACATTAACGCCGTACAAGATGTTAGAAGCAGAAATACTATTAACTTTCGCATAAATAATATTGGGTTTTTTAGGTTAGGTTTTGAACAAATTTATAACTTTGTTACTGAATCACACTATAAAACTTTACAAATGAAAAATGTAACTTTACATAGACTGTTTTTCAAAATTTTAGTTCTTCTAAAAATTAAGAACCTTGTAACTTAAAAAATTTACACAAATGAAATACCTTCCAATTAACAATCAACTTTTTGTTAAAAATAGAGCAAAATTTACTGCTCAAATGAAATCAAAATCAATTGCTATATTTAATTCAAATGATATATTCACAACAGGAGCTGATAGTACACTCCCTTTCGAACAACATAGAGATGTTTTTTATTTAAGTGGGGCAGATCAAGAAGAAAGTATTTTATTACTTTTCCCTGATGCTATTGATAAAAATCATCGTGAAATTTTATTTTTAACTGAAACTAATGAGCATATTGCCATTTGGTATGGTGCAAAATATTCTAAAGAAGAAGCTAAAAAAGTAACGGGCATAAAAACTATTTACTGGCTTTCTGAGTTTGATAAGGTTTTTTATGACTTAATGACCGAAGCAGAAACTATCTACTTTAACACAAACGAGCATTATCGACAAGCCGAAGAATTAGAATCTCGTGAAGATAGGTTTATTAAAAAATGTAAGTCTGATTTCCCTGCACACAAATGGGAAAAAAGCAATCAGATATTACAACAATTGCGTGGCGTAAAAGAGGTTGAAGAGATTGACTTAATTCAAACTGCTTGCGGAATAACTGACAAAGGTTTTAGACGAATTTTACCATTTGTAAAACCTGGTATTATGGAATATGAAATTGAAGCTGAATTTATGCATGAATTTTTAAGAAGTCGATCAGACGGATTTGCATATACTCCAATTATCGCTTCAGGCTATAGTGCTTGTGTATTACATTATATTGAAAACAATAAAGAATGTAAGGATGGTGATATGTTATTACTTGACGTTGGCGCTAAATATGCTAATTATTCAAGTGATATGACACGTACAATTCCTGTTAACGGACGTTTTTCTGACAGACAAAAAGACGTTTACAATGCTGTATTAAGAGTAAAAAATGAGGCTACAAAAATGTTGTCTCCAGGAGTTTTATGGGCTGAATACCAAAAAGAAGTTGGTAAATTTATGTCTTCTGAATTATTAGGTTTAGGACTAATTGATAAAGCAGCTATTAAAAATGAAGATCCAAATTGGCC
>CAYPNJ010000099.1:0-6071 GCA_964412305.1 uncultured Lutibacter sp. | reverse complement strand
AAAAACCTGGTGATTTAGTAATGCCAATTATTGTAGAATTTGAATATGAAGATGGTACTAAAGAACGTAAACAGTACCCTGCTCAAATATGGAGATATAACGATAAAGAAGTAACTAAGGTATTCCCATCAAGTAAAGTAATAAAAACAATTACTATTGACCCTGATCAGGAAACTGCTGACGTTGACTTAAGTAACAATAACTGGCCGAAAAATAAGGAAACTAAGTTTGAAAAATTTAAGAGAAACCAAATTAAAGGTTAGTTCTAATTAATTAAATACTTCAAAGAAATACTTGCATAATTAAACATAAAAAAACCAAGCATATGCTTGGTTTTTTTTATCAATATCAATTTAAAATTAATCACCAGGCTCCATATTTGGAATATCCGAATTCCAAGCATCACTAGAAATTTCTGCTCTTTCACCTGCAGTAATTAATTTATTAATTCTCCAATAATATGTAATGTGTGCTAGTTTGGTAGTAAATGCATCGTGCAGCTCTTGCCAGTTATTTGATTGAACATCCCCTTTTCCATAATCACCATAATAACTATCATTAATTTGAGCTATTAAATTGTCTATTTGGTCTTGCATAGTGGTACCACAATCTACAAATTGATTGTCTATATCATAATAAATATTTTCTCCAATGCTAAGCATTTCACCTAAATTAGAATATGGGTAGGCATCTTCTTCATTCATACAACCATCGGCATCAAAATCAATACAATCTCCAAAGGATACATCATCAATACTAAATAAAGCGTAGTTATACATATCTGAAATAATAATTTTGGTTATTGGTTCTTCAGATACTACTCCAAAATAATAATCTGGACCCCAAAATTCTGCGTATTGAGATATTGAACCCAAATATCCTGACACACCATACACTTGCATTTCCATTGTAGTACCACTACTAATAGAGGATACTTTCATTCCAACACTTGAAACATTTGTACCTTCAAAATTTATAATTAAATCCTCTTCAGTAAAGTTGGTTGCTAATTCTAAATAACTACCTACACTTACATCATACCAAGGCCAAAAACCAACATTTTGAGAATCTATATGTGTATTTGTTGTTGTAAATGAAATATTAGGGGTTATTGCTCCAAAAGAATATATCTCATTATCTGTGTATTGGTCTAAATAATTAGGGAACCCTGAGAAATCATTAAAATTACTGAAGTCCTCCATTGGCAAGTCATAACAAGTTGCATCAAAAAAATCTTCATTATCAAAATAAAATGACAATCCAGAGTCATCTGAATCATCTGAGTTATTAGTCGTTTTTTCAGTTAAAATAGTTGTTTCTTTTTCACAACTAATAAATATTGCTACAGTAAAAAGCAGCAACATAGATATTTTCAAATGTTTCATTTTTTATTTTTTTAGTTAGTTATGTAACAAATATAGCAAAAAAACTCTTTTATAAAAATTTGTAATAGAGCATATTAAAAGGTGAGATATGCTATTTATAAAAATTGATGTTTTAAAATATGATTTTTATTCAATATAAATATCATATTTACTTAACAAACCTGAGATTTCTTGACGTGAAAATTTTGCTTTTTTAATGCTGTTAATTTCAGGATCAATTATATAGTTAAAAGATGTCCTAAAATCTGCTTTTTCTAATAGTGTGTTCTCAAAAATAGTTCCTTTCAAATCACAATTATTAAATACTGAATTTGTTAAATTAGTTTCGGTAAAATCTGTTTCTATCAATTTACAATCATTAAATTTAATTCCTTTCAATTTTAATTGATAAAAAGAGACAAGGTTTAAATAACAATTATCAAAATTTAGTTGTAGTAAAAATTCATCACAATTATGGAAATGAATACCTAAAACTTTACAGTTCTTAAAATTTACATCTTTAAATGATGTATTTTTAAAATTGGTCATACTCAAATTACAAGAATCAAATTCACACTCAATAAATGAGTTATTTGACAAATCAGAATCAGAAAATATACAGTCTATAAAAGTGCAATTATCATATTCTGCTCTTGGGAATTTCTCGATTAAAAAATTCTTTTTTGTAATTATTTTATTCTCAATAAATAAATCTAACACTTTAAAACTTATGCTTTTGATTTACGAAACATAAAAAACAACCCAACCAATACTAGTGGAATACTTAAAACCTGTCCTGTGTTTAAGCCTAATACCCAATCTTCACGTCCTTCAACTTGTGCTTCTTTAAAAAATTCAATAACAAACCTTACTGACCAAAGTAGCACAAAAAACAATCCGAAAATATACCCTAATTTTTTCTTTTTGTTAGTTTTCCAATATACAAACCAAAGAATTGCAAAAATAGCTAAGTAACTAATTGCTTCATATAATTGTGCTGGATGACGTGGAAAATCTTCTCCTAGTTTTTTAAATACAAAACCATAATCAGTATTTGTTGGCTTTCCAATAATTTCTGAATTCATTAAATTACCTATTCTAACAAACATTGCTCCTATAGCTACCGGTACTACAATTCTATCTAAAATATATAGCATTGGTTTTTTTAGTACTTTTTTACTGAATAAATACATGGCTATAATTATTCCAATTGCTGCTCCATGACTTGCCAAACCAGCAAATCCTGTAAACTCAAACTTTGGTGAAAATCTAAAAGGTAAAATTACTTCCAATGGTTTTTCTATTAAAAACATTGGATCATAAAATAAGAAATGACCTAACCGTGCTCCTATTAATGTTGCAACTACTACATAAATGAATAAAGAATCTAATTTTTCTAATGAAATTTTTTCATTCACAAATATCTTTTTCATTAAGTGCAACCCTAACATAAAAGCTATCACAAACATTAAGCTATAATAACGTATTGCAACAGGGCCTAATTTAAATAATATTGGTGAAGGATTCCAGTCTATTTGAAGTAACATCATTTTGATTTTTATTAAAATTTAAGTTATAAAAGTAAGTTATTTTTTCTTAGTTATTTTATCCTTATCAGGAACGGGATCGTAACCACTTCCTCCCCATGGATGACAGCTTCCAATACGTTTAATTGCCAGTTTTCCACCTTTAAAAAACCCATGCTTCTGTAAAGCTTCTAATGTATAGCTAGAACATGTTGGTGAATATCTACAACTTGAAGGTGTATATGGTGAAATTGCTGCTTGGTAAAAACGCACCAGCCAAATAAAAGGAATTGCCAATATTTTAGTAAAACCTTTCAATTTAATTTACTGAAAAAGTAGTTCCATCTTTTCCATCTTTTAATTGAATTCCCAAAGCTGCTAATTCATCTCTAATTTTATCTGAAAGTGTCCAATCTTTATTATCACGAGCATCTTTTCTCATGTTTATAAGCATCTCTACAACACCACTTATTTTATCTGAACTATCTTGCTGTACTTCATTTTGCAAACCCAAAACATCAAAAACAAACACGTTAATTGTTGCTTTAAATTCTTCTAAATCTTCAGCTATTAATGTCTCCTTTTTATCAATTAGCAAGTTTACATATTTTACAGCTTCAAATAATTGTGCAATTAAAACCGGACTATTAAAATCGTCGTTCATTGCATCGTAACATTTTTGCTCCCAAGCTTTAATATCAATTGAAGAGGAAGTTGAAGTTTCAATTTTATCTAATTTATTAATTGCCTCAATTAGCTTTAAATACCCTTTTTCTGAAGCTTCTAAACCTGCACTTGTAAAATCTAAAATGCTTCTGTAATTAGCTTGAAACATAAAGAAACGAGTAGCACTTGGTGAAAATGGCTTGCTTAAAATATTATTTTCACCTGTAAATATTTCATTAGGTAAAATATAATTCCCTGTTGATTTAGACATTTTTTCACCATTCAAAATCAACATATTAGCGTGCAGCCAATAATTTACCGGATCTACATGATTATTTACTTTAGACTGTGCTATTTCACATTCATGATGAGGAAATTTTAAATCCATTCCACCACCGTGAATATCAAATGTTTTTCCTAAATATTTTGTACTCATTGCTGAACATTCTAAATGCCAACCTGGAAAACCATCGCTCCAAGGTGAAGGCCAACGCATAATATGACTTTCATCTGCTTTTTTCCAAAGTGCAAAATCTTGTGGGTTTTTCTTTTCAGATTGTCCATCTAAAGCTCTTGTATTTTCAATAGAATCTTCAATTTTTCTACCTGAAAGTATTCCGTAATTCTCAGTTTCGTTGTATTTCAAAACATCAAAATATACCGATCCATTTGCTTCATAAGCCATTCCTTTGGCTAATATATCTTTAATAATTTCAATTTGCTCAATTATATGACCCGTAGCAGTTGGTTCTATACTTGGTGGTAAAAAATTAAGTTTTTGAATTACTTCATGAAAATCAACAGTGTATCGCTGCACAACTTCCATTGGCTCAATTTTCTCTAAACGTGCTTTTGTAGAAATTTTATCTTCGGCATCATCATCAGTTAAATGCCCTGCATCTGTAATATTACGAACATATCGTACTTTATAACCCAAATGTTGTAAATAACGAAAAATCAAATCGAACGACATAAAAGTTCTCACATTTCCTAAATGTACATTGCTATAAACCGTAGGTCCACAAACGTACATACCAACATTCCCTTCGAGAACTGGTTTGAAAATTTCTTTAGACTTACTTAAAGAATTGTATATTTTAAGCTGATTTGTTTTGTATAATTCCATTAATTACTAGTTGTTTTTGAAGTTGTAAAGATAAAAACAAATCCCTAATGGAAAAATTTATACTACAATGGATTTTGTAGTATTTAAATTGAAGTAAAATGTAATCTTAATTTAACTTAACTGTGCTGTAAACACCCGTTAAAACAATCTTATTTTGAGAAGATTCATCTTTTAAAAATCCTTGAATAGTTGCTACACCCTCCTTTTTAAAATTGGCTGTTATATTAAAATCATCTTCCATGAAAACTGAAGAATCTTTTCCATGTATTTGAAATGTACAAGCAGCATTAGACAGCTTAAATGTACCTTTTGCATAATCTAAAACTACATTTAGGTTATTAAACTCTGGCACAATTGCTAGTACTTCTAAATTTCCAAATTTTTGACTTAAAGCAACGTTACTACCTACTTCATCAATAATCACATCTGAAGAATTCGAAAATAAATTAGCATTTGAAAATGTTCCAAACGTAGCGTTTGGAACATTTTTTAAGGTTATATTTCCTGAGTTTATAGTGTTAATTATCACTGGAGAATTAGAAAATTTTAATTCATTATCACCCTCAATTGTACCACCTACAAAATTTCCATAAGATAAATTAACCGACATTTTAGTGCTAGAATTTGGTACATTTAATTTCCCATGTCTTACATTTAAATCAAAAGTTGCCTTTTTTGGAACTTTAACTTTAAAATATTTTCTGATTTTAATTTTAGAATTTTTATCATCATTAAAGTGAAAATAAACATTCTCACTGTGCTTATGAATAGAATCAAATCTACCCTCTTCTTTCATTTTTTTAATCATTTCAATAGCCATTTTACTAGCTTTCTTAGCTTCTTTCATCTGTTCTTTAAATTCAGATTTATTCTCAAGCATTTCTCTTCTAACTACTTCTGACACTCTTTTAGATTCAATCATCATATTCTTAAACTCTTTAGAGTTTTTAAGCTCTTTCATTTCTTTAACCATTTCTTTTGTAGCCTTCTTAAACTCTTCCATTTGAAGTTTATATTCGTCTGAGTTTCTCACAGAGTCTAACTTCTTTTTCCAATCGCTATTTTTAAATTTTTTAACTTGTTTAGCAATCTTTAATTTATATTGTTTCAAATACGTTGAATCATTTTTATACGCATCATAATCAAAATCAATTCCATCAATATCCATTTCAGGTAATTCTGGCATTTCAGGTAATTCTGCTAGTACTGACAAGGCAGATAATCCTGATAATGCTGACAGTTCTGATAATGCCGATAAATCAGGCATATCAATTTCGAGAACTTCAATATCTGGAAAATCAAAATCAAAGTCAAAATTGAAATCAAAATTGAAATCAAAATTATCTGATAATGAAGTTATTTCAACTTTTCTTTTATTACCCAAAGCTT
>CAYPNJ010000098.1:0-6145 GCA_964412305.1 uncultured Lutibacter sp. | reverse complement strand
TATGTTCTTAAAAATAGGTTTTAAAACTTTGACTATTGATGTCATAGCTAGTGAAATGGGTATTTCTAAAAAAACAATTTACCAGCATTTTCCTAAGAAACACGATTTGGTAGAAGCTGCTACAATACAGTTGTTTGAAAAAATTTCAAATGGAATTGATGAAATTTCAGCATTAAATAAAAATCCTATTGAAAAACTTTTTATAATTAAAGATTTTGTAATGAAAAATTTGAAAAATGAAAGCACTTCACCTTTTTATCAATTACAAAAGTACTATCCTCAAATATATGAGACACTTATGTCTTGCAAGTTTACTAAAATGAATAACGGTATTCTTAACAATCTAGAAAATGGTATAAAATTAGGATTATATAAAGATGATATTAATTTGAAACTAATAAGTCGTTTTTATTTTTCTGGTATTAAAAGTATTCAAAATGCCGAACTTTTTGACCCAATACAATTTAGTCCTTTGGAAGTTCAAAAAGCCTATTTGGAATACCATTTAAGAGCAATTTGCACTCCCAAAGGTATAGATTATTTAGAAACAATCATCACAACAGAAAATAAATAACAATGAATAAAGTAACAATAATATTATTTTTCCTTTTAGCAGTAATAAAGGTGCAAGCACAAGAAATAAAAGAACTAACTTTAAAAGACGCAATTAATTACGCATTAGAAAACAAATCAGATGCTAAAAAAGCTCAATTAGAAATTGAGAATAGTAATTATAAGATATCAGAAGTGCGATCTAGAGCATTGCCCGAAATAGCAGCAATTGGAGGCTTAACCTACAACCCTATTTTACAAACAAATGTTATTGATGGTAGTGCATTTGGTGGACCTCCTGGAACTATTATAGAAGCTGCATTCGGTCAAAAATGGAGTTCTAATGCTGGTATTACGTTAAATCAAACATTATTTGATCAATCTGTTTTTATTGGGTTAAAAGCTGCAAAAAGCACAAAAGAATTTTATCAATTAAATAAAGAATTAACAGACGACCAAATTATTGAACGTGTTGCACAAAGTTATATACAAATATTTATTACAAAACAATCGTTAAAAACGATTGCTATTAATCTCGAGAATACAGAAAAAACAAAAAATATCATAAAAGGTTTATTTGAAAGTGGTTTGGCTCGAAAAATTGACTTAGATAGAATGGTCGTTCGAATTGCAAATATAAATACCCAAAAACAAAATATCGAAAATGCTATTGTATTGCAAGAAAATGCATTAAAATTTTATATGGGAATGCCTTTAAATACAACTTTAGAACTCAGTGAATTAGATATGTCAATTGAGCCACAAGATATTTTAGCAGATATAGATGTTACCAAGAGAAATGAATTTTCTTTATTAAAAAAACAAGAAGAATTGCTTACTTATCAATTAGCATCAATAAAATCAGCATATTATCCAACTTTATCTTTATCTGGTAGTTATAATTTTTTAGGACAAGGTGCAGAAATGCCTTGGTTTAAAAAACCAGCTGATGGCGTATATTGGTCAGACTTTGCATCCATAGGTTTAAATTTAAGAATACCTATTTTTAGTGGTTTTGGTACTAAAGCAAGAGTAAATCAATCTAACAATAGCATAGAACAATTAAAAGTTGATATAGAAAATACAAAATTAGCTTTAGAATTAGACGGAAAGAACGCAAAAAAACAAATTGAAAATAGTTTAATTACCATTAAAACACAAGAAAAAAATAAACAATTAGCAGAAGAAATTTTAAATAATACTAAAAATAATTACAAACAAGGTTTAGCATCACTTACAGAAGTTATTGACTCTGAAAATGCCTTATATGAAGCTCAAAATAATTATACAGTAGCATTATTAAATTACAAACTGGCAGAAATACAATTATTAAAATCAAAAGGAGAATTAAAAACATTAAAATAATAAAACGATGATAAAAAAAATAATAACAGGAATTACCCTAATAGGAGTATTGGCATTAATAGTTTTTGTATTAATGAAAAATAAAGAAAAAAATGAAACCGAAATATCGGTTGTTGCTCAAAAAAACACTACTGTTCTTGTAAAGGTTGGTACTGTAAAATTAGAGGATATATCGCAAAACTTTAGTACCAACGGAAATTTTGAACCTATGCGAAAATTGACTTTTAGTGCAGAAAAACCTGGGAAAATTACAAAAATTTTAGTTAAAGAAGGAAGTTATGTTTCGGCAGGTCAAACTTTAGCTATTGTTAGAAGCGACTTCATCAACATAGGGTTGCAAACAGCTGAAGCGGTATATAAAAATGCACTAAATGATTGCGCTCGTTTTGAAAATGCATTTAAAACTGGCGGTGTCACTAAACAACAACTAGACGCAATGAAACTGCAATTAACAACAGCAGAATCAAATTATAAAAATGCCAAAATTAATGCAAGTGATGTAGCAATTAAAGCACCATTTAGCGGAACTATTAATAAAAAGTTTATCGAAATAGGAGACATATTAGCTAGTATGCCACCAACACCTCTTTTTGAAATAGTAAACACTTCAAAACTAAAATTAAAAGTTACTGTAAATGAATCGCAAGTTACAGCATTAAAAGTAGGAGATTCAGTAAAAATTACAACAACGGTATTTCCTAATAAAGAATTCTTAGGTAAAATAACTTTTATTGCAACAATGGCAGATGCAAGTTTAAATTTTCCTGTTGAAATAGAAGTTGAAAATAATGCTACATCTGCAATTAAAGCTGGAATGTATGGTACAGCAAATTTCATTACCAAAAAACAAAAAATGCTTGTAGTGCCAAGAAAAGCTTATATAGGTAGTGTAAATGAAAATGAAGTTTTTGTTTATCAAAACGGAATTGCAAAACTTAAAAAGGTTACTTCGGGTAAAATAATTGGTGATAAAGTACAAATATTAAGTGGTTTGAATGAAGGGGAACAAGTTGTTATTACTGGACAGATTAACTTAAAAGATGGTACTAAAGTAGAAATCCTTAAATAAAAAAAATGAAATTAGCAGAAATATCTATAAAACGACCATCACTAGTAATCGTATTGTTTACTGTCTTAATTTTTGGAGGGTTATTTTCATATACAAACCTTGGGTATGAATTAATTCCAAATTTTGATACAAAAATGATTACCATTACAACCATTTATCCTGGTGCATCGCCAAGTGAGGTTGAAAATACGGTAACAAAAAAAATTGAAGATGCCGTATCATCATTAGAAAATATTAAATATATACAATCTCGTTCTTTCGAGAGTATGTCGGCAGTTACCATTACATTAAAAACAGATGCAAATTCTGACTACTCTCTAAATGATGCACAACGTAAAATAAATGCAATTATTAGTGATTTACCAGATGATGCAAAAACACCATCTCTATCAAAATTTTCTTTAAGTGATTTACCAATTATAACCATTGGGGCAGATGCAAAAATGGATGAAGTTGAGTTTTTTGATTTAATTGATAAAAAATTAGCCCCTATTTTATCTCGTGTAAAAGGAGTGGCTCAAGTTAATATTATTGGAGGAAGAGAACGAGAAATACAAGTACAATTAGATGCTAAAAAGTTACAAGGTTACCATCTTTCTATACCTGATATTCAACAAACTATTTTAACATCAAACTTAGATTTCCCTACAGGTAATATACAAACCAGAGATAAAAAAATAATTATCCGTTTAGAGGGGAAATATAAATCGGTAAATGAATTAAGAAACTTAGTTGTTTCATCAAAAAATGGAGTACAAATAAGGCTTAAAGACGTTGCAGATGTACAAGATGGTCAGAAAACAGCAGAAAAAGTAGCTCGAATAAATCAAAAAAGTGCACTTATACTTCAAATAATAAAACAATCTGATGCAAATGCGGTAGCGGTAAGTGAAGAAATACAAAAATCTGTTACTGAATTACAAGAAGATTATAAAAAAATTGGTTTAAATCTAAATATAGCAAATGATAGTACGGAATATACCTTAGCTGCTGCTGATGCTGTAATTCACGATTTATTAATAGCTGTTTTATTGGTTGCTTTGGTAATGCTGTTTTTCTTACATAGCGTTCGTAATTCAATTATTGTAATGGTATCTATTCCATCCTCATTAATTGCTACCTTTATTGGTTTTTATTATTTGGGTTTTACCTTAAACTTAATGAGTTTATTAGGTTTGTCTTTAGTGGTTGGTATTTTGGTTGATGATGCCATTGTAGTATTAGAAAATATGTATCGCCATATGGAAATGGGAAAAAACAAAGCTAGAGCTGCGTATGATGGAGCTGCTGAAATTGGAGGTACTGTGTTTTCAATTACGATGGTAATTGTGGTTGTTTTCTTACCCATTGCTATGAGTACTAGTTTTGTATCAACTATTATCAGACAATTTGCTGTAACGGTTATTATTTCTACCTTATTCTCTTTGTTAGCCTCTTTTACTATAGTGCCTTGGTTATTTTCTAGATATGGTAAATTAGAACATATAGAAGGTAAAAACTTTTTTGGAAGAGTTATTTTATCTTTTGAAAAACAATTAAAAAAGTTTACAAATTTTATTACCAATATACTTAATTGGAGTTTAGATAATAAAATTAAAACATTTATTGTAGTATTAATACTATTTTTCTCATCTACTATCGGTTTAATTGGTGGTGGTTTTATTGGCGGTGAATTTTTTCCAAGATCAGACAAAGGAGAATTTCTTGTTCAAATGGAATTACCCAAAACAGCATCATTAGAACAAAGTAATTTTATGGCTCAAAAAGCCGAAATATTTCTTAATCAACAAAAGGAAATTGTGAGTTTAATTACCACTGTTGGACAAACAAGTGAGGGTTTTTCGGGTTCAAGACCTGTACCATATAAAGCGGAGATTAATGTATTATTAGTTGATAAAAATGAACGAGAAGATAATTCGTTTGTATATGCAGCAAAAATTAAACGTAAACTTGAAAAAGTTTTAGTTGGCGCAAAAGTTAAAACGGTACCTATTTCTATTATGGGTACAGCAGAGGAAGCACCAATTGCTTTAGTTGTTAAAGGAACTACTTTAGAAAAAGCAATGAAATTTGCTAAACAAGCAAAACGAAAATTAGAAAATATTCCTGGTACTACTCAAGTAAAATTAACAGTAGAAGATGGAAATCCAGAAATTAAAGTTAAAGTAGATCGAGATAAAATGGCAACACTTGGCTTATCACTTCAAATGGTTGGTATGACAATGCAAACCGCTTTTGCAGGTAACACCGATGGTAAATTTAGAGCAGGAGAGTATGAATATGATATCAATATCAAGTACAATGGTTTTGACAGAAAAAAAATTAATGATGTAGGCAATTTAATCTTTACTAATAATTTAGGACAGCAAATTAAATTATCACAATTTGCAACAATTGTAGAAGGCTCAGGGCCAAGTCAGTTGGAAAGAAGAGATAAATCTTCTTCGGTAACTGTGCAATCACAAGTTGTAGGTGTTTCATCTGGTGCTGTAGTTGCTCAACTAAAAGAAGAACTAAATAAAATGGAAAAACCCTTAGGTGTAAGTTATGTTTGGAGTGGTGATGAAGAAAGACAAAGTGAAGGTTTTGGTTCTTTAGGGATTTCGCTTTTAGCAGCTATCTTATTGGTGTATTTGGTTATGGTTTCTTTATATGATAATTTTATTCATCCATTTGTTGTATTATTCTCCATTCCACTTTCATTTATAGGAGCTTTACTAGCATTAGCTTTAACTAATAATACGTTAAATATTTTTACCATATTAGGTGTTATTATGCTTATTGGATTGGTAAGTAAAAATGCCATTCTGTTGGTTGATTTTACCAATAGTAGAATCAAAGCAGGAGAAACAGTTCGGAAAGCATTAATTCAAGCCAATCACGCACGGTTACGACCAATATTAATGACAACCATAGCAATGGTATTTGGGATGATTCCTATTGCATTTGCATCAGGATCAGGAGCAGAGTCTAAAAATGGGCTCGCTTGGGTACTTATTGGAGGCTTATTAAGTTCATTATTTTTAACACTTATTATTGTACCTGTTGTTTATGAAATAATGGATAAAATAGTTCATAAATTTACAAAAGGGAAAAAGACAAATTATGAAGAATTAATGAAAGCAGAGTATGTTCATAAACAGTTAAGTGAAGATGGTT
>CAYPNJ010000097.1:0-6249 GCA_964412305.1 uncultured Lutibacter sp. | reverse complement strand
TTTAAAAGCAATTGAAAATTGCTCTATAAATCAATTAAATAAAATACCAAATGGGTTTAAAAATAATATTGCTTGGAACATAGCACATTTAGTGGTAACACAGCAATTATTGTGTTATAAATTATCAGGGTTAAAGTGTTTGGTTTCAGAAGAAATGATAAACAATTTTCAAAAAGGAACTGCACCAACTTATACAATTTCTGAAGCTGAATTTGACGCAATTAAAAAGCAATTTGTAGCGTTCCCTAAAGTTTTAGAACAAGATTTTTCTAAAGGAACATTTAAACAATATTTTGAGTACAAAACAAGTGTAGATATTACTTTAAGTACTATTGAAGATGGTGTTACATTTAACAATTATCATGAAGGCTTACACCTTGGAATTATATTACAATTATTAAAATTTGTTTAATAAATCACGTTCTTTATTTAGATAACTTATCGGAATGTTTGAGTAAAAAAATAACTAGTTTTAAGGATTATTCTAATATGAAAATCTCATTATAATCAAAATTTGCTGTTACATCAATTTCTTTGTTAAAATAGACTACTTTTTCAGGGTATTTTTTTTGTAAAAAGTTACCGGTATCCCACACTCCATTATTGTTATCATCATAAATAGCCCTAAAAATATATTTTCTAGGTGTTAAATGAATGAAACTAAGTGTTTGATTTGTAGTGATTTGTTTTGTTTCTATTACTTCACCTTTTTCAGTTATTATTTCAATAATTGTAGGTGATTTCACATTTGATACCGATAAAATTATAGTTCCATAACTTTCAATAGTTTTTGTTGAAAATTTATAAGACAACGTATCGTTTGTGTTTTCAAAAATATCAGTTATAGAATTTGGAAGTATTTGTAAATTATATTCAGCTTTAATTTTTTTCTTAAAATTTATGAAGATTTTATTTTTATAGGAATCTATTTCAGTTGAAAACTTTACTGCTATTGAATCTTTATCAATCAATGTAATTTTTGAAGTATCAACATTGGTAATAGGGATGTTTGAACTTATTGAAAAGGTATCTCTAAGCTCTAATGTAGATTTAATAGTGCTGCTTAATTGAAGTGAATCTTGTTTTGAAGACCTTAGTTTTACCGTAACAGTATCTTTAAAGTTTAGATTAGTTACTTCAAAAATAAGTGAATCTTTTTTTGTAGAATTAGTGTACCAAAAGTTTAAAGTGTCTTTGCCTCTTTCAAAAGCAATTGCTTTATTAAAATCTGCAGAGGTGCTATCTAGTAATTTAAGGGTTAAACCGTCCCCTTTTCCTTGGAAACCAAAAAGAATATGACCTTTAGAAGCCTCTAATGGTTTTGATAATTTAAATGGTAGTATTTCTTTAAAGAGTGTAAAGTTAACTACAGAATCTTCAGGAATTGAAATGGTATCTTTTAAAAACCCTATTTTATCTTGTTTGACATTATAAATATAATTGTTACTAGGTTGCTTTATGGCCAATACAAAATAGTTTCCTGCTTTTAAGTTTGTAAGTTCAAAATTACTTGTGGTATCTATTGTACTTGAAACGTACATTGGTTTTTCCTTATAAATTATGGAATCGGTATATTGCTCGTTAATCTCATAGAGCATCACTGAAATATGTTCATCAGTTTTTTGATTAAAAGCATCTAAAATAGTTCCCTTAATTTTTAAAGAATCTATATAAGTACCTGTAGAAACTACATATTTAAAATGTTCTAATTTGTTTTCTTCATTGTTATCAACAATACTACTACCAAAATTAAAAGAGTAGGTAGTGTTTTCTTTTAAAGTATCTAAAATTTTTATATTTATAAATTTACTAGCGGTACCCACCGGAGTTATAATTGGTGCGTTTTTTAATGGTGGTGAAATAACCAATTGCTTGTTTACATCTTTTAATTTTATATACTCATCAAAAGAAATTTTAATTTTTTTGGCTTTAAAATTTATACTTTCATGATTTGGTGTTGCGCTAACCAATAACGGAGCAATACTATCCTTTTTACCACCAGTGGGCCTGCCTCGTTTTGCGCAATTAGTTAGTAACAAACTAAGCACTACAATTAAAAGAATTTTATAACTGCTACAATTCATATTTCTTCGAATAACTTTAGTGCAAAATAACAATTAATTTATTTAAATAACGCACTCACTTATTTTGTATTTTATAATTTAAGTTAAAATAGTTTATTTGGTATATGCCATACAAGCAATACTTATTTTTAAGCCTTCAATTTTTGTAAAAGAATTACAACAAGCTTCAAGTGTTGCCCCAGTTGTAATAATATCGTCAATTAATAAAATATGTTTGTTTTTTAGGGTGTTTTTATGTTGAACAACAAATAATTCCTGCACATTTTTCCATCTATCTAATCGTAATTTTTTTGTTTGTGTTTTTGTTGAAGAAATTTTGACTAGAAATTCTTCAGTATATGTAGTGTTTAATTTCTCTGCTAAACTAATACCGAATGTGGTAACTTGATTATAGCCACGAGATTTTAATTTATTTTTATGAAGTGGTACTGGCACTATGAAATCTATATTATTAAATCTATTGCTTTCAATTAGTTCATCACCTAACCAATTGCCAACAAAAGCACCAACTTGTTGTTGTTTGTTGTATTTAAGTTCATGAATTAATTGCTGAATTTTCCCTTTTTTTAAAAAGTAAAATAGTGCTGTTGCATTTTTAATGGGGATTCTTCCGTAGAAAGATTTTTCAACCAAATTATCCTCTTCAGCAGTAAAATTAGTGAGCGGTAAATCGTGTCTGCAGTTTAAACAAACGGTTGTTTCATTCGTTGTTAAATGCTCATGACAGCATAAACAAATTTCAGGAAAGAATAGATTAAAGATATCCTTAAAGAAAATCATAGCAAAAGATTTTTTTAAAATTACAGTTTTTTTATTGAAGGTCTTAAAATGACATGAATATTTGTTAAATAATTATGAATTATGGTTTTTATGATGTAATTTTATAATTCCTCAAAAAAACACCTCAAAAATTATTTATTGGCTCCAGTATAATTTATTTTTGCAATTCACGTTGAATATAAACCACAATAAATTAACAAATTACAAGAAACGATGGAAGAAAACAACAAATCAAATAGTAAAATAATAGTTATAGTTTTAGCCGTATTACTACTTGGAGCAATTGGATATACTTTTTATAACAATTCTGAACATAAAAAGGTAACAGATGCTATTGAAGAAGAAAAAGTAGAGATTGCTGGAAATTTAGACAATATGATTGTCAAGTATGAAGAAGCAATTGAGCAAAACACATCTATGTCTAATGAACTTTCTTTAGAAAGAGACAGAATTATTGCGTTAAGAGATTCAATAAAAGGATTAAAAGCAACTAATTTAAACTTGATTTTTAGATATAGAAAACAAATTTCAAAATTAAAAGAAACGAACAGACGTTTGTTTTTTATGACAGATTCTTTAACAGGTGTAAATAAATTATTAACCGTTGATTTAGATGATGCAAACGTTAAAATCACTAATCAATTAGCTAAAAATGACACGTTAACTTCTGAAAACTTAAACTTATCTGAAAAAGTAGCTATTGGTTCTATTTTAAAAGTAAACAAAGCTAAAATTTTAGCAATGCGTGAACGTAATAATGGAAAATTAGTTGAAACATCAAGAGCTAAAAGTACAGATGCTTTTAGAATTAATTTCACCATTGCAAAAAATGAAATTAGTGAACAAGGCGAACGCCAAGTTTACATTCAAATAGTAAATTCAAAAGGAGCTACTGTAGCAACCAAAGGTGAATTAACTATAAATGAAACTCAAACAAGTTATAGTGACCAAACTATTGTAAATTATTTAAATGAAGCAGTAGACATTATTTCTCTTGTTGAAGTAAATAGAGAATCTGTTGCAAAAGGTCTTTATACAGTAAATATTTTTATAGAAAATAAATTTGCTGGAGCAACTAAAATTACCCTAAAGTAAAGTAAGTAACTCCAGATTAGTATTATTTAATGTTGATTGGGTGGAAATAGTTTCGGCTATTTCCACTTTTTTGTTTTTTAGTATTAAAACCTTTCCTATTTTTGCAGCATGGCAAATAATGAAGATAAATTTAAAAAGGTTATTTCACACGCAAAAGAGTACGGTTACGTATTTCAATCTAGTGAAATTTATGATGGCTTAAGTGCAGTGTATGACTATGCACAAAATGGTGTTGAATTAAAGAAAAACATTAGAGAATACTGGTGGAAAGCAATGGTGCAAATGCATGAAAACATTGTTGGATTAGATGCTGCAATTTTTATGCATCCAACAACGTGGAAAGCTTCAGGTCATATTGATGCTTTTAACGATCCATTAATAGATAATAAAGATTCCAAAAAAAGATATAGAGCCGATGTTTTAATTGAAGACTATGTTGGAAAATTAGACACTAAAATAGAAAAAGAAGTAGCAAAAGCAGCTAAACGATTTGGTGATTCTTTTGACAAGGAGCAATTTTTAGCCACCAACCCAAGAGTAGTTGGCTATAAAGAAAAAGGAGATGCAATTTTACAGCGTATGGGGAAATCTTTAGAAAAAGAAGATTTAGCTGATGTAAAATTATTGATAGAAGAACTAGGAATTGGTTGTCCGCTTTCAGGTTCAAAAAATTGGACAGATGTGAAGCAATTTAACCTCATGTTTGGCACTAAATTAGGTGCTTCAGCAGATACGGCGATGGATTTATATTTACGTCCTGAAACAGCTCAAGGTATTTTTGTAAACTTTTCAAATGTTCAAAAAACTGGAAGAATGAAAATTCCTTTTGGTATTGCACAAACAGGAAAAGCCTTCAGAAATGAAATTGTAGCTCGTCAGTTTATTTTCCGTATGCGTGAATTTGAACAAATGGAAATGCAATTTTTTGTACGCCCTGGCACCCAAAAAGAATGGTACGAGCAGTGGAAAGAAACACGTTTAAAATGGCACCTTTCTTTAGGAATGGGTAAAGACAATTACCGTTTTCACGATCACGAAAAATTAGCACATTATGCTGATGCAGCCTCAGATATAGAGTTTAAATTCCCTTTTGGATTTAAAGAATTGGAAGGAATTCATTCTCGAACAGATTTCGATTTAAAAGCACACGAAGAACATTCAGGAAAAAAATTACAATATTTTGACCCTGAAATAAATGAACATTACGTGCCGTATGTAGTTGAAACTTCTATTGGTTTAGACAGAATGTTTTTAGCGGTATTTTCAAATTCATTACAAGAAGAGGAATTAGAAAATGGAACTACACGTACGGTTTTAAAATTACCATCGGTTTTAGCACCAACAAAAGCAGCAATTTTGCCATTGGTTAAAAAAGATGGCTTGCCAGAAATTGCTCGTAAAATTGTAGAAGATTTAAAATGGGATTTCAATGTTGCTTATGACGAAAAAGATGCCGTTGGAAGACGTTATAGAAGACAAGATGCAGCAGGAACACCATTTTGTATTACAGTAGATCACGATACTTTGAATGATGATTCTGTAACTATTCGTTATAGAGATACGATGAAACAAAAAAGAGTTAAAATTGAAGAATTACGTTCAATAATTAAAGAAGAGATTGATGTTAAAAACTGGTTGATGAAAATGTAACATCAACTAGTTATAAAGCAAAAACTCCGAGATATTCTCGGAGTTTTTGCTTTATAAAACGGATATCATTAAAACCGGTAACCAATAGCTACACCACCTCTTCCAACTACTTCATTATCATTATTATCTAATAAGTCTCTCCCTATTCCTAGATAAATTTCTGCAACAAAACCTCGTTTTGAAACAAATTTAGCACCAGCTGAAATACCCACAGCAAAATCAGTGTATTTTTCATATTGTTCAATAGATTCATAAGGAGGAAAATCAGCATATACTAAGCCTAAATGTTCTTCTCCAGAATGAAGCATTGTGAATACTTCTACAAAAAAACCACTTGCATATTTGTTAGAGAAAAAATGTCTGTAATACGGGGTAATTGAAAAGGTTCTATATTCATCAAAATCACTAGAGTCAGAATTTTTATCAAGGTTAAAAAGAACATTAACACCTATTGTTGATTCTTCATTTAGTATTTTTTCATAACCAACATCAAGAAACTTAAAGGCAATTAAGTTAGACATGTTAATTTTTAATTCATTGTTTTTTGAGGTTTCTTGTTGCTCTTGAGCAAAAGTTGATAAAGTAGTAATTACTATAATTACCGAAAGTATAATTCTTCTCATAGTTTGAAAATTTAATT
>CAYPNJ010000096.1:2137-6456 GCA_964412305.1 uncultured Lutibacter sp. | reverse complement strand
ACATATAATATTGGTTTAGATTATGGTCTTTTCAACAGTAAAGTCTCTGGTTCTTTAGAGGTTTACTTAAAAGAATCTGTAGATCTTTTAGCTGATGTAGCAATCTCAGATGGTTCTAACTTTAGTAATTCAGGTTTCCAAAATATTGGTAAATTTACTTCTAAAGGGGTTGAATTCTCTATTGGAGCTGATCTTATTGATACTGATGACTTAAGAGTAGATGCAAGTTACAATGTTTCATACAACAGAACTGAAATTGATGAGCTTGCCCTAGAGCAAGACATTCGTGTTGGTGATATTGGTGGTGGAACTGGAGGAACTATCCAATTACACAGTCAAGGTTTTGCACCGTTTTCATACTATGTATACAAACAACTCTATGATGTAAATGGAGCTCCAATTGAAGGTGCCTTTGCTGATTTAAATCAAGATGGAATAATCAATGATAGTGATCGCTATATTTATAAGAAAAGAGATGCTGATATTAATATGGGATTCCAATCTAATATAAATTATAAAGATTTTGATTTCTCTTTCAATTTAAGAGCAAGTATTGGGAATTACATGTACAACAACGTAAATTCTTCTATTGCCCAATACGATCTACTACAAGCTAATACAGCTTTAGGAAATATTCCTGTTTCTGTTTTAGAAACTAATTTCAACACTGTTTCTGATGTTATTTTATCAGATATATACATTGAAAATGCTTCATTCTTAAAAATGGACAATATTACGTTAGGATATACCATCAACGGTTTTAGCAAACAAGATGAGTCATCAAGCATTCGTTTGTGGACAGGTGTACAAAATGTATTTACTATTACAAATTATAGTGGCCTAGACCCAGAAGTTTTCGAAGGAATAGATAATTCTATTTATCCAAGACCAAGAACTTTCTTAGTAGGTGCTAATATTAAATTTTAAAACTATACGAAAATGATAACAAAATATTTAAATAAAATTTATTTTCTAGTAGGATTCCTATTTTTCCTTAGTGCGTGTACTAATGATTTAAATGTACTTCCTACCGATGATGATGAATTCCTTTCTGAGGAGTTCTATTCAAACTCTGCAGCCTATAAACAAGTACTTGCAGGAGTATATGGTAATTTATCAATTACTGGAGCTAATGGAGCTGGAGATTCAAACCTCTCTGGAATCGATGCAGGTACAAGTCAATACGGACGTATGATTTGGTATCTTCAAGAATTCCCAACTGATGAAGTTATATGGTCATATGAAAATGATCCAGGACCAAAAGAAGTTCAACGTAATATATGGACTCCTACAAATGTATTTTTTAGAGGTGCTTACAGTAGAATTATGTTTTCTGTAGCATTAGCAAATGATTTTTTAAGAGAATCTACTCCTGAAAAATTAGCTGAAAGAGGTCATACCAATGCTGTTGGAAGTGAAATTGCGGCTTATAGAGCTGAAGCAAGATTATTAAGAGCTTTAGCATACTACCACTTAATGGATTTATTTGGTAAAGCTGCTTTTGTAACTGAAGCTGACCCTGTAGGAACTTACCAAGCTCCACAATATGAAAGAGCACAATTATTTGACTTTATTGAATCTGAATTATTAGCTATTGATGGTGACTTAGTTGCTTCAAAATCTAATGAATATGCAAGAGCTGATAAAGCGGTTGCTTGGATGATTTTAGCTAAAATGTATTTAAATTCAGAAGTATATGTTGGTACAAATCGTTATGCTGATTGTTTAACACAATGTAACAAAATAATTGGTGGTGGATTTAGTTTAGCTTCAAATTGGAGGTTAAATTTTATGGCTGATAATCATTCAAATGAAGCAGGTCTTAATGAAATTATATTCCCATTAGTATCTGATGGTGTAGTAACCCAAAATTATGGACCAACAACTACAATTATTAATGGTGAAGTTGGAAGTATTGAAGGTAATGGTGAAGATTTAGGAGCTCAAGGTTGGGGTGGTGCTTTAAGAGTCCGTAAGCAATTTGCTGAAAAATTCTTAAATGACAACACAACTTTAAATGATGATAGAAATACTATGATTACTGAAGGTCGTGATATTGAAATTGTAGATGTTGCTGATAGAGATTCAGGATATATTATCACAAAATTCACTAATAAAACTTCAACAGGTGCAGCAGGAGTTGATCCTACGTTTGTTGATACTGACTTTCCTTTATTTAGATTAGGAGATGTATATTTAATGTATGCTGAAGCCTTCGTAAGAGGTGGTGGTGGAAGTGAATCACAAGCTTTAGGTTATGTAAATGATTTAAGAGCAAGAGTAAATGCTGATCCTATTTCTGGTAATGAGTTAACCTTAAGTTTCTTAATTGATGAACGTTCAAGAGAATTACATTGGGAATCTCACAGAAGACAAGATTTAATTCGTTTTGGTCTTTTTACAGGAGGAAATTACAACTGGGCATGGAAAGGAAATGGAGCTAATGGAATTGCTATAGGCAGTCACATGGCAGTATTTCCACTTCCAAGTGAAAGTTTAGCGGCAAATCCTAATTTAACTCAAAACGCTGGATATTAATCAAATTAATTATATAAGATTATGAAAAAAATATTTAAAGTGCTGTTCTTTTCAATCCTTTTGGTTTCTATAGCCTCTTGTGACAATGAAGACTCAGTACAATTAACATTAGCTTCACAAGGAAGTGGAGCAATCACAGATCCTGCTCAGGGTACAACTATTGTATTAAACCCTCAGGAAAGTCAATTAAATCCTGCATTAACAGTAAATTGGACATCGTCAGATTATGGCAATCCAACTGAAGTTACATATGCACTTGAAGTTGCATTAGCAGGAACTAGTTTTGCAGATTCTTATGTAGCTGCTTCAACAATAAACAGAAGCGTAACATGGAATATTGGCGAATTAAATGGTATTGCAGTTACTGCAGGCTTAACACCTTTTCTTGAAGGAGAATTAGCGCTAAGAATTGTTTCTAGTGTTGGAACAACAGGAAGCCTAATACAAGTATCTGAAGCAATAACAGTATTTATAACTCCATTTACAACTGACTTACCTAAAATAGCTGTTCCTGGAAACCACCAAGGTTGGGATCCTGCTTCAGCTCAAACTTTAGCTGCTTCAGCATTTGGAGAAACCGATTTTGAAGGATATGTTTGGTTAGATGGTCAATTTAAATTTATTGCTCCTAATGAAACTGGAGGTTTCTTTTGGGGTAATTTAGATTGGGGTGATGCTTCTGGAGTTGATGGAAGTAATACTGGCGTTTTAGTTGCTGACGGAGAAGGTAATATTGAAGTTGGTACAGGATATCACTTTGTACAAGTAAATCCAAGTGACGTTGGTATTAAAGGCTTCCTTGGAGAAAATCCTATGGCTTATTCTGCAACACCTATTAGTTGGGGACTTATTGGAAACGCAACTCCAACAGGTTGGGATTCAGATACTGATATGGTTTATGATGCTGCAACAAGAACACTTAAACTTACAATAGACCTAACACAACAAGATGCTCCTGATAATGGAATAAAATTTAGAGCAGATGATGATTGGGCTCTTAATTTAGGTGATAGTGGTGCTGATGGAACTATGGAAGAAGGAGGAGAAAACATTGGCGTACCTGCAGCTGGTAACTATACGGTAACTTTAGATTTAAGTAACCCAAGAGAATATACATATTCACTAGTTAAAAACGACTAAAAAAATATAACCATGAAATATATATATAAAATAGTATTGTTTTCATTAATTATCATCGGATTTAATTCTTGTGATGAAAATGAAAACTTTGAGATATTAGCTCCACAAGGAGGTATCTCAATTAATAGCCCTATAGATGGCGCTTCAATTGCACTTATTGATGCAAATGAAGCAAACACCGCTCTAACAATTAGCTGGACATCAGTAACTTTAGAAGGAACGGGTGTAACATATAGCGTTGAAGCTGCACTTTTAGGTACAAATTTTACTACTCCTGTAGTAATTGGAACTACAGAAACTACTTCTATTAGCTTAACTGTTGAAGAATTAAACACGTTTGCTTTAGATGTCTTAGAAATTGAAGGTGCTTCTGAAGCCGGTATAGATATTAGAGTAATAGCAAATGGAGAAGTTTCTCAAACAATTTCTGTATTATTAACACCTTTCATACCAGAATTTCCTGAATTTTATTTAGTTGGTTCATTAACAGGATGGGACCCTACAACGTCTCTTCCTATGAATAGGATTGATTTTAATCAATTTGAAATTATAATAGATCTTGTTGATGGTGATGAATTTAAATTCTTACCTACCAATATTGATTGGTCTGGAGATTTAGGTAAAGACCCTAATAATGAAGG
>CAYPNJ010000096.1:0-2037 GCA_964412305.1 uncultured Lutibacter sp. | reverse complement strand
TTCACTGTTGAAGGTGATTGGGGTTCTGGTTTAAACTATCCATATTATATAAGTCAAGGATATACAATTGATGCTAATTTTGAAGATGCTTTTGATGGTGATAATAACTTTCAATTTGTTGGTACGCCTGGTACATATACTATGACATTAAACAGTAATGACAAAACTATTGTAGTTAGTCAAATACCACTTAACATAGCAGTTCCTGGTAATCACCAAGGTTGGAATCCTGGAACAGCACCACTATTAGAAGCTTCTGTATTAGGTCAAACAGATTATGAAGGATTTGTTTGGTTAGATGGAGATTTTAAATTTATTGCACCTAATGGGTCTGGAGTATTCGAATGGGGTAATTTAGACTGGGGTGATGCTTCTGGTGTAAACGGAAGTTACACTCAAGTTTTAACCGCTGATGGTGAAGGGAATATTGGAGCAACTGCAGGTTATTACCTTGTAAAAGCTGATACTGAAGCTCTTACTTACTCAATTGAAGAAACAAATTGGGGCGTAATTGGTAATGCAACACCAACCGGTTGGGATTCAGATACAGATATGGTTTATGACTCTGGAAGTCAAACTTGGTCTGTAACTCTAGATTTAACTGCACAACCTGCACCAGACAATGGTATTAAATTTAGAGCTAATGATGACTGGGGTTTAAATATTGGAGATAATGATGCAGATGGAACAATGGAATTTAATGGTCAAAACATTGGTGTTCCTGAAGATGGTAATTATACAATTACTTTAGACTTAAGTAACCCAAGAGCATATACATACTCATTGGTTAAAAATTAGAAATAAATTAAAATAAGCAACCACTTTAAATTGTTTATTTTATAATATTAACTTTTTGTAATGAACCGGATTATTAATTAATTCCGGTTCGTTGCATTTAGTTACCAATTCCATAGAAATGAAAAAAACACTACTCATATTACTTTTTATAGTACCTATACTTACATTTGCTCAAGTTACTATTTCACCTTCAACTTTTAATGTAAACCAATCTATAACTATAACAATTGATGCAAATAGTACTGCTACAGATTGTAATGGTTTTTCTAATCCAACTAAGGTATACATGCATTCTGGTATTGGAAACGATGCAAACCCTTGGGAATCAACTATAGGAAACTGGGGAACAGATGATGGTGTTGGAGAAATGACCAATAATGGAAATGGAACTTGGAGTATCACTATTACTCCCGAAACTTATTATGAGTTAAATACTACACAAGCATCAAATGCTACTAAAATGGGTATGGTATTTAGAAATGAAAATGGTTCTCAAGAATTTAAAGCTAGTGGGTGTAACGATTTCTTTTTCAATGTAGGTACTTTTCAATTAAATTTAACTTCTCCTTCTAAAAACCTCACTGTATTAACTTCAGGGCAATCATTAACAATAGAAGCAAACACTACGCTTACTTCTGACTTTATATTAAAAGCAAATGGTTTAACTATAAATACTTCAACCAATAACACATCATACAGTTATACAGATACTACTATAACTGAAAATACAAATTATAGCTTAGAAGCCACAAATAATGGAGAAACTAAAACCGTAACTTTTCAAGTTATTGTATCAATTGTTGAACAAGCTGTTCCTGCTGGAATGAAAGACGGAATAAACTTGGATTCTAATGATGCTACCAAAGCTACACTAGTTTTATTTGCCCCTCAAAAAGAGGTTGTTCACTTAATAGGTGATTTCAACAACTGGCAAATAGATAATAACTATTTATTAAATAAGGATAGTGCTTCAGAGCGTTTTTGGATTGAACTAACGGGCTTAACTCCCCAAACTAATCATATGTATCAATACTTAGTAGATGGTACAATTGCCATTGCAGATCCATATTCTACAACAATTTTAGATCAATCTAATGATAGTTTTATTAATTCTACTACATATCCAAATTTACCTAGCTATCCAAGTGGAAATACAAACCATGCTGTTACTTTATTAAGAACCGGTGACACTCCTTATAATTGGCAAATAACTAATTTCCAACAACCAGAAAAAACAGA
>CAYPNJ010000095.1:0-6520 GCA_964412305.1 uncultured Lutibacter sp. | reverse complement strand
TTGCATTAACATATATTTTTGGAATTGGTAAAAGTAGAGCTAAAGAAATTTTAGCTGGAGCAAAAGTTGATGAAAGCACCAAAGTTCAAGATTGGACTGATGCAGAAATTCACGACATTAGAGAACAAGTAGGAGACTACACTATTGAAGGTGAATTACGTTCTGAAACTCAATTAAACATTAAACGTTTAATGGATATTGGGTGTTACAGAGGTATTCGTCACAGATCAGGATTACCTTTAAGAGGTCAAAGAACCAAGAACAATTCTAGAACTAGAAAAGGTAAACGTAAAACGGTAGCTAACAAGAAAAAAGCAACTAAATAATAACTAATATATTATGGCGAAAGCAAGTTCAAAAAAACGTAAAGTTATTGTTGAGACAGTTGGTGAGGCTCATATCACAGCTTCATTCAACAATATAATTATATCACTAACCAATAAAAAGGGTGATGTAATTTCTTGGTCATCAGCTGGGAAAATGGGATTTAGAGGTTCTAAAAAGAATACTCCTTATGCTGCTCAATTAGCTGCAGAAGATTGTGCAAAAGTTGCACATGAAGCAGGTATGAGAAAAGTAAAAGTGTATGTTAAAGGACCTGGTAACGGAAGAGAGTCAGCAATTCGTTCAATTCACAATTTAGGAATTGAAGTTTCTGAAATTATCGATGTTACACCTGCACCACATAACGGGTGTAGACCTCCAAAAAGAAGAAGAGTATAATTAATTAATTAATTTTTAATAGATAGGAGTTAGATTATCGAAGGATTAGCCTTAATTCATAATCCCTATCATATAATAATAAAAAATGGCAAGATATACAGGACCAAAAACAAAAATTGCCCGTAAATTCGGAGAAGCAATATTTGGAGAAGATAAATCTTTTGAAAAAAGAAATTATCCTCCAGGACAACATGGAAACAACAGACGTAGAGGAAAAAAATCTGAATACGCAGTACAGTTGTCAGAAAAACAAAAAGCTAAATATACATACGGTATTTTAGAAAAACAATTTTCAAACTTATTTAAAAAAGCATCTAGTAGTAAAGGTATTACAGGTGAAATTTTATTACAACTTTGCGAATCTCGTTTAGATAACGTAGTATTTAGATTAGGTATTGCACCTAGTCGTAGTGCAGCACGTCAACTAGTATCACACCGTCACATTACTGTAAATGGGGAACTAGTAAACATTCCATCTTTTTCTTTAAATGCTGGAGATGTTGTAGCTGTAAGAGAAAAATCTAAATCATTAATTGCTATTGAAGATTCTTTAGCAGCAAGAAATGATGTGTACGAATGGCTTTCTTGGAATTCAGAAACTAAACAAGGAAATTTTGTTAGTGTACCTGAAAGAATGCAAATTCCAGAAAATATCAAAGAACAATTAATAGTAGAGTTATACTCTAAATAATTTTAAAGATACCAATTCAATTATGGCAATTTTAAATTTTCAGAAGCCCGATAAAGTAATTATGATTGACTCTACCGATTTTGATGGTAGATTTGAGTTTAGACCGTTAGAACCAGGTTTTGGTTTAACAGTTGGTAATGCTTTAAGACGAGTGTTATTATCTTCATTAGAAGGTTTTGCAATAACATCAATTCGTATTGAAGGTATTGAACACGAATTTTCAACAATTAAAGGTGTTGTTGAAGATGTAACTGAAATTATTTTGAACTTAAAACAAGTTCGTTTTAAGAAACAAATTGAAGATTCAGATAGAGAAACTGTTAATATTTCAATATCAGATCAAGAGCAATTAACTGCTGGAGATTTACAAAAACATATTTCAGGGTTTCAAGTTTTAAACCACGATTTAGTTATTTGTAATATGGAAAAATCTGTTAAATTAGATTTTGAAATTTCAATTGAAAAAGGAAGAGGTTTTGTACCAGCTGAAGAAAATAAAAAATCTGGAGTAGCTTTAGGAACAATTTTTACAGATTCAATTTTTACACCAATTATCAATGTAAAATATGCTGTTGAAAATTTCCGTGTAGAGCAAAAAACAGATTACGAAAAATTAGTATTTGATATTATTACTGATGGTTCAATTGCACCTAAAGATGCTTTAACCGAAGCTGCTAAAATATTAATACATCATTTTATGTTATTCTCTGATGAGCGTATTACATTAGAAGCTGATGAGATTGCACAAACTGAAACGTATGATGAAGAATCATTACATATGCGTCAGTTGTTGAAAACAAAATTAGTGGATATGGATTTATCTGTAAGAGCACTAAACTGTTTAAAAGCTGCAGAAGTTGATACATTAGGTGACTTAGTATCATTTAATAAGAATGACTTAATGAAGTTCCGTAACTTCGGAAAAAAATCTTTAACTGAATTAGATGAATTAGTTCATAATAAAGGTTTAAACTTTGGTATGGATTTAAGTAAATATAAATTAGATAAAGATTAAGTTAAAACTTCGGTTTTAATATAAGATAAGAGATAAGAGATGAGACACGGAAAGAAATTTAATCACTTAGGAAGACAAACAGCGCATAGAAAAGCAATGTTTGCTAATATGGCTTGTTCATTAATTGAGCACAAGCGTATTAATACAACAGTTGCAAAAGCAAAAGCTATACGTCAATTTGTTGAACCATTAATTACAAAGTCTAAAAATGATACTACGCATAATCGTAGAGTTGTATTTAGTTACTTAAGAAATAAATATGCTGTTGCGGAATTATTTAAAGAAGTTTCAGTAAAAGTAGCAGATAGACCAGGAGGATATGTTCGTATTATTAAATTAGGAAACCGTCAGGGTGATAATGCACCTATGGCAATGGTTGAGTTAGTTGATTATAATACAACTTACAATCCAAATGGAGCTAAGAAAAAGAAATCTACTCGTAGAGGTAAAACAAAAAAAGTTGAAGAAGTTGTAGAAACTACTGAGGACAGTAAAGAAACAAATTAATGAAAACTTTTTAACGATACAAAATGGGATAAACTTTTTTAAGTTTATCCCATTTTGTATATAATATCTTGTACATATACAACTATGAAAAAAATAATTATACTTGCAATATTTGGCGGTTTGTTTAGCAATGTTTTTTATGGGCAGCAAATTACCATTAAACGGATTGAAAGTAGATTAATAACGAACGAAGGTTATGAGTTTATTGGAGATTTGAAAGAAAAAAATAATGATCTATATACATACTCTAATTGGAATAACAATGGAGTATTATTTTTAGACAATAAAACGTATAGGCTCTCAAATATAAATTTTAATATAACAACTAATTCTTTTGTAAGCAGAATTAGTAGAGATAAGCTCTTTGCTTTTAAAACGTCTACAATTGATTCTGTATCTATAAACAATCTTTTGTTTAAAAATATTGGGAACTCTTTTTATGAAGTATTATTTGAAAAAGGAGATAATTCTTTTTTAAAAAAATACGATATTGTTTTTCAAAGAGGAATTGATAATCGTTTAGGAGGAAAAACTCTTGGAAACACAAAAGCATTAGTAGCTTATAATTACCTTATAAAGTCAGGAGAAGTATTTAAAAAGGTTGAACTTAACAAAAGCAGTATTATTGGATTGATAGATGATGAGAACGATAAAGCAACACTAATTAGTTTTGTTAAGGAAGAAAAACTCTCTTATAAAAAAGTGAAAGATGTAGTTAAAATATTTAGATTTATATTTGAAAACTCAAGTAAAATCATATAATATTTTTAATAGAATAATTTTTTTTGAAATAAACAATGAATTATACACAACATAAAAAAGCAATTTTATTGCTAGCCGATGGAACAATTTTTGAAGGAAAATCAATAGGGAGAGATGGAACCTCTTTTGGAGAGATTTGTTACAATACAGGTATGACTGGTTACCAGGAAATATTTACAGACCCTTCATATTTTGGACAATTAATGTTAGCTACCAATGCACATATTGGTAATTACGGTGTAAATGATAATGAAGTTGAATCAGATTCAATTAAAATAGCAGGATTAGTTTGTAAAAATTTCAGTTTTAATTACTCAAGAGAAGATGCTCATGGATCATTAGAAAATTATTTTGAAAAAGAAAATCTAATGGCTATTTCAGATATTGATACAAGAGCTGTTGTGCGTTACATTAGAGATAAGGGAGCAATGAATGCAGTTATTTCTACAGAAACAGATGTAGATGCTTTAAAAGAAAAGCTAAAAGCAGTTCCAGATATGAATGGCTTGGAATTAGCTTCAAAAGTTTCAACTAAAGAACCTTATTATTTTGGAGAGGAAAATGCACCAATTAAAATTTCAGCGTTAGATATAGGGATAAAAAAGAATATTTTAAGAAACTTAGCTAAACGAGGATGTTACATTAAAGTATTTCCTTACAATGCTACTTTTGAAGAAATGAATGCTTTCAATCCTGATGGGTTTTTCTTGTCAAATGGGCCTGGTGATCCAGAACCTCTAAAAGAAGCTCAAGAATTAGCAAAAGAAATAATAAAACGTGACTTGCCTTTATTTGGCATTTGTTTAGGACATCAGATAATTGCTTTAGCAAACGGAATTTCTACCTTTAAAATGCATAATGGGCATAGAGGAATAAACCATCCAGTAAAAAATGTAATTACCGGAAAAGGAGAAGTAACGTCACAAAATCATGGATTTGTTGTGAAACGTGAAGATGTTGAAAATCATAACGATTTTGAAGTAACACACATTCATTTAAATGATGAAACTTTAGCAGGTATGAAAATGAAAAATAAAAATTGTTTTTCTGTTCAATACCATCCTGAGGCTAGTCCAGGGCCACATGATTCTTCTTATTTATTTGATCAATTTATAGGAAATATAAACTCAAGTAAAAAATAAAATATATAAGCATTACAACCATTGTTAATGGCTTTTTTTATAATAATTAAAACGAAAACGTTATCGTATAAAAGGCCTATAATAAAATAGTATTTAGCCTTAAATTTGTAACTTTGAAGTAATAAAATAACAATTAAAAAAACAAGAATATGAGTATGATTATAAGTGTTCATGCACGTCAAATATTTGATTCAAGAGGAAATCCAACTGTAGAAGTTGATGTAGTAACTGAAAATGGAGTTTTAGGTAGAGCAGCAGTTCCTTCAGGAGCTTCAACTGGAGAACATGAAGCGATGGAATTGAGAGATGGAGGAAAAGATTATATGGGAAAAGGAGTTCTTACAGCTGTAAAAAATGTAAATGAAATTATTGCAGAAGAATTGTTAGGAGTATCAGTTTTCGAACAAAATTTAATTGATCAAATGATGATTGATTTAGATGGAACTAAAAATAAATCTAAGTTAGGAGCAAATGCTATTTTAGGCGTTTCTTTAGCAGCAGCGAAAGCAGCAGCAAATGAGTTAGAAATTCCATTATATCGTTATGTTGGTGGTGTTAGTGCAAACACACTTCCTGTACCAATGATGAATATTATTAATGGAGGTTCACATTCAGATGCTCCAATAGCTTTCCAAGAGTTTATGATTATGCCAATAAAAGCTAAAAACTTTTCAGAGGCACTTAAAATGGGAACTGAAATCTTTCATAATTTAAAGAAATTAATTCACGACAGAGGGTTAAGTACAGCTGTTGGTGATGAGGGAGGATTTGCTCCAGCTTTTGATGGGACAGAAGATGCAATAGAAACTGTTTTAAAAGCTATTGAAAATGCAGGTTATAAACCAGGAGATGAAGTTAAATTAGCATTAGATTGTGCAGCTGCAGAATTTTATGTTGATGGAAAATACGATTACACTAAATTTGAAGGCGATAAAGGAGTTATTAGAACTTCTGAAGAACAAGCTGACTATTTAGCTGAATTAGCTGAAAAATACCCAATTATTTCAATTGAAGATGGTATGGATGAGAACGACTGGGATGGTTGGAAATACTTAACTGATAAAATTGGAGATAAAGTTCAAATAGTTGGTGATGATCTATTTGTTACTAATGTTGAAAGACTTTCAAGAGGTATTGAAAGTGGAAGTGCAAATTCAATTTTAATTAAAGTAAACCAAATTGGTACTTTGACTGAAACTATTGCAGCAGTAAATATGGCTCACAATGCAGGTTTTACATCTGTAATGTCTCACCGTTCAGGAGAAACAGAAGATACTACTATTGCAGATTTAGCTGTAGCGTTAAATACAGGTCAAATTAAAACAGGTTCAGCTTCACGTTCAGATAGAATGGCTAAATATAACCAGTTATTAAGAATTGAAGAAGAATTAGGAAACGTTGCTTACTATCCTCAGGATAAAGCATTCAAAATCTAATTTTCAAACCAATTTTTAAGTTAAAAGATTCATTTCTTTTATATAAAATTTTAAAAACCAGCGGAATATTTTCCACTGGTTTTTTATTTTCATTAAATAAAGAAAAAATATAACCACTTGTTTTTCAGGGTGATAATTGTTACACCAAACACAATGTATGATAAATATCAGGTTTTAATGTTGCTTTGGGTCGTAAATTTATTGGACAAATTTTAAAAAGTTTAATTATTATGAGCACTTTAAA
>CAYPNJ010000094.1:0-6661 GCA_964412305.1 uncultured Lutibacter sp. | reverse complement strand
GTTTATCATTTATATAAAAATTACCAGCAGCATTTTCTAGTTTGTTAGTTGCTATATCAATAACATAACGGTCACCACTAAAAATTGCTCCAGTTAATGCAAATTCACTTGTTTTATCAACAACATCTAACATTTCTTCCCACTGATCATCTTCGTATATAAAGATAGTCATAATTGGACCAAACAATTCATTAACCATTGTTTTGTATTGTGGATTTGTAGTTACAATTATTGTTGGCTCAATAAAATATCCTACAGAATCATCATAACCACCACCAGCAATAATTTCAGCATCAGCATCTTGTTTTGCTTCTTCAATATAACCTGATAATTTTTTGAAGGCTCTATCATCAATTACTGCATTAATAAAGTTTGAAGGATCTTCAGGAGTTCCCATTTTAAACGATTTTACATCATTTAAAACAGCTGTTTTAATATCTGCCCACAAGCTTTTTGGTAAATATGCTCTTGAAGCAGCAGAACATTTTTGACCTTGATATTCAAATGCACCTCTTGATATTCCTGTAGCAACTTCTTTTGCATTTGCCGAAGGATGTGCCCAAATAAAATCTTTCCCACCAGTTTCACCAACAATTCTTGGGTATGTTTTATAATTATTCATGTTTTTACCAATAGTTTCCCAAAAACTATTAAATACGGGTGTAGATCCAGTAAAGTGAACACCAGAAAAATCTGGACTATTTAATAAAACGTCTGTAATAGTAGCCGAATTACCTGTAACCATATTAATAACACCATCAGGTAAACCAGCTGCTTTAAATAACTCCATAATTACTTGTGCAGAATACACCTGAGATCTTGCAGGTTTCCAAATGATTACATTCCCCATCATTGCAGGCGCTGCAGGTAAATTACCAGCAATTGCAGTAAAATTAAATGGTGTAATTGCATATACAAAACCTTCTAACGGACGGTATTCCATACGGTTCCAAATACCAGGAGAAGATTGTGGTTGATTGCTGTAAATCTCAGTCATAAATTCTACGTTAAAACGTAAAAAATCTATTAGTTCACAAGCAGCATCAATTTCTGCTTGCATAACGTTTTTAGACTGTGCAATCATAGTTGCAGCATTCATTTTGTAGCGGAAAGGTCCGGCTAATAAATCAGCAGCTTTTAAGAAAATTGCAGCTCTGTGTTCCCAACTTGTTGCAGCCCATTTTACACGAGCTTCAACAGCTTTTTCAACAGCCAATTCTATATGCTTTTTTTCAGCAGTATGATATTTCCCAACAGTATGTTTATGGTCATGTGGAGGATGAATATCTACAGTGTTTCCTGTTCTATATTCTTTGCCGCCAATATAAAAAGGAATATCAACTTGCTCATTGTACATTTTTTTGTACGTATCTAATAAAGCTTTACGTTCTGGAGTTCCCGGTGCGTATGAATTTACGGGCTCATTAACTGCTTTTGGTACTTTGTAAAATCCTGAAGCCATTATATTATTTTTTAAAGGTTTTTCTGTTTAAATTTGCGTGTCAAAGTTACAAAATAGGAATCACTTTTTTTGCGACAAACTAATACTCAATATTCAAATTTTAATAGCATGTGTACCGTTACTTTTCTTCCTTTAGTAAAAAATAATTTCATTTTAACATCGAATAGAGATGAACAACGATTAAGAGAAACACTAGCGCCAAAAAAGTATCATGAAAATGGTGTAGAGATGCTATTCCCAAAGGATAAAACGGCAGGTGGAACTTGGATTGGAACAAGCTCTAAAAACAGATTGGTTTGTGTTTTAAATGGAGGTTTTGTAAATCATATAAAGAGAGATTCTTACAAAAAAAGCAGAGGTGTAATTGCTAAAGAAATTTTGAAAACGGCTACATTTAATAAATATATAGAACATCTAAATTTAGATGGAATTGAACCTTTTACTATGGTAATTGTTGATTGGAATGATACAAAGTTGGATTTGTATGAATTAATTTGGGATGAGATTAAAATACACTTCACAAAATTAGAGAATACTCCTAAAATTTGGTCTTCTTCTACATTGTATAAAAATGAAATGAAAGAGACTCGTAAACAATGGTTTGAAGATTGGATTGCTTCAAATGAGTTTACTTCTTCAACTATTTTAAAATTTCATCATTCAGAAATTGGGGATAAAGAGCAATCGGTTTTAATGAAGCGTTCTTATGTTGAAACTGTTAGTATTACTTCAGTAAAAAAAGAAGATGCAACTCTTGAAATGTTGTATGAAGATGTAGTGCATAAAGCAAAAACACTTTCTACATTTTAACCAACTATAAATGAAAGTACCGATACTATTACAAATCCAATAAATCCTAAGAATAAATAAAAGTTATTTAAGATTATAAATTTAACAATTGTTTTAATTCTTCCTTGTTGATAAAAATGACGTAGCGCCTTATATAAATACAGTAAAAAGAGTAGAATAATTACCCACCAAGTAGATCCCATTTCTAGAAATAAGTTCAATAAATAATAAATCACAAAAAGTAAAAATATAACAGTTTGTGTATGAAAAACAAAAACCAAATGCTCCATGTATGTATATTTTCTTCTAAAGTACACTGCTTTTAAAAACAGTGTAAAAATTGGAAGAAAAACAAAAAGAGAAATTGAAATATAAGAGGTAAGTGTTTTAAAATAACTTTTCCCCCCATCTGATTGGACTTGTTTTATGTTTTTTGTAATGTTTATAACTTGCTGATAGTAAAATTTGTTCCCAAACGTTTTTTCGAAGCCCAAACTATCTAATGCTTGTAGATTTGAGTATTTAGGAAATTTTTTATGGTAATTAATGAATTTTTGAATTTTGTTTAAAAAACCACTAGAATTACTAATAGAATCAGACAACATATTTAAAGTAAATTCTTTTTTAGATTGGTTGCTTTCTTTCTCAATAAGTTTAAATGCCTCACTTAAATCTGTAATTACTTTTGTTTTAGTTGAATCTTTAGGGTTGTTTTTTATAAGTTGTTTTTGAGCATTTGTAAGAATAGAATCTAATTGTCTTGTTCCTTTTTGAGTTAATGAATCTAAATTTTTAGTGTTCTCAATAATATTAGTTACAGGGTTTTTATTTTCATCTATTTTAGTTGTAATTCCTAACAATAAAAAGAAGAGAATAGAAACATTTAAATAGAGTTGAAAAGGGTTTACAAACCGAGCTCTTTTTCCTTCAACATAATCTTTAGAAACTTTACCAGGTTTTGTTAAAAGCGGAATAAAAGTTTTCCAAAAGCGAGAATCGTAAGAGGTAAATCCAGAAAATATATTACTTATAAAATTGTTAAGAGTTAGTTTTTTAGTAGTGTTTTTTTGTCCACAATATGAACAGAAATTTTCTGTACCTATTAGAGGTTGCTTACAATTTAAACATTCTAGCCCTTTAATTTGGGTTACTTTTTTTGGTTTAAATTTTACAAGTTTAAATTTCATTATTAATTATGAATATTTGAAACCATTAATTGAAATGCAGGAATGTGAACTTTAAAAGTTTTTGTAGTTGCAAAATTCACCATATTATAAAAACCTTTCATAGCACCAATAGGTGAGGTTAAAAAGCAGTTTGATGTATACGTGTGAATTTGTGAAGGCTTTAAAATTGGTTTTTTACCAATTACACCAGACCCTTCAACAATTTCAGTGTTGTTTAACGAATCAAAAATTTTCCAATGACGTTCTAAAAGTTGAACTGTTTCGTTACTTTGGTTTTCTATTGTAACCTGATAACTAAACGCATAATACAACTTGTAATTTCGATAATTAGTTCCTTCGAAATTAGACGTTACAGATATTTTTATGCCATTTGTTACTTGTTGTACCATAGTAACTTACTACTTAAATTTACGGGTTAAATATAGTAATTAATTATTAATTTTTTCTGAATTACCAAAACCAACACCAATAACTTTGGTGTATCTACTCCCAAATTTTTTGTAGTAAACGAGTACTGTATAATCGTTTTCGGTTTGGTAAAAAGACCCATCAATATCGTGATTGCTTATGATTCCTTCTTTATTTTTAGTAATATATTGATAATTGTAGAATCCTTGTTTTACGAGTAAAGTTGTTTCATACAAACCACTATCATTATTATACTCAAGTTTATTTAAATCGTTTAGTTGCCAATTGTTAAAATTACCACTAATATATAGTTCTTTCCCTTCTAAGTTTTCAAGTGTTTTTAGTGAAAAATGCACCCAACTATAATCTGCATCAGTATTATTATTTTGACCACTGAGTGTTCTGACAATAAAATTTCCATTAACATCTGGAAATAGTGTATAAGGCAAGTCTATTCGTTCTTCGTTGGTGTATAAATAGGTGTGATATAATTCCCTGCCGAGTTCTACACCCGCTATATTCAATGTTGAACTTCTGATGTCTTTTGAATCGAAAAATAAAAATTCGTTACCCGCCCAAAAACTAGTTTCTTTATTGTACTTATACAAGAGTTGTGTACCTCTATAAAACAGCGGTTTTAGACCAATAATTGCTGTTTGCCAATTGTTATTTTGAAGAATAATAGGCTTTATTTCTTCACCAGGATTGTTAATTCTATAATTTGGATGATTGATGATAAACTCTACAGATTGTTTGGTGTTAATTGTAGAGATATCTCGGCTTTTATAAACAGAAACACCAACAGTTACTTTAGGTTCGTAAACTACAAAGTGGCGTTTAATAACTACTTCCTCTTCCTCATTTAAAACAGACAACATATAATTTCCAGAAATTTTTAGTCGAGTGTCTTCATTAGGAATTGTTAGCGTATAATTTGTATATGGTTGTAATGTATTAAATGAATTCTCATAATCTCTAATTCTGTCTTCTGCATAACCGTTTACAAATTCTGATTCAGATAAATTAGAAACCTCCCAATTTAATGTACAGTGTTCAATTTTGTAAGTATAATCGTGTTCATCAGCATTTAAATCATCAAATGAAAGGTTAATTCTTTCTCCAAGCTTTATTATTGGAGCATACGTGTTTAAAGCTGCGGGTTTAAAAATGATGGTTTTAATATAATTGGGTTCAGTAAAATTAGTTTGGGAGTAACTAAATTGAATGAAATAAATGAAGCTGAAAAAGAAAAAATATTTTTTCAAAATAAATTTGAGATGTTTTGTTGTTAATAAACAAAATTTATACCAAAAAGGCACGCGTAAAAGTACTAAAACTAAAATTGATTAAGAAGGATGATAAATGTTACAGAAATAATTGTTAAAAAACAGAAAAATTATACTAGAAATTGCTATTTTTGCTCCGTTTTATAAGACAATTAAATAAACTCAATATATGTCACAGGACATTCGAATTAAAAAGGGGTTAGATATTAAGCTGAAGGGCAAAGCCGAGACAGTTACACAAAAAGCTATATCTAGTAATGTATTCACATTAAAACCCGAAGATTTCCACAGTATTATTCCAAAATTATCAATAAAAGTTGGCGCAAAGTTAAAAGCAGGAGATACTGTTCTTTATAACAAAGCTAATGAAGATATGAAATTTGTTTCGCCAGTTAGTGGCGAAATAGTTGATATTATACGTGGTGAAAAAAGAAAATTATTGGCCATAAAAATCCAAGCTGATAGTGAACAACAATTTGTTGATTTTGGAGTGAAAGACCCAAAAACAATGAAAGATGATGCTATTAAAAGTCATTTATTAGCGACAGGTTGTTGGCCATTTATTATGCAACGACCTTATGCTGTAATTGCAGATCCGGAAAAAACACCTAAAGCAATTTTTATTTCTGCGTATGCAAGTGCTCCTTTAGCAGCTGATTATGATTATGTATTGGCAGATAAAGAAAGTGAATTGCAAGCAGCAGTTACTGCATTAAGTAAATTAACACCTGGTGAAGTTCACGTTTCCGTTGGAAAAAAATCAAACTCACAACTTGCAGGTTTAAGTGATATTACATTGCATAAAGTTTCTGGTCCGCATCCTTCAGGGAATGTTGGAACTCAAATTGCTAAAATAGACCCTATAAATAAAGGTGAAGTTGTTTGGACTATTACTCCTCAAGATTTAGTAATTATTGGAGAGTTGTTATTAACAGGTAAGTTTAATGCGGAGCGTATTATAGCTTTAGTAGGTTCTTCTGTATCAGCACCTAAATATTACAAAACTAAAATTGGAGCAACAACAGTTTCAATTGTTGAAGGGAAATTGAACGATGGAGAACACAGAATTATTAGTGGAAACGTTTTAACAGGAACCAACCAAGGATTAAAAGGAACTTTAGGATATTATGATAATATGGTGTCAGTAATCCCAGAAGGGAATGACTATGAGTTTTTTGGATGGACAATGCCAGTTTTCAATAAAATTTCAACAACAAGAGCTTTAACTTTTTCGTGGTTATTTCCAAATAAAAAGTTTGATTTAAACACAAATACAAATGGTGAACATAGAGCATTTGTAGTAACGGGTAATTATGAAGAGGTTTTTCCTTTAGATATTTTCCCAATGCAACTGTTAAAATCTTGTATGTATAAAGATTTAGATGAAATGGAACAATTGGGAATGTATGAAGTAGCACCTGAAGATTTTGCTTTAACTGAATTTGTGTGTGTTTCTAAACAACCACATCAAGAGATTATAAGAAAGGGCTTAGACTTAATGTTAAAAGAAATAGGATAATTATGGGATT
>CAYPNJ010000093.1:0-6745 GCA_964412305.1 uncultured Lutibacter sp. | reverse complement strand
TGATGTAACTCTAAATCTCTCAACTTAATGTCCAGTCTAATATAGTAAGTCCAAAAATATATAATTTATTCTTTAGGCTTCCCTAAAAAGGAAAAATAATAAAATACTCCTTCACAGCAGATGGATTTTCTACTTTGAGATTAAAAGACTTCTTGGTAAGTTGAGTAATTATAAATCAGGAGAAAAAAATGAGTTCTATCGCATCTATCAAATTTCTCCAAATCTAACTAATAAATCAAAAATAAAAAAAGTCAAATCCATGTGTTTAGTATTTTTTCTATTTCAAAACAATATCTTTTTTCCTAAATAATCAGATTGTAAATCTAAAGGACAGAACCAAATAAGACGTAATACAATATTGGTAAAGTAATAAAATAAGTATAGCAGAATTTTATTTTCATTAATCATTCAACTATAATCATTGGTGGAGCTATGGAACTTAAAAGATAAAGCTAATAATTAAGTGTATCAATGAATTAATTATTATTAAAAATAGTATGAATTAACTTGTTTAATAATAAATAGCATATTATATTTGCCCCTCCTTAATTTAAGGTATAATAAAACAAAAGTTCTTATCAAATAAGTTACCTATTCGGTTACCAAGTGTAAATGAAAAAGCATAACTTTTTGATTATTAAAAACATAAAGGGTAAGGCATACTTCCTGCCACCCCGACAAAATATTTAAAATAAACTTGTGAATTATTCCCAAAATAATTTAATTTACAATCGCAAAAATGCCGATGTAGCTCAGCTGGCTAGAGCAGCTGATTTGTAATCAGCAGGTCGTGGGTTCGAGTCCCTCCATCGGCTCAAAAACCTTTTCAATTGAATAGGTTTTTTTTATTTACAATACACCTTTCTAATTAAGAATTATTAAAAGTTTGACAATAAACCAGCTCAATTATCTTCACTTTTTAGCAATTAATTAAAATACACGACAAAAAATACTAAAAATCCGTTTTCTACTATTATATATTCATTAAATTTGTCTGAATTATTAATAGATTAATTATATGCTAGTTATTGGAATTGCCGGAGGAACGGGAAGTGGTAAAACAACTGTTGTAAATCAAATTTTAAACGAATTACCTGCAAATGAGGTTTGTGTAATTTCACAAGATTCATATTACAACCGAACAGAAAATTTATCGTACGAAGAACGTACTAAAATAAATTTTGACCACCCTAATGCTATAGATTTTGATTTGCTTGTTAAGCATATAAATCAGCTTAAAAAAAATGAAATAATTGAACAACCTGTCTATTCTTTTGTAACCCATAATAGAATTGAAGACACGTTAAAAACACACCCCAGAAAAGTAGTTATTGTTGAAGGAATTTTAATATTTAACAGTAAACAGTTACGTGACCTATTTGATATAAAAATATTTGTTCATGCAGATGCAGACGAACGCCTAATTAGACGTGTAAGAAGAGATATTGAAGAACGAGGGAGAGATATAAATGAAGTATTAAGTCGTTATCAAAATACTTTAAAACCTATGCATCAACAATTTATTGAACCTACTAAAAATTACGCAGATATTATTATTCCAAATGATAGATACAACACAGTAGCTGTTGATATTGTGAGAACTGTAATTAGCAATAAATTATAATTCATGACTTTTAAGCAATTCAAAAATAAGCCTACAGTTAAATTTATAACAAACAAATATGTAATAATAGTTGCTTTTTTTATTGTGTGGATGGTTTTTTTTGATGAAAATTCTATAGTAAATCATTTTGAATTTAATAAAGAAATTAACAAGTTAAATACAGAAAAAGAATACTATCAGAACGAAATTAAACAAGATAAAGAATTAATTAAAAAACTGGAAAACAAAGAAGAATTAGAGAAATTTGCCAGAGAAGAATATCATATGAAAAAAAAAAATGAGGAAATATATTTGATAGAGTATGATACTTTAGACAAAAAATAATACTTCTTATTCAACAGTGCTTTTTCTAACTTATTTAAAAATTACAATCTATGAGCACCTTTATAACCAAAGATTTTGAACCCAGTTCAGCCTCATCTTGGAAACAAAAAATTCAATTCGATTTAAAAGGAGCAGATTATAACGAAACACTTCTAACTAAAACAAATGAAGGAATTACAATTAAACCTTTTTATCATTTAGATGATTTTGAGAAGTTAGAAATTCCTACTTCAAATGAAGACTTTAAAATTTGCCAAACAATTCATATTTCTTCTGAAGATGAAGCAAACAATACTGCTGTAGATGTAATAAAACGAGGTGCAAATTCGTTAAAATTTATTACTAAAAAACCATTCAATTCAAGCTTATTATTTACCAATCTTCAAAATAAAAATATTGAATTTCATTTTCAGTTTGAATTTTTATCAGAAGAATTTATACAAGAACTTGTAACGTTTCTCAAAAACGAAACTGTTTTTTACAATATAGATATTATTGGAAATTTAGCAAAAAGAGGAAATTGGTACACATCATTAAATGAGGATTTTAAAGTTCTTGAAAAACTTACTCAAAAAAATAACACTGAATTTATTTTAAGTGTTAATGTAGATTTGTATCAAAATACAGGAGCAAATACAGTGCAACAAGTAGCTTATGCTTTAGCACACGCAAATGAGTATTTAACAAAATTTGGAAATGAAATAGCTACTAAAATTCAATTTAATTTTGCTATTGGCGCTAATTATTTTTTCGAAATTGCTAAAATTAGAGCATTTAAATATCTCTACAATTTAATACTTTCAACTTATAACACTTCTGCAAATGCACAAATATTTACCCAACCTAGTTTACGAAACAAAACTTTGTATGACTATAACGTAAATATGTTAAGAACTACTACAGAAAGTATGAGTGCTATTTTAAGTGGTGCTAATACTATTTCAACTATTTCATACGATGCTATTTTTCACCATTCTAATGAATTTGGTGATAGAATTGCTAGAAACCAATTGTTAATTTTAAAAGAAGAAAGTTACTTTACCAATGCGCAACACATTGCAACCAACTCTTATTATATTGAATCTATTACCAAACAAATTGCTGAAAAAGCATTAACTATTTTTAAAGAAATTGAAAAAAGCGGAGGGTTTCTACAACAGTTAAAAGAAGGAACCATTCAGCGAAAAATTGTTGAAAACGCAAAAAAAGAACAAACTCAATTTAACTCAGGTAAATTAACTTTATTAGGAACAAATAAGTATCCGAATGAGCTAGACAAAGTGAAACACGATATACAAGTGCATCCTTTTGTAGAACGAAATCCTAAAAAAACACTAATTATTCCAATTATTACAAAGCGTTTATCCGAAGAATTAGAACAAAAAAGATTGAAAAATGAAGCGTAAAGATTTTTCACAACTCACTATAGAAAGTTCAAATAAGAAAGATTCTTATTATGAACATGAAAATTATATTGCAGGAACTGCACCAAATTTACGAGGTCCTTATTCAACAATGTATGTTCGCCGTCCTTGGACAATTCGTCAATATGCCGGGTTTTCAACTGCTGAAGAAAGTAATGCCTTTTACAGAAGAAATTTAGCTGCAGGTCAAAAAGGGCTATCCGTTGCATTTGATTTAGCAACTCATCGTGGTTATGATTCAGACCACGAACGTGTACAAGGAGATGTTGGTAAAGCTGGAGTAGCAATAGATTCTGTGGAAGATATGAAAGTGCTTTTCGATCAAATTCCATTAGATAAAATGTCGGTTTCTATGACAATGAATGGTGCTGTCTTACCAATTTTAGCATTTTATATTGTTGCCGCCAGAGAGCAAGGTGTAGATGAAAAATTACTAGCAGGAACAATTCAGAATGATATTTTAAAAGAATTCATGGTGCGTAACACCTATATTTATCCACCCACACCTTCAATGAGGATTATTGCTGATATTTTTGCTTACACGAGTGAAAATATGCCGAAATTTAATTCTATTTCTATTTCGGGTTATCATATGCAAGAAGCTGGCGCTACACCTGAAATTGAATTAGCTTATACCTTAGCAGATGGCTTAGAATACCTTAAAATAGGTATTTCCAACGGAATGGATATTGATTCTTTTGCACCACGATTGTCATTTTTCTGGGCAATTGGAATGGATCATTTTAGTGAAATTTCAAAATTACGTGCTGCACGTATGCTTTGGGCTAAAATTGTAAAACAATTCAATCCTAAAAATCAAAAATCATTAGCATTAAGAACACATTGCCAAACAAGCGGTTGGAGTTTAACCGAACAAGACCCCTTTAATAATGTGGCTCGTACAACCATTGAGGCTATGGCAGCTGCACTAGGAGGTACTCAAAGTTTACACACAAATGCTTTAGATGAAGCAATTGCTTTACCTACCGATTTTTCAGCTCGTATTGCAAGAAATACACAAATTTATATTCAAGAAGAAACAAACATTACTAAAACTGTTGACCCTTGGGCAGGTGCTACTTTTGTTGAAAATAAAACAGAAGAAATAGCAACCAAAGCTTGGGAATTATTGCAAGAAGTTGAAGAACTTGGTGGAATGACAAAAGCCATTGAACTTGGAATTCCAAAAATGCGCATTGAAGAAGCTGCTGCAAAAAAACAAGCCAGAATAGATAGTACCCAAGATATTATTGTTGGTGTAAATAAATACAAACTAGAACAAGAAGATCCGCTACAAATTTTAGAAGTTGATAATGATGCTGTGAGAGCTTCTCAAATCAAACGTTTAAAAGAGCTAAAAACGAATAGAAACACTAAAGAAGTTAACCTTGTGCTACAAGATTTAACTAAATGCGCAAAATCAGGTAATGGGAATTTATTAGGTTTGGCTATTAAAGCTGCTGAAAAAAGAGCTACTTTAGGTGAAATTTCCGATGCATTAGAAACAGTATTTGGAAGATATAAAGCAACTATTAAATCTATTTCAGGCGTGTACAGTAAAGAAATTAAAAACGATAAAGAATTTAAAAAAGCGAAAGATTTAGCTAATAAATTTGCTGAATTAGAAGGGAGACGCCCAAGAATTATGATTGCAAAATTAGGACAAGATGGTCATGACAGAGGCGCAAAAGTAGTTTCAACAGGTTATGCTGATTTAGGTTTTGATGTTGATATTGGCCCTTTATTTCAAACACCTAAAGAAGCCGTAAAACAAGCCATTGAAAACGATGTGCACATTCTAGGGATTTCTTCATTAGCAGCAGGTCATAAGACATTGGTTCCACAAGTAATTGCTGAATTAAAAAAATTCGACCGTGAAGATATTATGGTTATTGCAGGAGGTGTTATTCCTGCCCAAGATTATCAATTTTTATTTGATTCCGGTGTTGTTGGCGTGTATGGACCTGGAACAAAAATATCAAAAGCCGCTATTGAAATATTAAATGTACTAATTGATAGTGTAGCGGAATAATTAAACTCCAAAAATGAAAAAAATACTAAATATTTTATGGTTGTTTTCAATTACTCTTCCAGGGTTTTGTCAAAATGCAATTGAGCTAACTATTGGAAATACCATTCTGGAATTTTCAGCTATAGCTGATACCAATGAATTATGGAAATCTTCAAATGTAAAAACTGATTTTTTAGTTGTATACTTTTATCCTGCAGCAATGACTGGTGGTTGCACTAAACAAGCTTGTGCTTATCGTGACGATAAAAAAACTTTTGACAAAATGGGTGTTACTGTGATTGGAGTTAGTGGAGATGAAGTGAAAAACTTAAAATATTTTAAAGACTCTTACCAACTAAATTTCCCTTTACTATCTGATACGTCTGGAAATATCTCAAAAATATTTGGTGTACCTACAAATAAAGGTGGTTCTATAACTCGTGAAATTGGTGGAGAGAACTTTTTACTTATTAGGAAAATTACGACACCTCGTTGGACTTTTGTTTTAGATAAAAATCGAAAAATTATTTACAAAAACTCAGAAGTAAATGCTTCTGATGATAGTAAAAATGTTCAAAAAATAATTAAAAATTACAAAAACAATTAATCTTGTAATGCAAAAATTTTACGCAACAAATCTGTAGTTCTACTACTAAATTTTGCTCTAATTTCGTTTTCTTCAACTTCAACCATCGTATAAACACCTTTTAATGCTTCACCCGTAACATAATCTGTTAAATCTGGATTTACATCTTTTGTTAATGGTAAGCTATTGTATTTTGTAATTAAATCACTCCAAATTTTATTGGCTCCTACTTTCTTGAATGAATTACTAATAATTGGGTTAAATTTTTGATACAGAGCATCAGAAGTCGCAGCTTTCAAATACAGCGTTGCTGCATTTTTATCACCTAATAAAATATTTTTAGCATCAGAAAAGGTCATTCCTTTTATAGCTTCAACAAAAATTGGAATAGCTTCACTTACAGCATCTTCAGCAGCTCTGTTTAACACTTTTAAACCTTCATCAGCTAATTTAGATAAGCCTATTTTTCGCAATGTATTATCAACTTTTTGTAACTCTTCAGGAAGTAAAATACGCACTAATTCATTCTTGAAAAACCCATCTTTAATTGCTAACGTACTTACTTGGTTAGTAATTCCATTGTTTAAGGCTTCTTTTAAACCATTTGCAATTTGATCGTTTGTTATTCCTCCATTTGGTAATTGAGTAATTACTTGTTGTAATTCAGAACAAGATGATAATTGAAAAATAATAACTACTAAAAGTATTCTTTTTAACATAATAATTTATTGAGGTCAGTAGTTAATTTCATATATTAGGAGTCAATAAAATAAGGA
>CAYPNJ010000092.1:0-6809 GCA_964412305.1 uncultured Lutibacter sp. | reverse complement strand
TTGAAATGAAATTCAATGCAATACGACAAAGTAATATAGACAGCTTGGAGTTTAACATAGCCAATAAAAGACTTTATGTTGAGTTTGTAAATGATAGTCTTATTCTAAACAAAAGTTTATTAGCTTACACACCAAAACTCAAGTTTTATTTACAAAAGTATCCAAGCAAAACTTTATTAATAACAGGCCATACAGATAACTTAGGTTATTTTGATGAAAATTTAAGTACTGGTTTAAACAATGCCAATCTACTTAAATATTATTTTATTAAATACGGCATAAATATTCATCAAATTGAAACCTTTTCTAAAGGTGAATCAGAACCAATTGCAGAAAAAATTACTAAAAAAGGAAGAGCAAAAAATCGAAGAATTGAACTAAAAATTAATTAAACACGAATGCTTTTATCAATATTTTCAAATCCTAACATCGTACATTTAGCTGAAATTTTCGGTTGGATGCTAGGTGCATTTTTAATTGGCTTATATTTTGGGCGCTTAACAAAACGTAAAGTAAAAAATACCCATTATCTAGATTCAGAAAACTTTGAAGATTTAAATATTAAAGATAATATCTCAAAAATTAGAGCCACTAAAACTTTTGAACGTGGGGGAAAGGAAATGATAAAAGCAGTACCCATTGATATTTATGATAATGGGTTAAATTTTAATAGAATTGGAACTGCAACTTTTGAAACTAAAGATAATCTTCAAAAAATCAAAGGAATTGGCATTTCAATTGAGAATAAAATGAATAGTATTGGTGTTTTTACATTCAAACAAATTAGTAATTTCAACAGTAACGATATTAGTAAAGTTACTGAATTAATTAAGGTCCCCCCTAGTAAGTTTGGACGTAATGATTGGGTTGGGCAAGCATATAACCTTTTAAATGAAGATAAAAATTAATTCTACTTACTCTTCTTGATATCGTTTCATTTCACGATCATAAAACTCACTAGACTGGTCTATTAGTAAAGCAACTTCTGTTTCTAGTTCTTCTTGATCTTCACCATGAAAATCTTCTAACCATTCAATTTCATCATCAACTAAATTGATAATAAATCGTGGAAATTCTGTATGGATAACAAAAATATCATCTTTACAGTCTGTGTTATCTCCTAGTAAAAATTTAGGTAAGTTCATTTTTTTCTTGTATTAATTTATTTGACAAATAATTGAATCTAAAAAATAACATCACTGCTGAACACGTCAAAGCAGTAAGCAAACCAATCCATATTCCTAAAGTTCCTAAGACATCTTCTTTCCCCAAAAAGTAGCAAATTGGAAATCCAATAATCCAATAGGCTATAAATGATAATATTGAAGGCCACTTTACATCTTGCAAGCCTCGTAAACCACCTAAAATAACAGCTTGTAAACCATCTGATAATTGAAATAATCCCGCAATTATTAACAAACTAGAAGCCATTCCAATTACTTCTAAATTATCAGTAAACATCCAAGGTAAAACATCTTTCAATAACACAAATCCAATTGAAAATGTAAACATTATAATTAATATTAATAGAAAGTTAGAAAAAGCAATACGCCTTAATTCAACATAGTTTTTCAATCCTTTTTGATTACCAACTCTAACAGTTGATGCTACTCCAACACCTACTGCTATCATAAATGTTGTTGAAGCTAACTTTAATGCAATTTGATTTGCTGCTTGTGGAAAAGCACCCAAAGTACCTGCTAATAAAACTGAAGCTGTAAATAACCCTACCTCAAAAAGCATTTGTAATGCTGTAGGAAAACCTAAATTCATTATTTTTTTAAATACTTTACGCTTTAATTCATTAACTTTTAACCTATGCATATATACTGCAAATTTTTCTTTTTTCTGTAATACAATAAAAAGAAAAATAACCATAACAACTCTAGAAATTAAAGTACCTAACGCTGCGCCAACAATTTCTAATCTAGGGAAGATCCATAAACCATAAATCAATGCAAAATTTAATAATACATTTACAATGTTTGTTAAAATGGTAGCATACATCGCATATTTTGTTTCAGACAAACCATCTGTAAATTGCTTCAACCCTTGAAATATCATCAATGGAATCATAGATATTGCAACTATTTCATAGTATGGAATTGCTAACGCTACTACTTCTTCAGGCTGATCTAAATGATATAAAATTGGTTTTATTAACAGTAACATTACAAATACAGCTACACCCAAAATAGTCATTAAAATTAAACCATGCTGAAAAATACTTCTTCCTTTTTCTTTATCTCCTTCCCCATCAGATTCAGCAATTAATGGCGTAATTGCAAAAGAAAAACCAATACCTATTGAAAGTGCTATAAAAATTAAACTATTACCTAATGATGTGGCTGCCAATTCAACAGGCCCTAGCCTACCCACCATAATATCATCAATTAAACCAACCAATAAATGCCCAAGAGACCCCATCATAATTGGAGTTGCTAATTTTAAGTTGTTCTTAAATTCTGAAGTGTAATTTTTAAGCTTCAATACGTGTTAATTTTAAGTTGCGAAGATACAAGAATAATACATATCTATAAATTGAAATTTATTAACAATAAATAAAATCTATTTCGGAATAAAATTTAAAAATTAACTTCATTTTAAATAGATGTATAATTGTGTACATTTGCTTTATAAAAATTAATATTCACAAATAAAAATTATAAAATGGCTGTATTAGTTGGAAAAAAAGCACCAAAATTTAACGCTCAAGCGGTAGTAAACGGAATAGAATTTACTGAAAACTACTCTTTAGAACAATTCGAAGGAAACAAATATGTTGTATTATTCTTTTACCCTAAAGATTTTACATTTGTTTGCCCTACTGAATTATTTGCTTTTCAAGAAAAAATAGCAGAATTCGAAAAAAGAAATGTTCAATTAGTTGCTGTATCTACAGATACTGAACAATCTCACTGGGGATGGTTACAAATGCCAAAAGCACAAGGAGGAATTCAAGGTGTAACATATCCTCTAGTTGCTGACACAAACAAAACGATTTCTAAAAATTACGATGTTTTAGCAGGTGATTATTTTTATGATGACAATGATGAGTTACAAGCAAGTGGAGAATTAATTGCGTACCGTGGTTTATTTTTAATTGATAAAGAAGGTATTGTACGTCACCAACTTGTAAACGACTTACCATTAGGAAGAAATGTAGATGAAGCCTTAAGAATGGTTGATGCATTACAATTTACTGAAGAACACGGCGAAGCTTGTCCAGCAAACTGGAATTCAGAAAAAGAAGGATTAAAGACGACACACGAAGGTGTTGCTGATTATTTATCGAAACACTAACAAAAATTAAATATTTTTTAAAAACTCTCGAATTAATTCGAGAGTTTTTAGTTTTTAAACTAACTTTGAAACTTATAATTATAAAAATTTATTATGGCTAAAATAACATTAAAAGGAAACCCAATAAAAACAGTAGGTAGTTTGCCTAAAATTGGTAAAAAAGCACCTAAATTTAATCTTGTAAAGGCTGATTTGTCTAAAGCAAAATTAAAAGATTATAGAGGTACTAAACTTATATTAAACATAACTCCAAGTATTGACACAGGTATTTGTGCACTTTCTGTCATAAGATTTAATAAGGAAGTTGCTAAATTAGAGAATACCAAAGTTTTATATATCTCTAAAGATTTACCATTTGCACAAGCACGTTTTTGCGGAGCTGAAGGTATTGAAAATGTAGAAACCTTATCGGATTTTGTGAAAGGAAAATTTGGAAAATCTTACGGAGTTACAATTGAAAATGGTCCTATGACTGGATTACATTCAAGAGCAATTGTTGTTATTAATGAAGAGGGTATTGTTACTTATACTGAGCAAGTTTCTGAGATTGTTGACGAACCAAATTACGAAGCAGCTTTAAAAGCACTATAACTTATGAATACTGAACGTAATTTTTTTATGAACCGCATAAAGTCTGTTAAGTATGCAGCTAAAGGGTTTTGGATTTTAATTACTTCTGAAAATAGTATTATTGCGCAACTCATCATTGGTGTTCTTATGACAATTGTTGGCTTTATAATGCATATTTCTGCTACCGAATGGATGTTCCAAGTTTTTTCAATTGGACTTGTTTTGGTAGCAGAATCATTAAATACGGGTATTGAAAAACTTGCCGACTTTATTCATCCTGATTATCACAAACAAATTGGTAGAATTAAAGATATTTCTGCAGGTGCAGCTTTTTTTGCTGCAATATTTGCCGTAATTATAGGTTTAATAATTTACTTACCTAAATTTATTTAGGATATTAACCACAATCATATTAATTTTATATTTTTGTGTGATACAAAAGTAAATGACAAAAAAAAAGGAAACAACAACTAAAAAAGCAGTAAAACCAAGCTTTCAAAAGACAAAATCGTTTTTTGGAAGTAGACAAACACAAACTATTATAGGATTGTTTGTGATACTTTTTTCGTTTTTTTTATTGGCATCATTTATTTCATACCTATTTAATTGGCAACAAGACCAAAGTCAACTTGTTAATTTTACAGACAAGAACACTAGTGTTAAAAATCTTTTAGGAAAAATAGGAGCTAGTATTAGCCACTTTTTTATTTACAAAAGTTTTGGTGTAGCTGCATTATATTTACCCATACTACTATTCTTTTCTGGTATTGCTATTTTTATAAAAGGAAGTTTAAAAGCTGTACGAAAACCTTGGGGCTGGGGTATCTTAGGAATCCTTTGGTTTGCTATCTCTTTTGGATTTTTAGCACACAAAAATTCATTACTACCAGGTGTAATTGGTTTTGAATTAAATAACTACCTACAACAATTTTTAGGAAAAACTGGACTTATTTTAGGATTGCTATTTTTAGGAATTTCTTATTTAGTTATTCGTTTTAAATTAACACCTGAACTTATTAAAAATTTATTTACTAGTACTAAAAAAAATAGCGAAAAAATAGCCGTTAAAGACATTCCTACTGAAAGTACTTTAAAAGAAGGTAAATCAACATTTGAATTACCAATTGAAAATTTACAACCAACAATTAAGAATCATTCAAACTCTTCTTCTGAAGAAGGTACTATTGATAAAACTCTAGAAATTACACTTACAGACAAACCTGAAAGTGTTGAAGTAGAAATTGCAGTAGATAAAATTGTTGATGAAAATCATGTAAATGAAAACTTATCTGATAAACTTGTTGCAGATTTTGGAGAATTTGACCCAACACTAGAATTGAGCAACTATAAATTTCCAACGCTAAATTTATTAAGAGATTATAACGAAAGTATATCTGTAGATCAAGAAGAATTAGAACTTCATAAAAATAAAATTGTTGAAACATTAAGCAACTACAATATTGGTATTGAACGAATTAAAGCAACAGTTGGCCCTACAGTTACTTTATATGAAATAGTTCCTGAAGCTGGTATTCGTATTTCAAAAATAAAAAACCTGGAAGATGATATTGCATTATCTCTTGCAGCTATGGGAATTAGAATTATTGCTCCAATCCCAGGGAAAGGTACTATTGGAATTGAAGTGCCAAATAAGAAGCCAACAATGGTTTCTATGAAATCAGTAATTTCTTCAACAAAATTTCAAAATTCAGAAATGGAATTACCAATTGCATTGGGTAAAACTATTTCAAATGAAACCTTTGTAATAGACCTAGCAAAAATGCCTCATTTACTAATGGCAGGTGCTACAGGACAAGGAAAATCGGTTGGTTTAAATGCTGTGTTAACTTCATTATTGTATAAAAAGCATCCTGCTGAAGTTAAATTTGTATTAGTTGATCCTAAAAAAGTTGAATTGACATTATTTAATAAAATTGAACGTCATTATTTAGCAAAACTTCCTGATACAGATGAAGCTATAATAACTGATACCACTAAAGTTGTAAATACTTTAAATTCTTTATGCCTTGAAATGGATGCACGTTACGATATGCTTAAAATTGCAATGGTGCGCAATATTAAAGAATACAATGTTAAGTTTAAAGCACGAAAATTAAACCCAAATGATGGTCATAAATTTTTACCTTACATTGTATTAGTTATTGATGAGTTTGCTGATTTAATTATGACTGCGGGGAAAGAAATTGAAACACCAATTGCTCGTTTAGCACAATTAGCTCGTGCTATTGGTATTCATTTAATTGTTGCGACTCAACGTCCATCAGTTAACGTAATTACAGGTATTATCAAAGCTAACTTCCCTGCTAGGGCAGCTTTTAGAGTAACTTCTAAAATTGATTCAAGAACCATTTTAGATAGCCAAGGTGCCGATCAATTAATAGGTAAAGGTGATATGCTTTTTTCAGGAGGAAATGATATGATTCGTTTGCAATGTGCATTTGTTGATACTCCTGAAATTGAAAAAATAACCGACTTTATAGGTTCGCAGAGAGCATATCCAAATGCTTATATGCTGCCCGAATATAGCGGCGAGGAAGTTGGCACAAGTCTTGATATTAACATTAGCGAAAGAGATGTGTTGTTTAGAGATGCAGCCTTAGTGATAGTTCACGCTCAACAAGGTTCTGCCTCTTTACTACAACGAAAATTAAAATTAGGATATAACAGAGCTGGTAGATTGATAGACCAATTAGAAGCTGCTGGTATTGTTGGACCTTTTGAAGGAAGTAAGGCTCGTCAAGTTTTAATACCAGACGAAATGGCTTTAAACCAATTATTAGATAACGAAGTAAGCAATAGTTAAAGAACAACGTAAGAACATGAAAAAATTAACATTTATACTAATAACTCTAATAAGCATTTCCGCTTTTAGCCAAAACTCTAATGATGCAAAAAAATTATTAGATGAAGTAGCT
>CAYPNJ010000091.1:0-6914 GCA_964412305.1 uncultured Lutibacter sp. | reverse complement strand
AAATAATCTTTTGGAAAAGCAGGCATATCTAATCTTTCAGCAGATATGTTTATACGCCTTTGATTTTCATCTGGTCTAAATAACCAAATGTCATCATTATCATCTTTATAAGCTTTCATTCCTTCAAAAACTGCTTGTCCATAATGAAACACTTTTGCAGAGGGGTCAAAAGCAATTGACTGGTATGGTCTAATTATAGGAGTTTTCCATTCGCCATTTTCAAAATCACATTCAAACATATGGTCAGTAAATACTTCCCCAAATTTTAAGTTGTCAAAATCAACATTTGAAATTTTTGAGTTTGCTATTTTTTCAATTTGTAAAGCCATAGTTTATCTATATTTAATTTAAACAAAATTACTTAATTTTTTTAATTTAGAATTTAATTTTGTCTTAATATTGCTATCAATTTTTTAATATATTTGGTTAAAAATAAACGGATAAGTAATACCAATAAAAATAATTTACATTATTAACATTTATAGCGTTAATTGTTTTTTTTTTATAAAAACTCGACATGTGACTTAGTGGTGTATTCAATTGACTATTAGGTAGATAAAACAATATTAAGAAGATTAATTAAAATTTAAGCCTTGCAAAGAAAAATAATTGTGACTGCTGATGGTTCTTCAACTATTCATTTACCTGAATGGGATGAGCAATATCACTCTAAACATGGAGCAATACAAGAAGCGAAACATGTGTTTATTAAAACGGGTTTGTCACTTTTTACAAATAAAAAAATTAACCTGCTTGAAATTGGTTTTGGAACTGGTTTAAACAGTTTTATTACTTTTTTAGAAGCTCCAAAATTAAATTTATCGGTTAATTATGTTGGTGTTGAAGCATATCCAGTTGCAACTGAAGAAATAAAAGAGCTCAACTATGTTTCACAATTAAAAGCAACAAAATTTAATACTGTTTTTAGTGAAATGCATCAGCAAGACTGGGAATTTAAAAATGAAATTTCAACTAGTTTTTCACTAACAAAGCGTAAACAGTTTTTTAATGAAATAAATGATAAAAATGTATTTGATTTAATATATTTTGATGCTTTTGGTGCAAGAGTTCAGCCTGAATTATGGACTGAAGATATTTTTAAATTAATGTATACAGCTTTAAAAAAAGGAGGGGTATTAGTAACTTATAGCGCAAAAGGAAGTGTTAGAAGAGCAATGCAGTCGGTTGGATTTACAGTTGAGCGTTTGCCTGGTCCTCCTGGAAAAAGAGAAATGTTAAGAGCAACTAAATAACAATTTTTGAAAAATAAAATGGAACAACAAAGATTTAAAAAAAGAAAAAAGCCAAATTATAAACGAGGCTTAATGTTGGTTTTACTATTGGCAATTATTTTGTATTTATGGATGAATACAGATGGGTTTATAACAAATTTATTTGGAGTGAAAGAATAGCAATAAAATTAGATATTGTACATTTGATTTTACAAAAAAATAATTAATTGAGTTCAGAAAAAATCATATTGGGAATTGATCCAGGAACTACCATCATGGGGTTTGGGTTGATAAAAATTGTAGACAAAAAAATGGAGTTAATTCAATTAAATGAATTATCTCTAAAAAAATACAGTGACCATTATGTAAAACTTAAATTAATTTTTGAACGTACCATAGAGCTTATTGAAACACACCATCCTGATGAAATTGCAATTGAGGCTCCTTTTTTTGGTAAAAATGTACAGTCTATGTTAAAACTAGGTCGTGCTCAAGGTGTTGCAATGGCAGCGGGTTTATCTAGAGAAGTTCCAATAACAGAGTATTCTCCCAAAAAAATTAAAATGGCAATTACAGGAAATGGAAATGCTAGTAAAGAACAAGTTGCGAAAATGTTACAAAACTTGTTTAAGTTAAAAACGTTGCCTAAAAATTTAGATTCAACAGATGGTTTGGCTGCTGCAGTCTGTCATTTTTACAATAGCGGTAAAATTACATCAGGTAAAAGTTACACTGGTTGGGGAGCATTTGTAAAACAAAATGGTGATAGAGTTAAAGAGTAATTAAATTACAATATCACATTCGTAGGTTTCGTATTTTTTTTCAATAATTAATTTTCTGTGTTCGTGGAAATGATGATGTTCTTTAGAAGCCTCCATTTTATCTTTATCTTCTTTAGAATTCCAATATTCAACTAAAAAGTAGTGATTTTCTTCATTTCTGTCTTTAAAAATGTGAAAGTGATCTAATCCGGCAGGTTTAGCTTCTGTTAATTCTTCAAATTTTTGAAGTTCAACAAAAGTAACTCCTTCACCTTCTTTAATTTTAAATGAAACTATATGCGTGTACATGTTTTGATGGTTTTCTCAAATTTACGATACAGATTTCACTAAAAAGGTAACAAAAATCACTTTTTGCAGTTTTTTTTTATTAGTGTACATTTAACAAATTATTTGATAAAGCATTGGCAGGAATTTATATACACATACCATTTTGTAAACAAGCGTGTTACTATTGCGATTTTCATTTTTCTACTTCACTAAAAAAGAAAAATGAAATGTTAATTGCTATTAATGATGAGTTAATTTTGCGAAAAAATGAACTTAATGAAGAACAAATTGAAACAATATATTTTGGAGGTGGCACACCTTCACTTTTAACTTCTGAAGAATTACAATTGTTGCTTACAACAATATATAATAATTATAAGGTTGTTAAAAATGCCGAAATTACGTTAGAAGCGAATCCAGATGATTTATCTTCAAAAAAAATAAAAGAACTAGCAAAACTTCCAATTAACCGTTTAAGTATTGGAATTCAGTCGTTTTTTGAAGACGATTTAAAATTTATGAATCGTGCTCATACTGCTGAGGATTCAAAAAAATGTTTAGAAGAAGCAACTCAGTATTTTGATAACATTACGATTGATTTAATTTACGGTGTTCCAAATATGACAAATGAAAAATGGCTAGCTAACTTAAAGCAGGCTTTTAAATTTAATGTTCCGCATATTTCTAGTTATGCATTAACAGTTGAAGAAAAAACAGCCTTGCATAGTTTTATTAAAAAAGGGAAAGTGCCACCAGTTGATGAAGATTTAGCATTAGCGCATTTTACTATTTTAGTAAACGAAGTAAAAAAACAAGGTTTTAAACAGTATGAGATTTCAAATTTTGGGAAGCCAACATATTTTTCGAAGCATAATACGTCTTATTGGTTAGGTGAAAATTATATTGGAATTGGACCTTCAGCACATTCGTTTAATGGAGTAGAACGGTCTTGGAATATTTCAAATAATACAAAGTATATAAAAAGTTTACAAGAAAATATATTACCCTCTCAATCGGAAAAATTAACCATTAATAATAGGTATAATGAGTATATTATGACTGGTTTAAGAACTATTTGGGGTGTTTCTTTTGAAAAAATTGAAAGAGAATTTGGCAAAAAATATTTAGTAAATATAAAGAAGAATGCGCAGCCTTTTATTGATAAGGGTTTATTAGAAGTTTTTGAAAGCAATACGCTAATTACTACCAAAAACGGAAAATTTTTAGCAGATGGTATTGCAAGTGATTTATTTGAATTAAATGTAATATAAGATACTTAACCACTTTTAGATGTTTCGTATTTTTGCTGCTTAAATTTTGAATATAAATAATCATGATAGTACAAACAATTTTTGATAAAGATGGAAACCCAGTTCCTTCTTTAAATGGTAAGCAAATTACCATGAGTGAGTCTCCATTTTTAATATTTTTAGCATCTATTGGAATGTGTTCGGCAGTTTATGTACGTTCATTTTTAGCCCAAAGAGATATTTCTTTTGGTGAAGTTGTTATAAACCAAAAAATGGAATATAATCAAGCAATAGGGATGGTTAAATCTATTGAAATTGAACTTGATTTACCAAATCAATTCCCCGAAAAATATAAAGGAGCTATTAAAAAAGTAGTTGATCAATGTTTGGTGAAACGTCATTTAATTGATGCGCCAGAACTGAGCGTAACAACAAATAGTAAAACTGTTGAAGCAGTTAAATAATTGATAAGTTAGTTAGGTTAAAAAGCAGCTTTTAAGTTACTTTTTTATGTAAAATTTCCTAATATTTAACACTATCTTAATATCATCTTAATAATTAGGTAAACTAGGATAAGTATATTTATTGTAAAAATATAAATACATGGACGACATTTATATCCTAATGCTTGTTGCTCTTACTATTTTGGCAATTATAGACTTGGTTGTTGGTGTGAGTAACGATGCTATAAACTTTTTAAATTCTGCAATAGGTTCTAAAGCAGTTTCATTACGTTCAATTTTAATTATTGCAAGCTTAGGTATTTTCTTAGGTGCTGTTTTTTCGAGTGGAATGATGGAAGTAGCAAGAAAGGGTATTTTTATACCAAGTGAGTTTTATTTTAATGAAATTATGATAATTTTTTTAGCTGTAATGATTACAGATGTTATCCTTCTTGATTTATTTAACACACTTGGAATGCCTACATCAACAACAGTCTCAATTGTTTTTGAATTATTAGGAGCTTCTGTTGTAATGGCATTAATTAAAATCTCTAACAATGAGAATGAAACCTTTTCTAGTTTAGGAAAGTATATTAATTCTGAAAAGGCTTTACTAATCATTTCAGGAATATTATTATCGGTTGTTCTAGCCTTTTCAGTAGGTGCCTTTGTACAGTATATTTCGAGACTTATATTCTCATTTCAGTACGAAAAGAAAATGAAATATTTTGGAGCAATTTTTGGAGGTGTTGCATTATCTTCAATTACCTATTTTATTTTTATGAAAGGTTTAAAAGGAACACCTTTTTATGATAATGTTAAAGGACTTATACTAGGGAATGAAGTTTATATTATTGTAGGAAGTTTTATGTTTTGGTCTGTTTTATCACAACTGTATTCTAGTATTTTTAAAAAAAATATTCTGGTTTTGGTGATAATAATAGGAACATTTGGTTTGGCATTGGCCTTTGCAGGGAATGATTTAGTCAATTTCATAGGTGTTCCAATGGCAGCTTTACATTCTTATGAAGCATGGGCAGATAGTGGTGTTGAGGCTTCTGAATTTTTAATGGGAGATTTAGCTAATAAAGTTCCAACAGAATCTGCTTTATTATTTATTGCAGGAGCAATTATGGTTATAACTTTATGGTTTTCAAAGAAAGCAAAAAATGTAGCTGAGACAGAAATTGGTTTGGCAAGGCAAGGCAATGGTCATGAAAAATTTCAACCTAATTTTTTATCAAGAATTATTGTAAGATTTTCAGCAAGTTTGAGCAATAGTATTAGCTTTATTTTACCCAAATCTGTAATCAATAAAATTGACTTACAGTTTCAAAAAAAAGTTTTTGAGTTGCCAAAAGATAAATCATATGAAATGCCGGCATTTGATATGATTAGAGCTTCTGTAAATCTTATGGTAGCAGGTATTTTAATATCTATAGCAACATCTTACAAATTACCTTTGTCAACTACATATGTGACTTTTATGGTCGCAATGGGTACTTCTTTAGCAGACAGAGCTTGGGACAGAGAAAGTGCGGTATATAGAGTAGCCGGTGTTGTAAATGTAATTTTAGGATGGTTCTCTACTGCTTTAATAGCTTTTATGGCAGCAGGGACTTTTGCATTTTTAATTTACTTAGGAGGAAGTATAGTAATAGTTTTATTATTAATTCTTGTTGGTTTTTTATTAATAAGAAGTTATTTAAGCCACTTTAGAAAGACAAAAGAGAAGAAGGCAAAACGTTATATTGAAAGAGAAGATTTAATGACAATTAATGAAGTTGTAAATGAAAGTTCCGAGCATATTGCTGAAGTTGTAAAGAGGGTGAATAAATCATTTTCTAATGTTGTAAAATATTTAGCTTCTCAAGATTTGAACAAACTATCTAAAACAGAAAAACATGTTAGAAAACTTAATAAAGAGGTAAATGAATTGAAAGATGATGTTTTTTATTTTATCAAATCATTAGATGAATCATCTGTAAAGGCAAGTAGGTTTTATATGTTGGTATTAGGATATTTACAAGATGTTACTCAATCTATTGAGTATATTTCTACTTCCAGTTTCAATCATGTTAATAATTATCACAAAAATTTAAATGAACCTCAAATAGCTGATTTATTTATTATTAAAGACAAATTGAAGGTTTTATTTAATCAAATTGAAAATAATTTTAATGAAAAACAATATGATGATTTAGTAGTAATTATTAAAATTAAGCAAGAAATTTTTAATCATATTTCTAATTCAATAGATAAGCAAATTACAAGAATTAGAACAGAAGAATCAAGCCCTAAGAATTCTACATTGTACTTTGGAATTTTATTAGAAACAAAAGATTTAATTTCAACATTAATGAATTTATTAAAATTATATAAAGAATTATATGTTGAAGATGTTGAGAGAAAGGATGATTAAAAATTAGTATTTAAAGCATTTGAATAATTGATACGTAAAAATTTTATTAATTAAAAAGATAGTATGATTATGGAAAAAAATATTGGAAAATTAGACAAAATACTTAGAGTGTTAATAGCTGTTGTAATCACTATTTTATTATATTTAGATATAATTGTTAGTGATATACTTTCTTACGTTCTTTTATTTGTAGCAGGAGTATTATTGGTAACAAGCTTGCTAGATTTTTGTCCTTTATATTTTGTGTTTGGAATTAAGACTTGTAAAGGTAATACCGAAATTAAAGATTAGAAACATAGTTTAGTTTATAAATTTTAGACTAAAGGTAGTTTTAGAGTCTTTTTACAGAATAAGAAGGGAAGTAAATGCAATGTGTATCTTTGAGTACAGTTAAAGAATACTTTTTTATGAATATCGAAGAATTTAGAGACTATTGTTTGTCTAAAAAATATGTTACTGAAAGTTTCCCTTTTGATGAAAAGACATTGGTTTTTAAAGTTGCAAATAAAATGTTTGCA
>CAYPNJ010000090.1:0-6942 GCA_964412305.1 uncultured Lutibacter sp. | reverse complement strand
AGCTGTAAACATCATTAAATATGACTTCTTATAATAAAATAGGGATGACTAAATATAATTATACAAATACTTGAATAACAACATTTTATATAATTATATTTTAAATAATAGTGGAGACGCCGGGAATCGAACCCGGGTCCAAACAAGCAACCAAAGTAGTTTCTACATGCTTAGTTTTCTTTTAATTTTCGACTAAAAGCGTATCGAAAACAATCTGCTTTTAGCTTAGTTTCTTAAGTTTCAAAATGCTATCGAAACACTAGCAAATCTATGTTAACTTTTACGATGTCTCTTAGTTGACCGCCGCTAACCAAGGCTTTCAAGAGACATTCAGCTTTTGCACCTAGTGCAACGAGGCTCATCCTACTATAATTCGGATTAAGCAGCTAAAGCGTAGTTATCTTCGCCGTTTAAAATGTTGAAATTGAGATTTACGAGTGCTATTTCATTACTCGGCATGCTTCTAGTTTAATTGACCTTGCAGTCAAAACCAGTCGTCCCCAAAATTTCAAAGATCGAATTCTTTAAAGAATGCAAATTTATAAAAAATATGTGTAATAGATAATTTGTTATATCTTTTAATTCCTAATATATTAGCAGCAAAATTTATACTAGTTATTATATGAAGATAGGAATCATCAAAGAACGTAAAAATCCACCTGATAGAAGAGTTGTATTATCTCCAAAAAAATGCAAAGAACTTTTAAAAATTCACCCCAAACTTGAAATTAAAGTTGAAAGTTCTAGCATCCGTATTTTCTCTGATGATGATTATAGATTTGAAGGAATTAATGTTGTAAATGATGTTTCAGATTGTGATGTTTTATTAGGTGTGAAAGAAGTTCCAAAAGAAAATTTAATTCCGAATAAAAAATATTTTTTCTTTTCTCATACAATAAAAAAACAAGATTATAATAGAGACTTATTGCAAGAAATACTAGCTAAAAATATTGAATTATATGATCACGAAACTATTACAAATAGTAATAATGTTAGGCTAGTTGCATTTGGGAGATACGCAGGTATTGTTGGTGCATATAATACATTTAGAGCGTATGGTTTAAAATTTAAGTTGTATAATTTACCAAAAGCAGAAGAGTTAGACGATCAATTAATGTTAATTCATGAACTACAAAAATTAAAATTACCACCAGTAAAAATTGTACTAACAGGAAGAGGGAGAGTAAGTAGTGGATCCAAAGAAATGCTTGATGGAATGGGACTGAAAGAAGTTTCTGTAGATGATTTTTTAACAAAAACTTTTGATAAACCAGTTTGCTTGCAAATTGGAGTGATGGATTATTATAAGCGAAAAGATGGTAAAGTGATAGATCAATTTGATTTTTTTAAAAATCCACAATATTATGAAAGTGACTTTTTACGTTTTGCCAAAGTAGCTGATTTGTACATAGCAGGTCACTTTTTTAGTACTGGGTCACCATATATTTTCACAAGGGAAGATGCAAAATCAATAGATTTTAATATTAAAGTTGTTGGAGATATTAGTTGTGACATTGATGGCCCTGTGGCTTCAACCATTCGTCCTTCAACAATAGCGAACCCAATATATGGTTATCACCCAGAAACTGAGCAAGAAATTGATTATATGAATAAAGATGCTATTGCTGTCATGGCAGTAGACAATCTACCTTGCGAGCTTCCTAAAGATGCTTCCGAAGGATTTGGAGTTAGTTTTGCAACAAATGTAATTCCGGCCTTTTTTAATAATGATAAAGATGGAGTGCTTCGTAGAGCAAGAATGACAGAAAATGGTAAGTTAACAGAGAGGTTTAGCTACTTACAAGATTTTGTTGATGGAAAATAATCAGCAACATTTATTAGAAAAATTAGCAAATACTAAAATGCCTTACGGAAAATATAAGGGCACTTATTTAATTGAATTACCTGAATATTATATTGTATGGTATAAAAACAAAGGGTTTCCTTCTGGAAAGTTTGGAGAACAATTGCACTTGGTTTATGAAATACAACTTAATGGATTGGAAGATTTAGTTAGAAAACTAAGAATTTAAGCTAATTTTTTTATTTAGAACGGCATAAATAATATGGTAACCACCAAAAGCTACGCCCAATAGTAAAAATTGTACTTCAGGAAAAAATATAGCCAACATACTTTGTAAGGCAAAAAAGAGCCCTAATATTTTTGAATAACCATTAGTGTAATAATTTGCAATTATACAGCTAACACCATAAAGTAAAAGTATTAAAGGAACTATAAGTTTTAACATTCCTAATTGAATACACATGTAGGAGGCCGAAAATAGAATAATGAACTGAATAAAAAATATAAGTCTAATTTTTTTAGCATTAGATTCCCAACCTTTTAAATTGCTTTTTTTTCTTCTTCGTTTATTCACAAAAACAATCACTAAATAGGAAATTAGTACAAATAAAACCGTGCAAACTAATATTAAAATCTCAAAAAATGTAATTGGTAATACTGATGTAGTTCCGCTTGAAGATGTGAATTGATTTATCAATGCATTTACTAAAACAATACATAAAAGAGAAATAATACCAAACAAAATTCCAGTAATTCCTTGTAAGGATAAATTATGAATTTTAGAATTCAACGTTAGTTAATTTTAGTGAAAGCTAAATCTACAAAAAATAATAAAGCAAATAAATCAACTTTTCAACAATAAAATGTTATTAACTAATTCAGGAAGAAGACAAATTAGTTTTAAATATTCAATAATTTTAAACACTTAATAAACCAACTTTAAAACTTACGTAAAAATGGCCGAACAATTAGTCTTTCCGAAAATATTCACGCATAAAGAGGTGTTAAAGAGTGCTTTAGAGTACTTTAATGGAGATGAGCTTGCTGCAACTACTTGGATTAACAAGTATGCAATGAAGAATAAAAAGGGAGACTTTTTTGAGACTACGCCTAAGGATATGCATCAAAGAATGGCAATTGAATTTGCGCGCATAGAAAAAAAGTATTTAGGTAAGGAAAAAAGCACTGAAGGACTTTCAGCATATGGAAAGAAACGTGAGTTTTTAACTGAAGAGGCTATTTTTAATTTATTTAAAGATTTTAAATACACTATTCCACAAGGAAGCGTGATGTCTTCTTTAGGAAACAAAAATGTAATTGCATCCTTATCAAATTGTGTTGTGGTTCCACCAGTTTTAGATTCTTATGGAGGTATTTTTCATACAGATCAACAATTAGCACAGCTATTTAAACGTAGATGTGGAGTAGGTGTAGATTTATCAAATTTAAGGCCAAATGGTGCGATGGTTTCAAATTCTGCAGGTTCAACTACTGGAGCAGTTTCATTTATGGAACGTTTTTCAAATACAACTAGGGAAGTTGCGCAAAATGGAAGAAGAGGTGCATTAATGCTTACAATGGATATTGCACATCCTGATATTGAAGATTTTATTACAATAAAACAAGATTTAACTAAAATTACAGGAGCAAATATTTCATTACGTTTATCTGATGAATTTATGATTGCTGTTGTAAATGACGATGATTATACATTGCGTTGGCCAATAGACAGCGATTCTCCAACGTATACAAAAACAATTAAAGCAAAATCACTTTGGGATACCATTATAAAATGTGCACATAATACCGCTGAACCTGGATTAATTTTTTGGGATCGTCAACATTATTATTCAACATCTTCAGTATATCCAGGGTTTAAAAATAGTTCAACAAATCCTTGTTCAGAAATTGCAATGCAAGGTGGTGATAGCTGCCGTTTAATAGCAATCAATTTGTATAGTTTTGTTAAAAACCCTTTTACTGATAAAGCGACTTTCGATTATAAAAAATTATACGAAGTAACCTACGAATCACAACGATTGATGGATGATTTGGTTGATTTAGAGTTAGAAGCGGTTGATAAAATCTTCAATAAAATAATGCACGACAAAGAACCAACCGATATTAAACAGGTTGAAATAGATACGTGGAAATTGTTATATCAAACAGGTAAAAAAGGAAGAAGAACAGGTTTAGGATTTACAGCTTTGGCTGATGCAATGGCAGCTTTAGGTAAAAAGTTTGATACAGATGAAGCTATTGCTGTTGTTGATGAAATAATGAAAACAAAATTTAGCGCAGAGTTTGATAGTAGTATTGATATGGCTATTACTCGTGGTAAATTTGAAGTGTTCAACCCAGAGATAGAAAATTATTCAGAGTTTGTTCAAATGGTTGAAAAAGATTTTCCGGCTATTTATAAACGAATGATGAAGTACGGTAGAAGAAATATATCTGTAAGTACCGTAGCTCCTACAGGAAGTTTAAGCATGTTGGCACAAACATCATCTGGGATAGAGCCTGTTTTCTTATTATCATACAAAAGAAGAAGAAAAGTAAATCAAGACGATCCAAATGCAAAAGTTGCCTATGTAGATGATTTAGGAGATGCTTTTGAAGAGTTTGATGTGTATCACCCTAAACTAAAAAAATGGATGGAAGTATCAGGAAAGACTGAAATAAAAGATAGCCCATATGCAGGAGCAACTGCACCTGAAATTGATTGGAAAAAGCGTATAGAAATGCAAGCATTAGTTCAAAAATATACTACACATTCGATAAGTTCAACAATAAATTTAGCCGCAGACGTACCAGTTGAAATGGTAGGTGATATTTATATTGAGTCTTGGAAAAAAGGATTGAAAGGAATAACTGTTTATAGAGATGGTTCAAGAAGTGGAATTTTAGTATCTAATGATGATAAAAAGGAAAAGAAGAATGATGAGTGTTTTGCTGAAACAATATTTCCTAAAAGACCAAAAACGATAGAAGCTAAAGTTGTACGTTTTCAAAATGATTACGATAAATGGGTTGCCGTAGTTGGATTAATAAATAACAAACCTTATGAAGTTTTTACAGGAAAAGTTGAAGATGCATTTATGATTCCAGTATGGTTAGAACAAGGACTGGTGATAAAAAACAGGGATGAAAAAGGAGATTCTCGATACGATTTTCAATTTTTAGATAAACAAGGTTATAAAGTAACTTTAGAAGGGCTTTCAAGAACTTTTGATAAAGAATATTGGAATTATGCCAAGTTAATTTCTGGAGTATTACGTCATGGAATGCCAATACCTTATGTGGTAGATTTAATTAACAATTTAAATATGTACGATGAAAATATTAATACTTGGAAAAATGGTATTGTACGTACATTAAAACAATTTGTTGCAGATGGCACCAAAGCTGCAGATAAAAAATGCCCTGAATGTGGTGACCCTGAGGGACTTATTTATGAAGAAGGTTGCCTTAAATGTATAAGTTGTGGTCATTCAAAATGTGGATAATTTTATAATTGGTTAAACATAAAAAACATCAACAAAATTTTATATATTGTTGGTGTTTTTTTATGAACCCAGTTGAACAATACATATTAAATCAAAAAGAGCCTTATCAATCAATAATGTTGTATGTGCGCAGCGTAGTTTTTAGAACACTTTCTAGTGTTGAAGAAAAATACAAATACAAAGTGCCCTATTATACACATAACAATAAACCTATACTATATTTGAATATATTAAAAGGAACAAATTATGTTGATATTGCTTTTGTGCAAGGTGTCTTATTACAAGAAAAATATCCACAATTAAAAGACAATAATAACCGTAAACAAGTACGTTCACTTCAAGTTAAAAGTTTAGAAGGTTTTAATGAATTACAATTTGTTCAGTTATTAAAAGATGCGGCTGTATTTTTAGATAATAGCAGAAGAGCTTGGGTACTTTAATTAGGATTGTATTATTATTTGATTGTCATGCTGAACTTGATTCAGCATCTCATCAGTAATTAAAAAAATGGTTTAAAATTTATTGATTGTTTTTCTAATAGCAACCAAATTACTTAGCAAACTTTCTAAATATTTCAAATCTAGCATATTAGCGCCATCACTTTTTGCATTTGAAGGGTCAAAATGAGTTTCTAAAAATAAGCCATCTACATTGTTTACAACACCTGCTCTTGCAATTGTCTCAATCATATCTGGTCTTCCACCAGTAACACCACTACTTTGATTTGGTTGTTGAAGTGAATGTGTTACGTCTAAAACTACTGGAGCATATTGTTGCATTTCAGGAATTCCTCTAAAATCAACAATCATATCTTGGTAACCAAACATAGTACCTCTATCAGTAATCCAAGCTTTTTCATTTCCACTATCCTTTACTTTTTGAACGGCATGTTTCATTGCAGAAGGACTCATAAATTGCCCTTTTTTTAAGTTTACAACTTTACCCGTTTTTGCAGCCGCTACAACCAAATCAGTTTGGCGAACTAAAAATGCAGGAATTTGCAATACATCAACATATTCAGCAGCTTTTATAGCATCATCAACATCATGAATATCAGTTACAGTTGGTACATTAAAAGTTTCAGAAACCTTTCTTAATATTTTTAATGCTTTTTCATCTCCAATTCCAGTAAAACTATCAATTCTAGAACGATTTGCTTTTTTAAAACTTCCTTTAAAAATGAATGGGATTTCCAACTTTTTTGTAACTTTTAGAATGTGTTCAGCAATTCGTAAAGCCATTTCTTCTCCTTCAATAGCACAAGGACCTGCTAATAAAAAGAAATTGCCACTGGTTGAATGTTTTATATTTGGAATTAAATCTAAATTCATTGTAAAATATTTTTGGCAAAGGTAGAGTTAAATATTCAAAGATTTAAAAGTTAAAATATTTTATATTTAGCATTTTTATTTTCTGAAAATCGGAGATTTTAGAACGTAGCAAATCGTTTATTTAGCTTTGTCTATTTGTGTTTATTTAAAATTTAAACATAAATTTTATACATCTAAATCTACAAAACTTTATAATTAATAATCATTCAATTGGTATTTCATATTTGTATTCAGAAATTACTTCATTAACAGTTTTTATTGTATCACCATTATTTTTAATAAATTCAAACCAATTATTATA
>CAYPNJ010000089.1:0-7159 GCA_964412305.1 uncultured Lutibacter sp. | reverse complement strand
GATTTTTCAATAGGGACCACTACTGGTTCAATTACTGTAAAAACAGGAGTGTCTTCTTTTACTTGTATTTTTTGCGTTTCTAATTGTTTTGCCAATTCAGAATATACCTGAAATGCCAATTCGTATTCAGCTTGTAATTGTAGTAAATGTGTTTGAGATAAGGCTGAATTAAGCCCCCTATTTGCGTCTTGAAACTTAGCCAACGTTGTTTGTTTCTGTTTAAATTCTTTTTCTTTTTCGGCATAGCGACCGCTTACAAATTGCAGCTGTTCGGTTGCTTTTTGTATTTTAAACTTGGTAATATTTTGCTGTAATAAGTCTTGGGCTTTTTGTGCCATTTGAGCTGCAACTAAGGCTTCTGGCATTGTGAATACTAAAGAAACAAACCCTTCATCATCATTATATTCGATACTTAACTGTTCTTGTATTTTTTTAAATAGTTTTTCTTCTTCTGCAGTAATACTTAGTAATTGACTATTTTCGTTTAATAAAACCTTGGTAGGCTCCCCTTTTAACGCTTTTAATAATAAACCAGGCAAGCCTATACTGTACTTTTTTAGTAGTTGTACAATGCTTAGTTTTTCGTAATTTTTATAATATTCTTGGTAACTTATTGCTGTCTCAACTCCCGTAAAATTTAAAGGCGTTTGTATCAATTCTTTTTGAAAAGGTACGCTTTGTGCAATTTTAGGATATAAAATGGGTTGTATGCCTTCACCTCCCATATTTCCCATATTAATACCTGCCATAGCTGCCAGTCCTCCCAAACCACCACCTATTTTTGATTCAGAACTTTGTGGAAGTATCACGGTAGAAGCGGTGTACTCATTTGCCGAAAAGAACGCTATAAATAGGCCAATAGCCATAAAAACAAGAGTAGTTTTTACAATTGTTTTGCGTCCTTCCCATACTGTTCTTGCTAGTGCAATTAAATCTATTTCGTCTTCTTCAATATGGTATTGATTGTTGTTGTTTTGGGTCATGATTTGTGTTTTATAACCTTATTTTTTTTAAAATAGGGTGTCTTTTATGAACATATTACTTCGTTGCATTGCTCCTCGTAATGACGGTTACCTTACTAAGGTGTTAATTAAAATCCCTAGGGCTGTAACACCTGAGGTAATACCTACTACTTCTTGAATAGACATGCGTTTTCTTTCAGATTTTTTGGGTACTATAATTAAGGAGCCTGGTTGAATTTTTGGATAGGTTTTAAAAAATAAAAACCGTTTGGCACTTCTTACATTCCCATTGGCGTAAACAATGTATGCTTTTCCTTTTTTAGCATCTTCAGAATAGCCTCCAGAATTTATAATATAATCTTTAAATCTTTTAGACTTATCAAACCTAGATAATGAAGGGGAAAATACTTCTCCTCTTACTTCTACCGTTTGTTTTTCAGTGGGCACATACAATACATCACCTTCTTGTAAAATTAAATCTATTTTAGATCTGGCACCATTTTTTTGCATAATTTTCACCAAATCAATTCCTATTTTCACTTCATTTTTGATATCTAGAGTACTATTTAACGTATCTTTTAATATCAAATTCTCAACGGTAGCAAGCTGTTGTTTATCTGAATTTACAGCTAGTTTACGTACCAATGTAGCTCCTTTTAAGTATGCATAAGGTGAAAATCCACCAGCTTTTTGAATTAAGTCTGAAATTCGTTCATCTTTAGTAGCAATAGAATAGATTCCGGGATAGGTTACTTCACCTCGGATGCCTACATTTTTTTGAGCGGTAAAACCTTTAAGGTATCTTACAGAAACTCTATCAAAAGCTTGAAGGTAAAAATTGTAATTATTATCAGTTGCTAACTTACCAGAACTTGATTTTTTAATGTTTTTACTAATAGTAGTAAAACTGCCATCGGCTACTCTTCTTGAAATATCTATAACCGTAGGGTCTGCACCTTCTTTGAAACCGCCAGAGATTGCTATCAAATCTTCAATGCGCATTTTTTCAATATAAGAAATAGTTTGTGCAATATTTACAGCACCATCAATTGTAATGGTTTGTTTCTCTTTTAAGTCATGTTTATTAAAAATATGAATGCTATCTTCTCTTTTTAAAATAATAGCGGTTTTTTCTTCCATGATATTGCGAACAGAAAAAGAGATGATTTCTTGCGAAACATCGTCTATAGTTCTGTAAATAATCCCTCTATCCATAAAGGCATTGTCTTTAACACCTGCAGCTTTAATAAATAAGTCGAGTAGTGTTAAATTATTGGTTAATTCATAATTCCCAGGTCTGTAAATAGCTCCAGCAATACTTACTCTATTTTGAAACCTGTTTATAACCTCTCCAACTGTTAATATATCTCCATCTTGCAATGTGAAATTAGGTTGGGTTTGTAGCGCAATTTCTTTCATTTCTTTTTGTTCGCCATTTACGCGTTCAACAAATAATATTTTTTTGTAAGCATTCGAAGAAAAACCTCCAAAATATTGAATTAAATGGTCTATGGTTTCACCTTGTGTTAATTCATAAATTCCTTCACGTTTTACTTTTCCTAGCACTTCAATTTTATGGATATACGGAGAAACAATAATTACATCTTGATCTTGTAGTAATGAATTCCCTTTTTCAGAACCATTTATTAAATACTTGTAAATATCAAAAGAATTATAAAGCTTTCCAGTTCTTATTAATTGTACATTTCTGAAAGTTCCTTGTTCTGTAGGGCCTCCAGCAGCATACAATGCATTTAATACGGTTGATAAGGCTGTTAAAGAATAGGTTCCGGGTACTTTAACTTCACCAATTATATTTACCTGAACAGTACGTATACCCACCAAAGAAACATCTGCATGTATTTTATTATAACTAGAATTAGCGGCACTAATACCACTATAAATTTTCTTTAAATAGGATATTATTTTCTTTTTTGCCTTGTCAATAGACAGTCCACTTACATACACAGGTCCAATATTTTCAATGCGAATAGCACCTTGAGTATCTACTTTTTTGCGGTAATTATTTTGTGCCGCACCCCAAATGTCAATTAACAATTCATCTCCAGGACCTATTTGATAATTGGTTGGTACTGCTACGTTTAAATTAGGTGTAAATGAAATAGTTGGGTTGTTAAAAAAGTCGTAACCAAACAACATGCTTTTTTCTAGAGTTAAACCTCTACTATCTGTTAAACCAAATTTTTCGAGTACGTTTAGTTCTAATGTTTCTTTACTCGCATCACCTATATTTGAATTTTTAGGACTTGTTGGATATTTTAGTTCATTTATCCGTTGCATTAATTTTAATATTTGAGATTCAGACATCCCTTTTGTTTTCGCAATAAGTCCAATTTGATTAACAGTATAACCTTTATCTTTTGCTTTTCCCCAATAAGATTGTATTTGTGAATCAGATAGGTTATCAACATTAACACTTGATAATTGGGTTTGACTACTAATTTGAGCTGTTCCTAATATTCCGTTAAAAACACTAACAAACAGAAAAACTGTAATAACTTTGAGTTTCATATGGTTGATTTAATTTATTTGGTAAAGTTAAGTTTTCTTTTATTTATCTATTGGTAGATTGGTAGACACGATTTTCTAATTTATTATTACATAAGAAAAGAGCAATTAATTTGTTGTTTTTCTACCGCTTCGCAATGGTAAGTCACATTTTAACAAACCACTTTTTTAAGCATTACTCCTTTTTTAAGTTGTTGTAACGCTAACTCTTTATTATTATTTTATCTTAATATATAGTTAATCTTAAAACTATATTCACTAAACTATGTAAATTACTTTGTATAAAATTTGATAAACAAATCAATTAAAACATGTAAACGATTTATTATATAATATAAAAAATATTAAATTTTAACTACAATTCAACACTTAACGTGTAAAAAGAAGATAAAGTGTAACTGCGGTACTCAAATCCGTTAAACCCATTTGAAGATTAGGCCAAGTTTTGGCAATAGTTATTTTGAACTAAATAATAATAATAATAATAAACCCGTTGTGCATTTAAATAATGCTAATTTTCAAATTATTTATGTTTCTATCAAAAACAAACTTATTAATAAATTGAATGACTGTTAATGATGTTAATTTAGATAGTATTCTGGTTTTAAATCCTTGAAAAGACTTAGCATAATTTCTACGTATCATAAATTAGTCACAAAGCTGTGAAAATAAAGTTTCTATCCTTTTTCTTTTCTTTCTAAAAATATAAGGCTGTTTTTTGTACTCCTTTTGATTGTTTCTCATAGGTGTGTTTAGTTTAATATTGTAGGCATAGGTCGTGGACAACTAGAAGTTTTGGATGAAAGAATTCAAATGAGAAGAGTTAATTTTGAAACTTATAACAACGCATTTTCTAAAATTTCAGAAATACAATTTTTAAATGCTCCAAGCGAATTTCAATCTAACAGATGGTTAACGTGTATTCAAACACCTTCATTTGAGTTTCGAGAAAATATAAGATTAGGGCTTGAAAAAGAAAATATTGAGTCACGCCCACTTTGGAAACCAATGCATCAACAACCTATATTTCAAAAGTATACCTCTTATATTAATGGAGTTTCAGATAATTTATTTGAAAAAGGACTCTGCTTGCCTAGTGGCTCAAATCTATCTAAAGAAGATATATCATTTATCATTAAATGTATTAAAAAACTTATTTAAAAAAATTAATAAAACAGCTAGTTTACACTTCATTGTATCTAAAACATTCTTTTACGTGGTCATTCACCATTCCTGTTGCTTGCATATGTGCATAAACAACTGTTGGACCAACAAATTTAAATCCGCGTTTTTTTAAATCTTTTGAAATAATGTCTGAAAGTTCAGTTGTAGCAGGTATTTTACCTAAATCTTTCCAGTCGTTTTTAATCGGTTTTTTGTTGGTGAATTTCCAAATATAATTTGAAAACGATCCAAATTCTTGTTGTACTTCCATAAAAGCTACGGCATTTGAAATGGTGGCTTTAATTTTTAATTTATTTCTAATTATTCCAGCATCTTGCAATAGCTCTTCATACTTAGCTTCACTATAATTCGCTATTTTTTTATAATTAAAATTATCAAAAGCATTTCTAAAGTTTTCTCTTTTTCTTAAAACAGTAATCCAACTTAACCCAGCCTGAAATGTTTCTAAAATTAAAAATTCAAATAGTTTAGCATCATCATAAACAGGAACCCCCCATTCTGTATCATGATATTCCATATAAAGTGGATCATTTCCACACCAAGTACAACGTATTTTTTTCATTCGTTTAATCTTTTTGTTTTAAACTAAAACGTAAAATAATATATCCTAAAATTCCTGCAATTAACGACCCAATAATAACTCCCATTTTTGATGCAGCTATAAAATTTTCATCTACATAGGCTAAATTTACAATAAATAAAGACATGGTAAATCCAAGCCCACCTAATAAACTTACACCAAATAATTGCTTGTAATTAACTCCTTTTGGTAAATCTGCTAATTTTAATTTTATTCCAATAACTGACATTAATATAATACCAACCGTATTCCCTAAAACTAGTGCTAAAGCTATGTTTATAGTAATATGACTTGTTTCTGCTAAACCGTCAAAACTTAATATAACACCTGCATTTGCCAATGCGAAAATTGGCATAATAACATACGATACCCAACCGTGTAAGGCGTGCTCTAAATGCTGAAGAGGAGAATGAACATTTTTTGTGATATTTTCTATTGAATCTACAGCTTGTATTTGCGCTGTATTCATTAATTTACCTTCATGTGACGTTTCTTCTTTAAAAAATTTGAGTTGTTTTGTCACAACTTTCAAATATTCTTTTAAATCTACTTTTCTGTTAATTGGTATTGTAAATGCCATTAAAATTCCTGCTATTGTAGGATGAATCCCTGACTTTAAAAATAGCAACCAAACTACAAACCCTAATACAAAATAAAAGTATTTAGAGTATATTTCTTTATAACTTAAAAAGGCCAATACGCTAAAAATTAGCATCGCATACATAATTAAATCCCATTGAATATTAGTGCTGTAAAAAATAGCAATTACCAATACTGCACCAATATCATCAACAATAGCAAATGCTGTTAAAAATATTTTTAGTCCTAAAGGAACACGCTTACCTAGTAATTTTAAGATTCCTAAGGTAAAAGCTATATCCGTAGCCATTGGAATTCCCCAACCATCAGCTCCTAATTCACCTTTATTTAACATTAAAAATATAAGTACAGGAAATGCCATTCCTCCTATTGCGGAAAAAATAGGAAGTGATGCTTTTCGTAAAGTTGTTAATTCACCAACTAATATTTCTCGCTTTACTTCTAAACCAATCACAAAGAAGAAAATAGCCATTAAACCATCATTAATCCATAATATTAATGGCTTAGATAAATGGAAATTTGTATCTGCAAACCCTATTGTGAATTCATGATTCCATAATTCTTCATAAATATAACCATATGAAGAGTTCGCCCAAATTATAGCTAAAATTGAAAAAGCAAAAAGCAAAATACTTGAGGACGTTTCTAATTTTATAAAGGTTTTTAAAGAATTACTTATTCGTTTCATTTAATCGATTATTATTGAGTGTCGAAATATACACTATTTTTAATTTTAAAAAATATAAAGCCTCCCAATTGGGAGGCTTTATTAAACAATTTGTTAAATTTTAACTTATAGTTGAGGACCTGCAGCTACTAACGCTTTTCCGTCTTCATTGTCTGTATATTTTTCGAAGTTCTTAATAAACAAACCAGCCAATTTAGTTGCCTTTGTAGTCCAATCTTCAGCATTTTCATACGTATCTCTTGGATCTAAAATCTCGGTATGCACACCTGGTAACGAAGTTGGTACTTCTAAATTAAAAATTGGAATATTTTTAGTTTCAGCCTTCTCAATAGAACCATCAAGAATTGCATTAATTATTCCTCTTGTATCTTTAATTGAAATACGTTTTCCTGTTCCATTCCATCCTGTGTTTACTAAATATGCTTCAGCACCATTAGCTTCCATTTTTTTCACTAACTCTTCACCATATTTTACTGGGTGCAATGTTAAGAATGCTGCACCAAAACAAGCTGAAAATGTTGGTGTTGGTTCAGTAATTCCTCTTTCAGTACCCGCTAACTTAGCTGTAAAACCTGATAAGAAATGATATTGTGTTTGTTCTGGTGTTAATTTAGA
>CAYPNJ010000088.1:0-7191 GCA_964412305.1 uncultured Lutibacter sp. | reverse complement strand
AAACTTATTCTAATAATAATGCCCCGTGGGCTTGCCCCGGGGATTATTTACTTAACTAAATTATCTTCTAATAAAAGTAACTATTTAATTACTTTCCATTAAGTAAAAATGGAGCCCAATATTTTGGGGCTTTTAAGCGTTCACCTGCTGCACCGGTAGCCATCGCTCTTTTTATTTGATTAATTGCGGTAAAGCTATCTGTTCCATCTATAATAATCATTTTAAGAAGATTTTTCATAGTTAAGGCTGTGCTAGAATCATTTACTGGCCATAGGGATAGTAACGTATTATTTGCACCAGCAATTAAAAATGCAGAATTCAATCCGTTGATACCTTCTCCACCAACTAAGGCTCCGAGTCCGGTATCACAAGCACTTAGAATTGCTAAGTCAGCTTCAAGATTAAATCTAGCAATTTCAGGAGCTAATAAAAAAGTATCTTCTTTACCATCTCCATTATTAGGTTGTGACATCATTATACCGCTAAATTCAGGAATAATATCAATTGTAAAACCATGAGTTGAGAGCATTATAATTTTAAAGTTTTTTAACTCTCCTGTTTTGTTAAGTTGCTTTAGATAACTTTCTGTCATATTAATTCCTGTTACAACTTTTATCTTTGGGTCTAAAGAACCAATAAAATTAACTTCATCTAAAGTACCTTTTAAATAACTAGCACCTCCAAATCCCATTTTTTGGAGTTCTGTTTTGAAATTAAAATTACCTTTGTCAATTTTTTCATTAATACTTTCACTAATCATATAAAAATCATCTATACCTCTCGCAGTTCCTTTAATATTACCACTTGGCTGGTATATTGCTCCTCCCATTGCGAGTGCAGAAGTTCTGCTTGAAGAGTAATTTCTGTTTTTAAGTTCTTTCCATACGCTAACAGAAGGAATATAGCGTACATTGTGATTCTCTATTAAGTATTTCCCAGAAGAATCTATGAATGCTTCAAATGGTAAATAGTTTAATTCGTTACTCGCACTTATAATGATATTTGTTTTTGAACTTATAAGATGTTGAATAGGTAAAAGTGTAAAATTATACCAATGTTGTAAAAAGGCATTTCGGGCTTCAACTAAATTTGGTTTGTCACTTTGTAGTAATTCTCGTGTCCATTCAACTTGTTTTTTAAAATCTTTTGCTGTAAAACTTTGTTCTTTGGTACTATAGGTAATAAAATTTCCATCTACAATATCATTTGTATAACTACTCATGAATTTATTAAAAGAAGTTGGTATTTTTTTAGTGCGATCTGTCCATTGTTTTTTCATTGTAATCCAATCATCAATAGGGTAGCTATGCACTACTTGAGCATTGTTGTTGGTAATAACATTGATAATTAATTCACCAGGACCGGCAAGTGTATAATAAAGTAAAATATCATTAGTTCCAAGCATTTGTTGAGCATCAGTAAGTGTTGCTGCTTTAGAGTTCCTATTTAAACGACCTCTTAAAAAACTACTTCTATTATTATCCTGAACTTCAAATAAAGCTCTTGAGTTTCCAGTTTTTTGATATGCCATTACTAAACCACTATACGAGCTGCTTCTGCTGTTCATTAATGTTAATCGTTGCTTAGGTGTTAGTTGTTTTTTTACACTTTCGGTTAAGTCTACTGCTTTTCTAAAGTAATTTGCTGCTTCAGAATAGTTGTTTTCAAAAAAATACATAAATCCTATATTATTTGCGGCTAATTCTGCTGCTTCATAATTTTTGCTGGACATATAAGTATTGAATAAACTATTAAAATTACTTACGGCTTCATCTTTTTTTCCTTGTTGCCATAATACAATCATATAATTACTTCGGATACTATTTTCTAAATTAAAATTTTCAGAATTATGAGCTTGTTGTATCGCTTTATACATATGATTTGCTGCTTTTGCTCTATTGCCTGAAATAACACTTGACATATAATATTGACCAATATTGTTGTTAGCAAGTGCTCGGTAATTATCACTATTTAAAATATTGGCAATAGCAAGTAAATTATACGATGTTTGTAAGTTTTCTTCTTTTAGATTTAAGTCATATTCATAGTTGCATTTATTATTTAAAACAAATGCTTTTAGCTGGGTATTGATATTTAATTTGGATAATTCCAATAATGATTTTTTACTGTTAACTAATGCCGTACGAGAATTATAATTTGAGTAAGCAATTCCTGATAAATAAGAAAAGGAAGATGCTCTTGTAAATCGTAGTTGACTTGCAAATTTGGTATTACTTTCTCTAATGAATGATTTAAATAATATTTTGGCATCTTCGTTTTCATAATTGGCATATTTTTTTACTGCTTTTGCAAATATGGACATTAATGGGATTATTGAATTTGAAGGATTTATAGTTTGGAATTCTGCAACTATTTTTTCAAAATTTTCGCAAGATTTACCTTGATATGCTTGAGTGAAACAATTTAAAAGTGTAGTAGCACGCTCTATATTTTGGTGATTTTGGTTGAAAACTTTAGTTATAAGTAATTTGTACTCTTCAAAATCATTTCGCGAAGCCATTTCTTGAACTGTAATTGCATCGTCTATAAGTTCAGATTTAAACTCGGAATAAGTTGCTAATTGAAAAGCATATTTTAAATACAATTCAGCTTCTTGTTTTCTTCCTAGTGAAAATTCTAACATTGCAGCAATACTATACGTTGCTGCATCAATTGGATTCAGCTGCAACATGGTTTCAACTTGTTGTTTTGCTTCATTGTTTTGTCCTCTACATAAATAGAAAAAAGCACTTAAAGCATAACCAGCATAATCATCAGAATAGTACTTAATAAGCTTGTCACTACTTATTTTCATGTCTTTAAAGTTTCTTGCTTTTGTAGCTGTTTGAAATGTTGAAATTAATTCACCATAATTAGGAATCGCGTTTTGTGAAAGTCCATTTTTTGAGAATAATATGAAGAGACCGATAAATAAGAAACTAAATCGTGTCATAAGAAATGTATTTTGTTAATTATTGTTGCAAGATTCATTGTATGCTTCATGATACACTTTGCCATTTTGATAAGTTACTTTGACTTTTGCTGACCAAATACCTTGGTTATTTGTAATTGTAAAATTTGAAAGGATTGGAAATTGATCGTTAAATTTTTGTGTTTCTGCAATTTTTTGTTCATTTAGTAAGTTGCCTTGAGAATCATATTTAAAAATTCGAAAGCTAGAACGATCCATTCCATTTTTAATAATTCTAGTCATTCGTAATACTATTTTATTTCCGTTACTGCATTTAGCAATTCTGCCAATTGCAAATTCATTAGGGTTTCCTAATCTATATTTTTCTTTTTGTACAAACGTTGTATTTGTAACATCTGTACCAGAAATATTATTATAGTTTAGAGAGTAAGTATTTGGTAGTTGTACAAATTTTGAGATGTATTCATTATACCAACTTGGTTGAAGAGCTTTGTGTTGTGCTTTTTCTTCTTTTCTTTTTACCCAAGATACATCGTTTTTGTGTTGTTTTCTAGCTTCACTTTCGGCTTCAGACTCAGTGAAGTGTATTTTTTGCAAACTTTTACAATCATTATTTCTATCTTCTTTTTTTAAATAAAATTGATAAGCATATTTTGCACGATCACCATCTCTTTTTTTAGAATACATTGTCCAGTGTGAATTGGAATTTACAGCATAAACATAACTTGCAGAATTTGTACAATAATGACCTACATTGAAATGACTTTGAGCCTTTTTACCTTTTAGTTTTTTATTAGGTTCTTTGCCTAATTCAATAAAATATCGCCATTCAACTTCCTTTCCGTCTTTTTTATAGCCATCCCATTTGTAGAGAGTAAGCATCCCTTTTGGTAAGTGTTGATCTCGCCAATTAGCTGCTGGAAGTTTTGTATTTATAACTTCTTTACTCTTTATATTAATATATCTAAAAGTTCTGTCTCTTGTAAAATAGATATAATTGTGGTCATTACTAATAGTTGCTTTGGTAGCATATTCCTTAGAAATGAATTGTAAGAATGATGTATTCCCTTTTTGCTGAACGCGATAGAATCCTTGATAAAAACCTTCTGAAAAGAAGATCATCCAACCTTCTGAGTCATACCCATAAATACTTTTTACTCTGTGTTTTTGAAAATCAGGAAATAAATCTAAATCCTCTATGTCTACCATATAGCGTTGGTATTTTCCATTTGTTAGGTAGATAAATTCACTTAAATCTGGGGCTGCATCAATAAAAGTAAATTCCTGTGATTTAATAGGCATACCGTTAAAAAGAGGCATTTTCATACTTTTAATTAAAGTTCCATCTGTTGTATTCCAAAGTGTAGCAATATCATGAGCTACAATAAGCACTTTAGTTTGATTGGTATTAAATTTAACACCTAAATTATGATCTTCATACCAAGGATGTAATTCGCTTTGTGCAATTAAAAAAGTACAATAAATAAGGCTGAAAATCAGGATTATTTTGTGTCTCATGATTTACATATTTATTTTTAATTCATTTTTTTTGAAATACCCTTTTTTGTAAATGTTACCATCTTTATAAAACCAAATACCTAAACCATGACGTTTATTTTTTTTCCAAGTACCGATATAGTAACTGCCATCATTGCTATAAGTGTATTTTCCAAATCCTTCACGTTCCCATTTTTTCATTGCTCCTTGATACATTGACCCCGATTTAAATATGTGAATAACAGGTGTAGTTGGCTGTGTAGATTCAAAATAACCAAATAAGAGTTGCTCATCACTAGTTTGAAACATTCCAAATCCGTCAATACAATTACCTATACAATTTGCTCGGTTACTTAATTTTGAAGTATATGCTAATTCTGTTACTTTTTTAATTTTACCTTTTTTATAGGTTTGAGCCCACTCTAAATTTTTACCCATCATTTGAAATGCGTTTCCGTGCAATATGTTATCTTTTTTTACTAAAAGTTTGATAAGCCCAGTACTAGGCGCATCAACCATAGCAAATCCTTGTGCAATACCTTCTAAATCAAAATTAAAATAAGTTCGCATACCATTGCCCTTTATGTTATAGCCTGGACCAATTAGTTTACCTTCTTTAGAAAACCCATAGTATGTGCCACCATCTAAATCCATTTGAAGAAATTCTATTCCATCTAAATCTTTTTCAGATATTTGAGCATTGCTGATAAGACATAGTACTAAAAAAAGTAAAGTGAATTTAAGTTTCATAAGTATCATTTTTTAAATTTATTCAAATATAGATATGGAACTAATGTGTGTAAATACGGCATATGCCGTATAATTTAAATAGTAACTGTTTTGTTTAAATGTAATAATGGCACAGTTGAAAATAAAAAAAGCTTCTCATTTGAGAAGCTTTTTTTGTAATTATAAAGTATTGTTAAGTTTTAGTAACCACCTCTACTCATCCCTTTTTTTTGACCACTACCTTTAGATCGTTGCCCGCTTTGCATTTGTGGTTTTTCTGCAGTTTTAGGTTTTAACTTTTTTAGTTCCCCTTGTTGGTATTTAATCCATTTTTTATGTTCCTTTTCTGAAAGCTCTTTTTCAAAAGTGCTATTTAAAATATTTTGCTGCTTCATTACTTTGGTGCGTATTGGAGCTAACATTTCATTTGCCTTCATGCGTGATTCTTTTAGAATGCTAAAATCACGGCTAAGTTTCGCCTCTTGTATTTTTTTAGTTAAAAAAGACTTTACATTTTTAAATGTCTCAAAATTAAATACTTTTAATTCATTTACTTTATTGTTATGTTTTGTAATAGCCTTTACTATTATAGCTTTTTTAGCAGTATTTTTAATTTTTTAACAACTTCATCAGAATCATACATTATGATTCTCGCCATATTTTCTGGATTTACTTTAGGTAATGGCATTTCACCCCGTTGCCCTCCTTGTTGTTGTGAAAAACTCCTATTGCCACCGCCTCTTTGTTGTGAGAACAATAAGGTGTTAAAGGATACTATAAATAGTATAAAAAAGGAATGTTTTATGTGTTTCATTTATGAATTAATTTTTAATTAAGTTTAAAAAAGTTAGACACTGATAATGTAAAAAAGTTTACCTAACCAGTGAAATTATTATTCTTGTAACATAATTTAGTAAAAAATTATTGTAGAATATACTTTTTTATTTTTTTAAGAGTATTTTTTTAAAATTCCTCGATTTAGGAAGATCTTCAAAAATTGTTGCAAATTTTTTGGGAGGTGCAGTTAATTTACGTTTTATTAAATCTATCCAAGCACCATACACTTTTATTTCAGCTGCAATTTCACCATTTTTATTTAAGATATGATGATTAAATCGCCAACGTTCTATCCCTTTTGAAACCCCTTCCAACTCCATTTTTACTGTAATATTTTCTCCTATATGAATTTCTTTTAAAAATGAAGTTTCTTCTTTAAATAACACTGGGCCAATATTTAGTTTTGCAAATTCGCTAATTGATAAACCGTGCTCTTGAAAAAAACGTACTCTAACTTCAGCTGCATAATCATTATAAGCTGTATGTCGCATATGGCGATTTGGATCAAAATCTGACCATTTTGTATTGAAAGTAATTTCGAAATTCATATCCCTGTATTAGCAGGCAAATTTAAGTTAAAAATTTTGTATTTTAAGGATAAACTTGTTACAAAAAAGAGCTGGAAATTTCCAACTCTTTTGAATGTATTTAATGCGAATTTTATTCACTAGTTGATTTGTATACAACCGCAACAATAGCACCTGCAATACCAACAAAGAGTGTATTTAACAACCCAGAGGTAAGAGTTCCTGTTAAATCAGATAAATTTGAAGTTGCGTACCAAATTAATCCTTCTCCAAACCCAAAAAGAGCACCAACCAAGGCCCCAAATTGAAACCCTTCTTTTGCGCTGTGAATACCACGTGCCCATTTTCCATAAATTGTTGATAGAAAAAAGGCTTCAATTAAACAACCAATAGCAATTAATAAAAGATCAGGGTCCTTGTTAACACCAGTAGCTGATCCTGCATGTTGCGTAAAAAAGTCAACAGTTAATATTCCCCAGATTAAATATCCACCTAGAAATAAAAAAATTCCGCTAACAATTGTTGCTAATAAATTAGATTTTGAAAACATAAGATAAAGTTTTAGTTAATATAATATTCAATACACTTTTTTAAAATTTTAGTTTTTTATACATCGAACGGAGGAGCCTACAGTTCTACCAATAAAGGGATAAATGTATGCATTAGTAG
>CAYPNJ010000087.1:0-7223 GCA_964412305.1 uncultured Lutibacter sp. | reverse complement strand
ATGAAAATAGAATAATAGTCTTCTCAATTAAAAGTGCAGATTACAAAAAATCTGCACTTTTAAATAAAAAACATAAGATTATTTAATTAAAAAACTTAACAATGAAAAAAATATTTCAAATTTTAATAATCGTATGCAGTGGCTTACTACTGAACTCGTGTTATTATGATGCATTTCCTGAATATGAAAATGTCATTGATGATAATGGAGATGGCGATGGAGATACTGTTGTATCTTATCAAAATGACATCGTTCCATTATTTGTTCAATGTACAGGTTGTCATGGAAATACACCTCCAACACTTACCAGTAATTCGTACGCAAACCTTTTAGACGGGTATATTATACCTAATAATGCAGACGGAAGCATACTGTACAAGTCTCTTTTAGGAACAGATGGAGTTTCATTAATGCCACCTGGTTCAGCATGGTCACAGACTAAAATTACTTTAGTTAAAACATGGATCAATCAAGGAGCTTTAAATAATTAACCTTTAAAAGATACACATGAAAAATTATATAAAAATACTTTTTATCTTATTAGTTCTTCCTTTTGTTGCTTTTGCACAAGAAGATGAAACTAAAAAGGAAAAGGTTAAAGAAAAATTAGAGAGACCTGCTTTTGAAAGTGCATCTCTTATTGAAAACCCTACAAATGTGTTGTTCAATAAAAATGCATTAGAAGTTCAAATGTCTCACAGATTTGGATTGATAAATGGAGGGACTAACGATTTAGCTGGTTTTTGGGCGCCTTCAAACATACGAATTGGATTATCTTACGCAATTCATGAAAGATTAACTATAGGTTATGGAACTACTAAGTTTGATCGTTTACAAGATTTTAATTATAAAGTTGCATTATTAAGACAAACACGTTCTAATAAAATGCCAGTTAGTGTTTCATTTTACGGTAATTTTACCGTTAATGCACGTACAAAAGATAATTTTGTAAATTTACAAGACAGATATTCTAACTTCAACCAATTAATTATTACCCGTAGATTTAGTTCTAAACTTTCTTTACAAGTAGCTCCTAGTGTTTCGCATTTCAATGTTGTAGAAAATACTATGAGAAATGATATGGTTGCTGTGTCATTTGGAGGCCGTTATAAAATAAGTTCTCAAACATCTGTAATTCTAGATTATACGCAGCCAATTACTGAGTTTTTGCAAAACAATCCTCCTCCCGGAATTAGTGTTGGTGTAGAGTTTTCAACTTCTGCTCACGCGTTCCAAATATTTGCAACTAATTATAATGGCTTAGTACAACAAAAAAATATTATGTTTAACACAAATGATTTCTTTGATGGAGACTTCTTAATTGGATTCAATATTACAAGAATTTATAATTTTTAACTTATTAAAATAGCCCATATTAAAACAAGATATTAGTAAATTACTTTTATCTTGTTTTTTTTAGAACTAAAATCACAATCAAATTAGTTTTTGTAACAAATATGACATAGTAAATGTGGTTTAAAGAATGAGATTATCTAAAATAATTTTACTTTTCTGAATTACAGCCACTTAACCTAATTTTAAAACTGATTTATATCATAAGCTATTTTCCTATTTACCCTTAAATTTATATAAGATTTAAAAAAATAATTATTATTAATTTTAAGTTATGAAGTATCAATTTAACAAGAAAAACTCAATTTCAAGAAGAGGAATTTTACCTCTTTTAGGAAGCATTATGTTACTTCCTTTTCTTGGATTTGGAAAGTCAAATACTGATGAAATAACTTCTTCAACTGAAGAAGAATTTCAAACTTTATTAAAACCCGATGGCACAACAGTTAAAGTAAAAGTTAGTACACTTAATAAATCTAAAATTATTAAGAAAAATATATCTAACAAATCATTTTTGAACTGGCTTGGCCGAAAACTTTAATTTCATTTAAGAATTTCTAAATATGAAAAATAAACAAACAAGCTCAAGACGGAAATTTCTTGATAAGGGATTTAAATTGGGGCTCGCCACAGTTGTTGGTGGAATTGGTTTATCAAAACTAGCTTCCAAATTAAATGCACAAACCGACAAAGATTCTGGTGAAAAAATGGAATTAATGACCACTGATGGTACAATAATTCAAGTAGATTCTTCAGAAGTTGTGGAAATGGATCATCACACAAAAGAAGATCATTTAAATCATAACGTAAGGGAAGGCATTCCTAATAGAAAATTTATAATGGTTATAGATTTAGCAAAATGTAAAAATGCTTTAAAATGCCAAGTTGCATGTAACAAGCACCACTATATTACAGGCGACAATGCTTGGCTAAAAGTTTATAAAATGCAAGAATCTCAAGATACTGCTCCTTATTGGATGCCAACCACTTGTATGCATTGTGATAAACCTGCCTGCGTTACTGTTTGCCCTGTAGATGCCACATTTAAAAGAAAAGATGGTTTAGTATTAATTGACAATGAGCGTTGTATTGGGTGTAGATTCTGTATGGCCGCTTGTCCTTATGCCACAAGAGTTTTTAACTGGAGCGAACCAAACCAAGGTGAAATTACCTTAGCTATGGATATGGGAGAAGAAATACACGCTACTCCAGGACATGCAGGTTTACCAAGCATTAAAGGAACTGTTGATAAATGTGATTTTTGCCCACATGCAATTCAAGATGGTGAACTTCCTCATTGTGTAACAGCTTGTCCAAATGGGGTATTCTATTTTGGAGACAAGTACGAAGATACAGTTACAAATGGAGACGAAACTTTAAGATTAAGCAAATTATTAAAAGATAAATCTGGTTACAGATTAATGGAAGGCTTAGGAACCGATCCTAGCGTATATTATTTACCTCCTGTTGACAGGTTGGTAAATTTTGAAGATGGATTAGAGCACTATACTGAATTTCAATCTGTTGAAAAACCTGAATAATTATGAAAAATTACGATACACTTCTTAACGATTTAGCTCCCAAAAAATTTGGAAAGCTAGGTGTTATATGGACATGCTCATTACTTGTAATAATTATTATTGGAATTATTGCTTATATAGATCAACTAATTAAAGGACAAGTAGTGACCAACATGCGTGATTACGCATTATGGGGAATATACATTTCTAATTTTGTATTTTTTGTTGCAACTAGCTTTGTTGGCTCTGTAACTGTAGCAGTTTTAAGGCTTACAAATAATAATTGGAGAACTCCAATAGTTAGAATTGCTGAAATTATTTCTTTAGCTGCAATTGTAATGGCAGGAATCACAATTATGATTGACATGGCCAGACCCGATAGACTTTTAAATCTATTTATTCACGCAAGATTACAATCACCAATTACTTGGGATGTTATAATTATACCAACTTCAATAGCTATTAGTTTTTTATTATTGTATTTCCCTCTACTACCCGATTTAGCAATCCTCAAAAAACATTTTAAAAATGAAAGTCCATTTTTAAGTAAATGGTACGGGATATTATCTTTAAACTGGACAGGTAGCAAAGTTCAAAAAGCAATACAAACAAAATCTATTCAAATTATAGCGCTAATGACTATACCAATAGGTTTAATACTTCAAACTATTGATGCTTGGTTATTCTCAACAACTTATAGAATTGGTTGGGATAGTACAAATATGGGAGCCTACTTTATATCTGGCGCTTTTGTTGCCGGTGTTGGAGCCTTAGTAACCGTTATTTATGTAATAAGAAGAGTTTACAAACTAGAAAATTACATTACAGAATTTCACTTTGATAAACTTGGTAAGTTTTTAGTACTTGCGTGTTTAACCTATCTGTATTTTAACATTAATGAATATTTAATCCCTGTATTTACAGCTAAAAAAGGTGAACTTATCCATTTAGATGAATTATTTACAGGACACTATTCAATGTTGTTTTGGGTAGTTATTATTGGCGGATTAATAATTCCTTCAATAGTTTTAATGTTTAAAAAATTCAGAAAACCACTACCTATGTTTATCATTGGTTTAGCTGTAGTTGTTGGATCCTGGTGGAAACGATATCTTATTGTAACACCTACATTATTACACCCATTTATGCCTATACAAGGTGTTCCAGAATCTTGGCATCATTATTTTCCAAGTATTCATGAATGGCTAATTACGCTTGCTACGCTTGCTATGGCATTGTTAATAATAACAATATTAGTTAGGTACTTGCCTATAATTCCAATTCAAAGAACTGCAGATAAACAAGAATTGTTAAAAAACGATAAAAACACTAAATCATGAAAAATAAATTAAACATTCGTCACTTTTTTCTTGTATTATTAAGTGTTTTATGTATCACTTCAAGTTTTGCACAAAAAACAAAAAAAAGCAAGGTTAGATTAAAAGCTCAGTATGTTAAAGTTATGGACGGTGATATCTATTTTGATATTAAGGCTTCCTCAAAAGTAAAAAAGAAAAATATAAAAGTTTCCAATATTGAAATAACTATTTATAACGAGTTTGATGATGAGAAGGTTAAAATAGGTAAAACAGTCACCAATATGAAAGGTGAAAGTAGATTTGTTTTAAAAAACAGAAATGCTATTAAAGCCGATTCAACAAATATTTATACAATCAGCTTTTCATTTAAAGGAAATGACACTTTCAAAAAAGCAAAAAAAAGTATTAGTTTTAAAGATGCCTCAATAGAAGCTAAACTAATTACTAAAGGCAGTATTAATTATATTACCGCAACCCTTATAGATAAAAGCACAGGGAATCCTATTTCAGATGAGCCTCTTGATGTTCAAGTTAAACGACTTTTTAGACCTTTGAAAATTGGAGAAGAGTTTAACAACACAGATAAAAACGGCACTATTCTTGTACTTATTGAAGAAGGAATACCCGGTGTAGATGGAAACTTAACTTTTGAAGTAGTTCTTAACGATAATGATGACTTTGGAACTGTAAAAGCAATTGTTAAAGCTCCCGTTGGAATTCCAATAGTAGACGAGTCTACTTTCGACCAAAGAACTATGTGGTCTCCCAGAAACAAAACTCCATTATTCCTACTAATATTTCCAAATTTATTGATATTTGGTATATGGGGTTTAATTATATATTTAATTGTAAATTTATTTAAAATCACAAAATCTTAAAACTTAACAACCATGAAAACATTTAAAATTTTAACTATTATCGGGGTTCTTTCATTTGCATTGTACTCTTTCACTTCACTAGTACAAGAAGAATGGAAAGTTCCTGCAAAATATGAAACAATGAAAAACCCTATAGATACTGATACCGATAAGGCTATTGGGAAATCTTTATACAACAAACACTGTAAATCTTGCCACGGTAAAGAAGGATATGGTGATGGATCAAAAGCTGATGAAATGGAAGGCGAATTAGGAGATTTTTCTTCTGAAGAGTATCAAGCTCAAAGTGACGGTGCTTTATTTTATAAAACTACAATTGGTAGAGATGATATGCCTGAGTTTACAAAAAAAATGCCAGATGATGAAGACAGATGGTTAATTGTAAACTATATGAGAACTCTAGCAGAATAATTATATATTAGATATTTGAATTAAAAAAAGCCTTAACAATTAAATTGTTAAGGCTTTTTAAGTTTTAAAACATTCAATTAAATTGTCATAGAAAATATCCTAGTATCTGGCATATTTTCAATCAAACGAAGGTCAAAAGCCATACAAATATTACGTACAAACATTCTTCCCTCCTCTTTTACTGTTATTTTACTTTCAGAAACTTCAATTAAACCATCATCAATTATAGCTTTTAAACGTTCAACAATTTCTTGTTTAACTTTATCGCTTAAACCTATTTTCCATTCGGTTTCTAAATTACACATTAAGTTTAAAATGTGTTTTCTAATGATTAAATCGTTATCGGTTAATAAATGACCCCTAAAAATTGGGATAATTCCGTTATTTACTTTCTCTGTATAATCTTCTATTGTTTTTTCATTTTGAGCAAAAGCATACCATGAATCACTTATTGATGACATTCCTAAACCAATCATCAATTCAGTTTTACCCGCTGTGTACCCCATAAAATTACGATGCAATTTTTTAGCTTCCATCGCTGTATGAAGTGAATCACTAGGCAATGCGAAATGATCCATACCAACTTCAACATAACCATTATCAAAAAATAATTGTTTACCTAATTCATACAAATGACGTTTTTCATCATCTTTTGGCAAATCACTATCTTCAAAACCACGTTGCCCAACACCTATTATCCAAGGCACATGAGCATAACTATAGTAAGCAATTCTATCTGGTTTTAATTCTATGGTATTTTTTATGGTATTACGAATACTATCTTCAGTTTGAAAAGGCAATCCGAAAATTAAATCATGACTAATAGAATTGTATCCAATTTTTCTAGATAAATCATGAACTTTTTTTACTTGTTCAAAACTTTGCACTCTGTGTATTGCTTTTTGAACTTTAGGATCGTAATCCTGAATTCCAAAACTATTTCTACGCGAACCTAAATCATATAATGTTTGTAATTGCTCTTCTGAAGTTAGATTTGGATGGCTTTCAAAACTAAAGTCAAATGTTTCAAATTTATCAGCTCTTTTAAAAATTCCATCTATTAACTTCTTCAAATTTTCAGGAGAAAAAAATGTTGGCGTACCTCCTCCTAAATGAATTTCTCTAATTTTTGGACGATCAACTAATAAATCACAATATAAATCCCATTCTTTTAAAACAGTTTCAATATATGGTTGCTCAACTTCATGGCGTTTGGTTATTTTTTTATGGCACGCACAAAAAGTACACAAACTTTCACAAAAAGGAAGGTGGATATACAAACTAATTCCTTCAACTTTATTACTTTCATCAAAAGACTTTTTGGTTGTTTGTTTCCAATCTTCTAATGCAATTCCCTCTTTATCCCAAAAAGGAACCGTAGGGTAACTTGTATATCTTGGACCAGGAATATTATATTTTTGAATTAAGTTTTTCATACTTCAATTATTCAATAATTAAATCTAATTATTATACTCCTTAACAGCATCAATAAATGCTTTTGCGTTGTCTAAAGGTACATGTGGTAAAATACCGTGACCTAAATTAACTATGTATTTATCTTTTCCAAAATCATCAATCATCTCTTTAACCATTGTTTTAATAACTTTTGGAGGCGACAATAAACGAACAGGATCAAAATTACCTTGTAACGTAATTTTATTCCCGGTTAATTTACGTGCAATTTGAGGAGCTACTGTCCAATCTACACCCAAAGCAGCAGCATTTGAATTTGCCATTTCCTC
>CAYPNJ010000086.1:0-7466 GCA_964412305.1 uncultured Lutibacter sp. | reverse complement strand
CAAAATCTTCTTCGTGAGAATAGTAACGGTCAATACGCAACCAGTGCATATCTCTTGATTTTCTAATTTCTTCTTTTCCAACAACTGGTACATTGTTTTCTGCGTGACAAGCGATAACACAAGCACCACAACCTGTACAAGCACTTAAATCTATTGAAAGATTAAAATGATGTCCTACAGATCTATCAAAAGATTCCCATAAATCAACTGTTGATGCTTCAACTTCATTATGATCTAAAGAAACTACAGGAACTTTATTCCATGTTTTTCTAGAATTTAATGAATGATCATTGTATGTTTCTAATGTAGTTTCTTTAATAATATCACCTCTACCCATTAAGGTATTATGCAACTGTACACACGCAAATTCGTGTTCTCCAGCAACTAGGTTTAAAGTAACATCAGATTGAAAACTATTAAAATTTTTATAAAATTGGTACCCATTCGTACCTATTTTCATTTCATCTTTTAAACCTTGAGTACGTCCATAACCTAAAGCCAATCCTAAAGATCCTTTTGCTTGACCTGGTTGAATTAAAACTGGTAACGTTTCTGTTACTCCGTTTGAAGTTACTTCAACTAAACTACCGTTTAAAGCTCCGTTTGCAACGTTTTTGTTTACTACTCCTAATGCTTCAGCATCTGCTTTAGACATTGTTAAGTAATTATCCCAAGAAGTTCTTGTTATTGGATCTGGAAATTCTTGCAACCAAGGGTTGCTTGCCATTTGACCATCTCCTAAACCTAGTTTTGTATATAATGATAATTCTAAATCGCTACCTTTTACTTTTGCTAATTCTGAAGCTGCTTTATCTGCATCTACTTCTAAAGCTGAAACTTCAGCAGAAACATCTGCAACAAAAACTCCATCATGCAAAGCATTATTCCAAGAAGTAGTGCCGTTTAAAACATCTACACTCCAACTTTCTTTAAGAAAATCATAATAAGTAGTTGTACTACCTGTCCAAGCTAATAAAGCATCTTGAAACTGACGCGTATTAAACAATGGCTTAATAGTTGGTTGCATTAAACTGTAGTTTCCTTTTTTAATAACAACATCACCCCAAGATTCTAAATAATGTGGTGTAGCTAATGCATATTGAACAGCGTTTGCTGTTTCATTATCTTGCATAGAAAATGCAACTGATAATTTTACCTTTTTCAACCCTTCTACAAATTCAGCTGAATTTGGTAGTGAATACACTGGGTTAGAATTATTAATAATTACAGCTCCAATTTTTCCAGCATTCATATCTGCAATTAGTTGTGCAACGCTAGCATCGTTTCCGTGTCTAACATTTTTTGTTGCAACAACATCAATTACTTCACTATTTATAGCGTTGTTAATTGCTAAAGCTAATAATTGTGCATTTTTATCTTGAATTCCGGTTACAACAACTGCTTTGCTCCCTGCCTTTTTAATTTGAGCAGCGGCTTTTTGGATTGCTATATTTAATGGTGTAGCCTCTTCAGTTGAAACACCATTAACAACAGCCTGATATAATTTTATTAAAGCTGAATGTTGTTGAGATGGTTTCACCATAACACGTTTATCAGCATTTGCTCCTGATAACGTCATATTCGATTCTATCTGAACATGGTGCGACATTTTTCCAAGGGTTGGAACACGTCCTTTTGCATAACCGGCATCAAAACCTCCACCTTGCCAATCTCCTAAGAAATCTGCACCTATAGAAACAATAACGTCTGCTTTTTCTAACTTATAATCTGGTAAAGCTCTTGTACCATACATTTCATTAAAAGCATCTAACGCTGCTGATTCTGAAACTGCATCATATACTACATGGCTAACATTACCATATGTTTCTTTTAATTTATTTACTAATTTTTTAGTTGAAGGACTTGCACAAGTACCTGTTAAAAGTGCAACAGGCAAACCCGCCTCTTTAACTTCATTTAGTTTTGCTACAATTTGACTATCTACATCTGCCCAAGAAATTTCAGCACCACTAGCTTTTGGTGCTTTTAATCGAAGACTATCATATAATGATAATACTGAAGCTTGCACACGTGCATTTGTACTTCCGTTTGCTTCTTTGTTTGGTTCAATTTTAATTGGACGTCCTTCTCTTACTTTTACTAATACATTTGCAAAATCAAAACCATCAGCCATTGTTGTTGCATAATATTCTGCAACACCAGGAATTATATCATCTGGTTTAATTACATAAGGAATCGATTTTACCACAGGACCTTCACAAGCTGCTAATGAAGCCGCTGCTGTTGTAAATCCTACATATTTTAAAAAGTCTCTACGTGTTGTTGATGAAGCTTCTAAGTTTTCTTTGTTCCCTAAAAATTCATCCGTTGGAATTTCTTCAACAAACTCGTTTTGTCTTAACGTATCAACAATAGAACTATTTTCTTTTAGCTCTTCAACACTTTTCCAGTATTTTTTGTTTGATGCCATTTTATATTTTGTTATTTACTTGGTAATTATTATTAATAGTGACATTTACCACATTCTAAACCTCCCATTTGAGCTTCAGTCACTTTTTCTACACCGTACTTATTTGCTAACTGATCGTGAATATTTTTGTAATACCCATTTTCCGTTAAGTCTACTTCAGTTTCTCTATGACAAGTAATACACCAATCCATAGTAAGTGGTGAGAATTGTTTTACTTCATGCATTTCTTCAACAGGCCCGTGACATTTCTGACAATCAATACCCGCAATTGTTACATGCTGTGAGTGATTATAATATACAAAATCTGCTAAATTGTGAATTCTAACCCATTCTATTGGCTTTTGTTCAGCACCTTCAATGTATTTCAAATTGTCTTTATCCCAACCTACAGCATCATAAATTTTTTGAATTTCATTATCTAAATCTTCTTTAGAATGATCTCCAAATAATTCTCCATTATACTCTGTAATAGATTTATGACAGTTCATACAAACGTTTACCGAAGGAATACCTGATGTTTTACTGTTTTTTGCAGAAGAGTGACAGTATTGACAATCTATCTTATTATCTCCAGCATGTACTGCATGTGAAAATGCAATTGGCTGAATTGGTTGATATCCTTCATTCACATCAATTTGCATTAACCACCCAAATAGTAACCAAGCCCCTAACAATAAGAAAAATAGTATTGCCAAGAAACGTAAGAAAGGGTTAAAAATTAATGTTTTTAACATGCTTACTGTAGACTCTTCATCTTCAACAACTTTTTTATTTGTTGTTGCTGCTACAATAATTGAAAGTAAAATAAATGCTAAAAGAGTTATTATAAGTGTTGATAACACACCTAAACCTGGCTTATTAAATATTTCTTCTTCTTTAGCTGATGTAGAAGTTGCAACAACTTTTTTAACATCGCCTACTGCAAAATATTTCAACAAATCGTCTAAATCTTTATCTGAAAGGTGTTGAAATGGAGTCATTGCTGCAGGAGTACTGTCAGCAACTTCTTTTGCCAATTTATCACCTGAAGCAACTAAAGCATTGTTGTCTTTAATCCAAAGTTTTAACCAATCTGCTTCTCGCTTATCTCCAATTTTCAAAAGTTCAGGGCCTATTAAATTCCCTTCCATTTTGTGACATGCTGCACAATTAGCTTTGTAAATCTTCTTTCCACGAGCTACTCCTGGATCAACTTCTTGAACAATTGGAGCAGTTTTTGGTGCTGCTGGTTCACCTTTTGTGTAGGCTAAAATATCAATAATATCTTGATCAGATAATTGAGGATTCGCTACCATTGGCAATTTGTTGTTTTCTTCAAAAACTTGAATTGCTAGTTTATCACCTGATTTAATCATCGCTGGACTATCTTTAATCCATGCTATTAACCATTCTTGTTCTCTCTTTTCGGTAATACCTTTTAGAGCAGGGCCTAATAGTTTTTTATCTAATTTATGGCAAGCTGCACATGTAGATTTGAAGAGTTTCTCTCCATTTGCTACATCGCCTTCTTGAGCCGATAAATTAAGGGAAAAAAGTAAAAGGAAAGCAAGACTGTTAATGACTAATCTTGATAAAGGACTGTGTAATTTCACACTTTTCATACTTAAAAAAAATCTTTTCTTTCTTGTTTGGTACAATATTTTCATTTAAAAATAGATGACTTAAGTCATTTTTAAACGATTTGACAAAAATAGCATTTATAAACAAACCTCAACATGTTATAATTGTGTTAAATGTAATTTATATTCATTCTAAATAACAAATTAATACATAGTCATTTAAATGAAAACTATAAATTTGAACAAAATTTAAATTATTATGATAATTTCATCCAAAAAAATATTTTTTACTACATTTTTAGCCCTAATATTGGGTATTGGTAATATCTATTCACAAAGTGAAAGTGAAAAAATCAACACTGTTATTGAACAAAAAAGAGACTTTAATAAAAAAAATAAAAATTCAATTGTCTATAAAATACAGTTATTTAACGGAAATGAGACTGAAGCCTATAAAATTAAATTAAATTTTGATGTTGCATATCCTGAATATACCACCAAAATTATTTATAAAACTCCTGAATGGAAAACTCAGGTAGGAAATTTTAGAACTCGTTTAGAAGCTGATAAAGTATTAAACATCATTAAAAGGAAATTTAATGGTGCAATTGTTTTAGAAGACAGAATATAAAAAAAAGCGTGCAATTGCACGCTTTTTTTATTTTGTAAATCTATGTTTAATTTCGTTTCAGCTTCTTTTTAACCTCTACTTCATGGTACGCTTCAATAACATCACCAACTTCAATATTATTGTAGTTTTTAATTTGAATACCACAGTCGAAACCTTTTGTCACTTCTTTAGCGTCATCTTTAAAACGTTTTAATGCAGTTAATTCACCAGAGTGAACAACAACACTATCCCTAATAATTCTAATTTTAGAAGTCCTTAATATTTTACCACTAACAACCATACAACCTGCAATGTTTCCAACTTTAGAAATTTTATAAACTTCTCTAATTTCAACATTACCTATTACTTCTTCTTTAATTTCTGCAGAAAGCATACCTTCCATTGCATCACGTAAATCATTAATTGCATCGTAAATAATTGAATATGTTCTTACATCAATTTCTTCATTATCAGCTAACGTTCTTGCGTTTCCAGAAGGTCTTACATTAAACCCAACAATAATTGCATCTGAAGCTGATGCTAACAATATATCTGATTCTGTAATTGCTCCAACACCTTTATGAATTATATTTACTTGAATTTCATCCGTAGAAAGTTTTTGGAAAGAATCTGTTAAGGCTTCAACAGAACCATCAACATCACCTTTTAATATAATGTTTAATTCTTTAAAGTCACCTAAGGCAATTCTTCTTCCAATTTCATCTAAAGTAATATGACGTTGTGTTCTAACAGATTGCTCACGCTGTAATTGAGAACGCTTAGTTGCAATTTGTTTTGCTTCTTTTTCATCTTCAAAAATGTGGAATTTATCTCCAGCCTGCGGCGCACCATCTAAACCTAGTATTGAAACTGGTGTTGATGGACCTGCTTCTATCATACTATTCCCACGCTCATCAAACATTGCTTTCACTTTACCGCTGTTTTTACCAGCCAACATATAGTCCCCAATTTTTAAAGTTCCTTCTTGAACCAAAATAGTGGATACATATCCACGCCCTTTATCTAATAGTGCTTCAACAACAGTTCCTAAAGCTTGCTTGTTTGGATTCGCTTTTAAATCTAACATTTCTGCTTCAAGTATAACTTTTTCAAGAAGCTCATCTACTCCCTGACCAGTTTTGGCTGAAATTTCATGTGATTGAATTTTACCACCCCAATCTTCAACTAAAAGATTCATTGCAGAAAGTTGCTCTTTAATTTTATCTGGGTTTGCAGTTGGTCTGTCAATTTTATTAATCGCAAAAATAATTGGCACTCCGGCTGCTTGCGCATGACTTATTGCTTCTTTTGTTTGAGGCATTACATCATCATCTGCCGCAATTACAATAATTACAATATCTGCAACCTGCCCACCACGAGCACGCATTGCTGTAAATGCTTCGTGACCAGGTGTATCTAAAAATGCTATTTTTTGACCGTTTTTTAATTCAACTCCATAAGCTCCAATATGCTGTGTTATACCTCCAGATTCACCTGCTATTACATTTTCTTCACGAATAAAATCTAATAACGATGTTTTACCGTGATCTACATGTCCCATTATAGTAATAATAGGAGCCCTTAACTCTAATTCTTCTTCCGTGTCAACGTGTCCTTCAATGGCTTCTTCAACTTCGGCTCCTACAAAATCTACAGTATAATCAAATTCTTCAGCAACTATAGTTAATGTTTCTGCATCTAATCGCTGATTCATTGTAACCATCATTCCTAAAGACATACATGCCGAAATAATATCTGTTACAGGTATGTTCATCATCGTTGCAATTTCACTTACAGTAACAAATTCTGTTACTTTAAGTACTTTGCTCTCAAATGCTTGTAATTCCTGATCAATTTCGGTTTGTTGACGGTGTTGATCCCTTTTATCTTTTCTATATTTAGCTCCTTTTCCTTTTTTAGATTTCCCTTGAAGTTTTTCTAAGGTTTCTCTAACTTGTTTTTGTACGTCAGCTTCAGTTGGTTCAACTTTTATAATTTGTTTTCTACCACCTGGTCTTTGAGGACCTCTATTTCCTGGTCTATTTTGACCTGCCCCTCCTGGTCTTCTTGTATTAAGAGGTTGTGCTTTTTTAACAATTCTTCTACGCTTCTTTTTATTAGCATCGGTAGCTGCTTTTTTAACAACAGCTTCTGGCTTTTTCTTTTTAGGTTTTTCAAATTGTTTTAAATCAATTGTTTTACCCGTAATTCTTGGCCCGTCTAACTTTTTATACTTGGTTGTAATTGTACTAGGTATTTCAGCAACTTCTTTAGCTTTAACTTCCTCTTTTACAACTTCTTTTTCTCTCTCTTTTTTAGCTGATTGTTTTACCTCTTTCTTTACAACTTTTGATTGCTCTACCTTTTTCTCAACAGCTTTAGGCGCTCCCTCCTTAACTTCTTCTACTTTTGGGGCTTCAACTTTAGCTTCTTTAATTGGCGTAGGCTTTTTAACTACTACTTCTGGTTTTTCTTCAACAATTGGTTTTTCTTCAACTTCAGCAACTTTTGGCTCTTCTTTCGAAGATTCAGTCTCATTTTGCTCAATTTCAATTTTCCCAACTGTTTTAAACTCTAATTTTTCAGCTTTGGCTTTAACAACTACTCTTTTAGCTTCTTCTTCAAGGCGCTTTTGTTCTAGCTTTTCTTCAAGAGCAACTTTAATTGCTTCTTTTTCTTTTCGCTTTTCTTCGCTTACCTCTTTAGAAGCTACTCTTTTACTTTTATCAGTTTGAAAACCATCCAAAAGTATTTCGTACTCCTCATTAGATATTTTTGTTGTAGGTCTTGCTTCAATTTCAACACCACTGCCTGCTAAATGCTCAACAGCTCTATCTAACGAAATGTTTAATTCTCGTAATACTTT
>CAYPNJ010000085.1:0-7648 GCA_964412305.1 uncultured Lutibacter sp. | reverse complement strand
TTCAAGGATTAGTATTAGCTGGTGGAAAAAGTGTTCGAATGGGAACAGATAAAGGAACGCTACAGTTTTATGGTAAAAATCAGCGTGATGTTGCGATTGAATTATTAGAGAAAAATAATTTAAAAACGTATTTATCGGTTCGATCAGCTCAAGAAATTGAAATTAAAAATAAAATTACCGACAAGTTTATTGGACTTGGACCGTTTGGAGCAATTTGCTCAGCTTTTCAAGAAAATCCAGATGTTGCTTGGCTGGTTATTGCAACCGATTTGCCTTTTGTAAATAATGAGGTGATTCAATTGTTGTTAAAACATAGAAACCCTTCAAAAGCTGCTACAACTATTAAAGGGAAAGATAAACAATTTCCAGAGCCTTTAATTACAATTTGGGAGCCAAAAAGTTATACTTTATTATTAAATTATTTAGCACAAGGATATTCTTGCCCGAGAAAAGTATTGATAAATTCTGATGTTGAAATTATTGAAGTTGACGATGATTTGATAAGAAACATAAATACTCCTGAAGAATTTAAGGCTGCACATAAAGAAATAAATGACTAAAACACTTCACGTTTTGAACGGAGATAGTACCGCTAAAATTTTAGAAAATTCTGAAATTAAAGGTGATGTTATTGTTTGGAGAGAATTATTGTGTGATGGTCCTTTGCATAAGAATGTTGGAAGTGATGAATTTTGGTTAAATAGATATACTTTTTTCGAAAATGAATTAGGAGTTGAAAGGTTAGAATATTTCGATAAAACTATTAAAGAAATTGTAAAATTAGAAGATGTATCGGTTTATAACGAAGTTGTTTTATGGTTTGAATTTGATTTGTTTTGCCAAGTTAATTTGCTGGCATTGTGTACTTATTTGCTAGATAACTATGTGAAAAAAGTAAATTATTATTTAGTTTGTACCGGTAATGAAGAAGGAAAAGAGCAATTACAACCGTTATCAAATTATTCTTCTGAAGAATACCAAACTTTATATGATAATAAAATTACACTTAGTAAAACTAGTTTAGAATATGCAAAAGAATGCTGGAATGTGTTTGTTAAAAATGATTTTGAACAACTAAAGAATTTTAACTTTAATCAATCTTCAAAATTTCAGTATTTACAATTGGCAATCAATCAACATTTAATGAGATTTCCAAACAAAAATGGATTAAACCAAATTTCAACTAAAATTTTAGAGATTATAAATTCTAATTCGTTTTCAGAAAGAGAAATTGTTAAAAATCTTCTAATTTGGCAGGATGAACAAACTGTTTATGGTTTTGGAGATATGCAGTATTTTCAGTATCTTAATAAGTTAGAGAAGTACTATAGTATAAGTGATAAAAAATACTATTTAAATGAAAACGGTAAAGCTAAAATAAATCAATAATGGACTTCAAAAAAGAAGATTATTTTCAACGTCAAACTACTTTATCAGAAATTGGTGAAGAAGGTCAAAACTTACTTCAAAAAGCAAAAGTTTTGGTAATTGGATGTGGAGGTTTAGGAAGCCCAATAGCTATTTATTTAGCAACAAGCGGGATTGGAGAATTGCATTTAGTTGATTTTGATACAGTTTCAGTTTCAAACTTACACAGACAAGTGTTTTTTAAAGTTGAAGATATTCAGCAACCAAAAGCAGAAATTTTAGCAAATGAAATTAAAAAACGAGCTCTTTTTACCAAAGTTACTTTTGCCAATGAAGCTGTAAACAAAAACTCTATTTTAGAATTAATTTCAAACTACGATGTTGTTGTTGAAGGAACAGATAATTTACCAATAAAGTACCTTATAAACGATGCGTGTGTATTAGCTAAAAAGCCGTTGGTGTATGGTTCATTATATAAATTTGATGGTTATGTTGCTACTTTTAATGTATTAAATGGCGACGGCGATTATACGTGTAATTTACGCGATGCATTTCCTACAATTGCTACAGATATTCCTAATTGCGAGGAAGCCGGAACTTTAAACCCAATTGTTGGAATTATTGCTCTGTTGCAGGTAAATGAAGTATTAAAACTAATCACTAAAACTGGTAAATTATTAACCAATCAATTGTTAATTTATAATGCGCTTGAGAATAGCCAATTTAAGATTAAATTAAAGAAAAATAAATCATTAATTTTTCAAGATATTTTTAAAAAGTCAAATTATTTAGATACATATTGTACAACACAAGATAGTGCGTTATTAATTACAGCTTCAGAATTAAAAAATAAAATAAAGTCAAAAAATATAGAAATTATTAGTGTTTACAATAATGAAAACACATTTCTTCCTTTTGATATTTATCAAAAAACGCCTTATAAAACTTTTAACGTAGCTGAATTCATTCCAAATTTCGATAAAGATTATGTTATTGTTTGTGAAAAAGGCATAACAAGTTACGATGTGACCTTAAAAATAAAGGAAAAACACCCTTCTTTAAATGTGTTTAGTTTGTTTGAAGGAATAAATAATTATTAAATGCAAAAACCATTAGAATTTTATACAACTCAAAAATTACATTTTGAGGAAGAGTTGATATTGCTTAAAAAGAAACTAGCAATGTCTAGTATATTAAGATTAACTGTTTTTTTAAGCGTAGTTTTAAGTACTTATATATTTTCTGAAATTATAAAACTTGTAATTTCAGTAGTTGTTCTTGGCGCAATTTTATTTGTGTATTTGTTATTTAGGCATTTTAAATTACAAAATAAAAGCAATCTAAATAAAGCTTTACTTGAGATAAATAAAACAGAGTTGAAAGTTTTAAATAGAGATTATTTTTTATTAAATGAAGGAAATGAATTTATAAACCCAGCACATGCATTTAGTTATGATATTGACTTGTTTGGAAAAGGTTCTTTTTTTCAATATTGCAATAGAACAGCTACAAATGAAGGAAGGCAAAAGTTTGTTAATTTATTATTAAACAACAACATTTCTAACATTAAAGAAAAGCAAAGTGCAATTAATGAACTAAGTCAACAACCTAAATGGAGACAGCAATTTTCTGCGTTGGCTAGTTTGGTTAAAGTTGAACATCCAGCTAAAGAAATTGTTAATTGGATTCATAACTATAATACAGTATTTCCAAAATTTATAGTGTTTTTACCAAAAGTTTTTTCGATAATTTCTTTAGTTTTAGTTACACTACTTATTTTTCAAATTATTCCAGAACAACTATTATTAATTTGGTTTTTATTTGGGTTAGGTATTTCAGGAGCATATTTAAAAAAGATTAGTAAGCTATATGATGATGCTAGTAAAGCAAAAGATACTTTTAAACAATATCATAAGTTGTTAAATGAAATAGAATCAATTTCTTTTACCTCAAAAATTTTAAAACAAAAACAACAGGAAATTAAAACAGAAACTCAAAAAGCATCATTAATTTTCGCGAAGTTTTCTAAGGTATTAGACTCCTTTGATCAACGTAATAATTTGATAATCGCAATTATAGGTAATGGTTTTTTTCTACGTGATTTAGAGCAAGTTAATAAAGTAGAAAAATGGATATATAATTATAAAGATAAAGTAGAAAACTGGTTTCAGGTAATTGCTTTTTTCGATACTCAAAACTCTTTGGCAAATTTTGCATTTAACCATCCTAATTATGTTTTTCCTGAAATTAATACAAGTAAAGGAATAATTTCCTCAAAAAATTTAGGACACCCTTTATTGAGTAAATCACAGCGTATTGATAATGATTTTAGGATTCAGAATAAACAGTTTTTTATTATTACTGGAGCAAATATGGCAGGGAAAAGTACTTTTTTAAGAACAGTTTCTTTGGCAATAGTTATGGGAAATATAGGTTTGCCAGTTTGCGCTGATGAGTTTGAGTATGCACCAATAAAATTAATTACAAGTATGAGAACTTCTGATTCTTTAGCGGATAATGAATCTTATTTCTTTTCCGAATTAAAACGATTAAAATTTATTGTTGATCAAATTAAAAATGAAGAGTATTTTATAATATTAGATGAAATTTTAAAAGGAACAAATAGTACTGATAAAGCTATTGGATCAAAAAAATATGTAGAAAAATTGGTTAATTCAAAATCTACAGGAATTATTGCAACACACGATTTGAGTTTGTGTGAGATTGAAAATGATTTATCAGCTGTAAAAAACTATTATTTTGATGCTGAAATTATCAACGACGAATTGTATTTTGATTATAAATTAAAGGGTGGTATTTGTAAAAATATGAACGCCTCTTTTTTATTGAAAAAAATGAAAATTATTTAAGGGTGCGAGTTTACCCAAATTTCACCATCTTCAAAATGCTCTTTTTTCCAAATAGGAACCGTTTCCTTTAAAGTGTCAATAGCATATTCACAGGCTTCAAAAGCAGCTTTTCTATGAGCCGAGGAAACAGCAATAATTACTGGAATTGCACCAATTTGTAATTCTCCAACAGCATGATGGATGGCAATTTTATGAATTGAAAATTTTTCTAAAGCTTTATTAGTAATTTTTTTCATTTCTTTAATAGCCATAGGTTCGTATCCGCTAAAATCTAGTAAAGTAACTGTTTTGTTTTGAGTAGCATTTCTAACTGTACCAATAAAAGTAGCAATACCTCCACAAGAATCATCTACAACAAAATCGACACAATTTTGTAAACTTAATTTTTCTGAAGTAATTTTTATTGATGTTCTGTCAGCCATTATTTTTTAACTAATATTTGGCTAATTTAACAAATCTAAAGTCTATTATTGCAAAATCTTTAATTTTAAGAAAATCATATGAAGAATGCATTTAGAGTAATTAGTTTATTAGAAGGTTTATCGTTTATACTATTGTTATTTATTGCAACTCCAATAAAATATTTAGCAGAGAATGATTCGTATGTTAAAATGCTTGGAATGCCACACGGAATATTATTTCTTATTTATGTTGTATTCACTATTATGTTGAAATATGAATTAAAATGGAAGTCTAAAACTTTTTGGGTTATTCTTGGAGCTTCATTAGTTCCATTTGGAACTTTTTATACAGATAAGAAATATCTTAGAAATTAACCACCGCTTACCGGCGGAATTACAGCTACAATATCACCGTCTTTAAGAATCACATCATTAGTTGCATATTCTTCATTTATGGCAATTGCAAATTCATGAATATTTTTTAAAGAGGAATACTTTAAAATAAGTGCTGTTTTCAACTCTTCAATAGTAGTTTTTTCTTTTAAATTAAATGGGATAGAATTTCCACCTACCAAATCGGTTGTAATTCCAAAAAACAAGACTTGAATTTTCATAAGTTGATTTAAAATGATGTACAAAAGTAATTTATTTCTGGTGAATATAAATCATTCGCTATTTAAATTCATTCTAAATAATTACTTATGTGAAGTTCATCACAAAACAAACATGACCAATAGCTAAATTTGTTTTAATTCAATTTATTTTATAAAAAAATGAAGTACGGTTTTATTATTGACAACCGAAAATGTATAGGCTGTCATGCTTGTACAACGGCTTGTAAATCAGAACATGATGTAGCTATTGGTGTTAACAGAACTTATGTTAAGCAGGTAGAAAAAGGAGAATTTCCAGATACAAGAAGAATTTTTTCTGTGATGCGATGTAACCATTGTACAGATGCACCTTGTGTGGAAATTTGTCCAGTTGAAGCATTGTATACGCGCGAAGATGGTATTGTAGATTTTGACAACAACCGTTGTATTGGTTGTAAATCTTGCATGCAAGCCTGTCCATACGATGCGTTGTATATAGATCCTGACACAAACACAGCAGCAAAATGTAATTACTGTGCACACAGAGTAGATGTTGGTCGAGAACCAGCGTGTGTTTCAGTTTGTCCAGAACATGCAATTATTGCGGGTGATATGCATAACCCTAGTACAGAAATTTCACAATTATTAGCTCGTCAAGCTGTAAAGGTTCGTAAACCAGAAAAAGGTACAAATCCAAACTTGTTTTATATAGATGGTGACGATGCGTCTTTAGTTCCTGAAGCAACAGACAAATCTGGGCCAAGTTTATGGAGTTCACAAGCACGTGGAGTTGGGCATTTTGCAAAAGCAGCAGAAAAAATGATGCACACAAATGACGATGTAGATTTATTGCAAATGTCAATAAATAACGAAATTGAAGCTGCCTATCAGAAAAAAGAAAGTGAGAATCCAAATTATATTGATGTGTTAACAGGAAAAGCTCGAAGAGTTTACGATACGCCAGATAAAGGTATTTTGTGGGGATGGGAAGTTTCGGCTTATGTATTTACAAAAGCAATTGCTGCAGGAGCATTTTTAATTCCATTTTTGGCAATTATGTTAGGTTATGAAGTTTCTACAACAGCTAAATTATGGTCAGCAGGAATCTCATTAACATTCTTAGCATTAACAGGTTTATTCTTGGTAATGGATCTTGACAGGCCAGACCGTTTCTTAAACGTTTTATTACGTCCACAATGGAATTCTTGGTTAGTTAAAGGAGGTTATACAATTACTGTTTTCGGATTGTTAGTAACAGTATGGGGAGCAATGACATTCTTTGAAATAAATACAGGAGAAACTATTTTATTATGGGTAACAGCTATTTTTGCAGTTTTACTAGCCATTTATACAGCATTTTTATTCGCACAAGCAAAAGGTCGTGATTTTTGGCAAAGTCCAACATTACCACTACATATGTTAGTTCATAGTGTAATGGCTGGTACTGCAATTTTTGTGATTGCTGCATTAATTTTTGGTAGCGAAGATTGGATGAGCATTCTAAAAAACACAATGATAATTGCATTGGTAGTTAACTTATTTACATTGGTAACTGAATTAACAATAACACATCCTACAACAGCTGCTAAAAAAGTGGTTGATATGATTACTAAGGGAAGATATAAAAATCTATTTTGGTTTGTAACGGTATTAATAGGAAACATAATTCCATTAGTATTATTGTTCTTTGGAAATGGAGAATTAGTAGCAGTTGTTTCAGGAATATGTGTATTAATAGGAATTTTAATTACTGAAAAAATTTGGGTGGAAGCACCTCAAAGAATTCCATTAGCTTAATTTAAAATAGAGAAATTATGGGTTATAAAAAACCATCGTTTATAGAAAATATAGCAGAAAAGTTAGGAATTATTCCAAATCTGCACAAAGAAGGGTATCAAGAATTTGATGGCGATATGCGTCAATTTTCTGATGAAGAAGTTGCTCAATTATATGAGAATTTCCCACCACCAGAGAAATGGGATAATTGGGTAGAGTACAACCCAAAAGTATGGCCTAAAAAAGAGAAAAAAACATATCAAATTATTCCAACCACTTGTTTTAATTGTGAAAGTGCTTGTGGTTTAACAGCGTTTATTGATAAGGAAACCCAAGAAGTTAAAAAGTTTGAAGGAAACCCTTTTCATCCAGGAAGTAGAGGTAGAAACTGTGCGAAAGGCCCAGCAACAATTAATCAAATTACAGATCCAGATAGAATTCTTTTCCCTTTGAAGAGAAAAGGAAAACGAGGAGATGGAGAATGGGAACGTATTTCTTGGGATAATGCATTAGATACAATTGCTGCTCGTATTAGAAAAGCAATTCTTGAAGATCGTCATAATGAGATTGCCTACCATGTTGGAAGGCCAGGAAATGAAAAATTCATGAATTGGATTTTACAAGGCTGGGGAATTGATGG
>CAYPNJ010000084.1:6542-7694 GCA_964412305.1 uncultured Lutibacter sp. | reverse complement strand
TGATTACATTCAATATTTAAATGCAAAACACAGAGATACGCTAGACATTTTAAAAGCAGGTAAATTAACAGATGAGGTTATTGACACCTTAACAAGTGCTGCGAAAGAAATTTCAGCGAAATACGCTTAAAATAGATTTTGGTACTGAGTATTTAAAATTAATTTTCTAAATACTCAGTACTCAATACTAGATACCAAATTTAAAATGGCAAACTTAAAAGAAATACGTAACAGAATTACATCCATTGGTTCAACAATGCAAATAACCAGTGCCATGAAAATGGTATCGGCTGCAAAGTTGAAAAAAGCGCAAGATGCAATTACGCAAATGCGTCCGTATGCTGATAAGTTAACAGAACTATTACAAAGTTTAAGTGCAACTTTAGAAGGTGAAGTAGGTGGCGTTTATTCTGAGCAAAAAGAAGTTTCAAAAGTATTATTAGTGGTAATTACTTCAAATAGAGGTTTGTGCGGAGGTTTTAATTCATCAGTAATTAAAGCAACTATTAAAAACATTGAAGATAATTACACAGGAAAAAAAGTTGACCTTTTAACAATTGGAAAAAAAGGGAACGATATATTAGTGAAGAATTATACGATTGTTGAAAATCAAAATGAAGTTTATGATGATTTAACATTTGATAATGTAGCTGTAATTGCTGAAAATATTATGGATTTATTTGCTTCAGGACAGTATGATAAAATTGAATTAGTGTATAACAGATTCAAAAATGCTGCAACTCAAATAGAAACTATTGAACAGTTTTTACCAATTGCACCAATTGAAGGAGCCACAACAACAAATATCGACTATATTTTTGAGCCTAATAAAGCTGAAATTGTGTTACAATTGATTCCTAAATCATTAAAAACACAATTGTACAAAGCGATTAGAGATTCATTTGCATCAGAACACGGTGCACGTATGACCGCAATGCATAAAGCAACAGATAATGCTACCGAATTGCGTGATGATTTATTATTAACGTACAACAAAGCGCGTCAGGCAGCAATTACAAACGAAATATTAGAAATTGTTGGTGGAGCGGAAGCTCTTAACAATTAGGCGTAACGTTAGTGCAGCCAAATTCTTAAAAGGAGCGGAAGCTCTTAACAATTAGGCGTAACGTTAGTGCAGCCAAATTCTTAAAA
>CAYPNJ010000084.1:0-6442 GCA_964412305.1 uncultured Lutibacter sp. | reverse complement strand
GGAGCGGAAGCTCTTAACAATTAGGCGTAACGTTAGTGCAGCCAAATTCTTAAAAGGAGCGGAAGCTCTTAACAATTAGTTTAAAAACTAAAACATAAAATTTTAAAACAGCTTATCAATTTTTGATAAGCTGTTTTTTTGTAGTTTGGCATGCAATTTGTAAACTGTAATATAAACATATAGTTATGAGAACATATTTTACACCCCTGCTTTTTGGATTAGCAACTTTGTTAGTAATGAGTTGTAATACTTCAAAAAATATTGCTCAAATTACACCTAGTAATACACATCCTTTTAAAGTTATTAATGCAACTTACAATACTTGGGTTGGTGGTCAGCCGGGTGTAAAAGGATTGTTAATTAATATACATATAGACAATTCTGAAATTAAATTGGACACCGTTTATTTTAGAAATATGAAAGTTTCACTAAAACAAAATTTCACATCAGAGAAACCTCAGTATGTAGGTTCTTTTATATATTCAAAAACAAAACCAGATTATATTTTGCATGAAAACGCTGTAAATGAGTATGGAAATGCACCACCAAATACAACGTTAAAAATTCCTTTTAAACTTAAAGAGAATGAAGCTGTGGTAAGCTATTTTTATAAAGAGAAGATGCATTATTGTAAGATTGATAATATTGAAAAAGTAAAATCCAATTCTCCTCAAAAACTATAAAGTATCATCATCATAGCTTAAGTTAATTTGTTTTCTAATTGCATCTAATAAAGTAATTAATTCTAAACTGTTTTGGTGTGTCCAAGTATCACTTTCAATTTTATGTTGCTGTAGGCAAGTGTTACATTCAATAATTTGATGTGTAAAACCTTTTCCAATGCTTGGTAATGAAATTAAGGTTTCTGCTTCATTGTTTTTTTGTATAGAATAAGAATTTGTTTCATTCCAAGGAAGATCAAATACTATTTCACCAAGAGTACCACTTATTTTAGCTGTTCTTTTTGAAGTAGCGTTAAAACTGCTAAATAGTAATGCTTGTGCATTATTATAATTAAAAAGCATTGCTAATTGAGAATCTGCACCAGTTTTAAAAAAGTGAGCTTTTGCGTGTATATTTTTCGGAATTCCTAATACTAAATACGCTAAAAAAACGGGATAAATACCAATATCAAGTAATGATCCACCACCTAATTTTTTATCATGAATCCGTTGAATTTCTAAATTTGCTTTAAAAGAAAAGTCAGCATTTAGATATTTTATTACTCCAATTTCACCGTTGTCAATACTTTTTTTAATCTTTTTTATTGTTGGTAAAAAACGAGTCCACATAGCTTCCATTAAAAAAGTTTGATTCTTTTTTGAAGCATCAATCATTTGTAATACTTGTTTTTTATTTATAGCGAAAGGTTTTTCGCATAAAACAGCTTTTTTATGATCTAAGGCTAAGATTGTATAATGTGCATGTGAATTATGAGGGGTAGCTATATAAACAATATCAACCGCTTTATTTTGAAGTAATTCTTCATATGAATCATAAAAGTTAGTTGCCTTGTATTTCTTAGAAAAGGAACTAGCTTTTTCAATATTTCTTGAAGCAACAGCCTCTAAACTACAATTTTCGACTAATAATAATTCGCTAGCAAACTTATTTGCAATTTTTCCAAGGCCAATAATACCCCATTTTATTTTTACGCTCATACGTTCAATTTTATCAATAAAAAAACCTACTGTTAAGTAAATATAATTTTTTTGGCACAGATTTTGAAATTCTTATTAATAGAATCAAAAAATAAATAATTATGAGGACTTTAAAATTACTTTTTGCAACCATGTTTATTGGAATAGCAGTTACATCTTGTAGTGTTGTAATAGACGATATTAACGACCCATATTATGTAAACCTTGAAGAGGTGGTTATAGCTTATGATTTATGGTATGTAGATTACAACAGTACAACAGGCACTGGAGATGTTCCGTTTTTATCAAAAGCATTTACAGTTTCCTTTTTAAATGGGAAATTATGGGTAAATAATAATTTAGTTGGTATTGGAGCAACAGGAAATGGTTATGGTATTCAAATTGGATATTATGATACGTATAATGGAATTTTAGAAATAGATCATAATTTAGATGGTTATTACGATTTTGATGTGGTGCAATTATCAAGCGATAGAATTAAATTGATAGATAACTACAACAATGTTTCGTATTATTTAGAAGGCTATCAAAAATATAATTTCGACTATGATTTAGTGTTTTACGATAACATTGAATATTTTTTACAAGAATACAACGCTTGGGAAAAAACATTTGTAAGTACAGCAGGTGAATTAAATGAATTTGACAATGAAAACTTTTTAAGTTTTACACCTGAAAATATTACAACATTTTATTCGTCACAAGATGAAGTTGGCACAAATATTGCAGATATATATTGGGATTATGTAGGTGATTATTCGGTGGCAAATGTACAGGGTTATGATAATCTAAAAATTTTAACATTAGATTATGACTTTGGAGACAATGAAGAGTTTGAGTTAACCGTTATAAATGATGCAAGGATTAGTTTGTACCATATAAATTCTGGAACAACGTATGAATTCTCAGGAAGACAATACATTCAATATTTAAAAGAAAGTTCGTCAAAAGAAACTGTAAGGAATGAGGGTAGAAAACGAACTAAAGTACAAAGAGAAACGAAAATAAGAAGAAATTTAAAATAAAGTTTGGTTAGTTGATTTTTGGTTGGTTATTTTTATAACCAATTAAGTCAAGCCGCTCCTTGGTCGGAGCGGTTTTTTTGTATCTTTATCTCAGATAAAAACAGTACGCATGAATCAAAAAACAGCCTTTATTACAGGAGCAACTTCAGGAATAGGAAAAGCAACTGCACAACTTTTTGCACAAAACAACATAAGATTAGTACTTTGTGGAAGACGTAAAGAGCGATTAATTCAATTAGAAAATGAACTAAGGAACTTAACAGATGTTACTACATTACAATTTGATGTAAGTAATAAAGAAGAAGTTTTTAATGCAATTGAAAACCTTCCGAAGGAATTTAAACAAATAGATATTTTAATAAATAATGCTGGAAATGCACATGGATTAAGTACTATTCAAGATGGTGATATTGAAGATTGGGATAAGATGCTAGATATTAACGTAAAAGGGTTGCTTTATGTTTCAAAAGCAATACTCCCAAAAATGATTGATAACAATACCGGTTTTGTAGTTAATATTGGCTCAGTAGCTGGCAAAGAAGTGTATCCAAACGGAAATGTATATTGTGCGTCAAAACACGCTGTTAATGCTTTAAATAAAGCAATGCGCATAGATTTAAACAAGCATAACATAAGAGTTTCAGCAATTCATCCCGGAGCAGTTGAAACCGAGTTTTCTGAAGTGCGTTTTAAAGGTGATACAACCAAAGCTAAAAACGTATATAAAGGGTTTAAGGCATTGAAAGCTGAAGATATAGCAGATATTATACATTTTGTTGTTACAAGACCTTACCATGTAAATATTGAAGATTTAGTTGTGTACCCAACGGCACAGGCTACACCAACTATTTTAAATAGAGAATAAATTTCTGAAATGATTAACAAGCGTTTACTTATTAAAAATTTACTGGCTCATAATGATGAGAATAGTTTTTATGATAAAAAGCGTAAAATTTCATTAGACACGAATGAAGGAAAGGCTAAATTTCTAAAACACGTTTGTGCATTGTCCAATTCAAATCCAAAAAATAATTCATTTATTGTAATTGGAGTTGAAGATCAAGTTAATAAAATAGAGGGTGTTGATTTTTTTGACGATAGTAAAATTCAAAACCTTGTTAATTCCTATTTTGAAAACCCACCACAAGTTAAATACGAAAACATTCCTTTTCCTCGGTTACCGCGTCATAAAGTTGTTGGTTTAGTAACTATTCACCCTAACAACAATATCACATCATTAAAAAAATCAATCTGGAAATATGTGAGAGGGCGTATATTTTTTAGAAGAGGTAGTAACTCAATGTCAACCTTGGGTAAATTTGAGTTAAAAAATACGAATCAAGCCATTGTAGAAGCAATTGAAGTAAATGCAAGTAATAATATTGAATTAACTTTAGATGGTGTATTCAATTTTTTTAAAAGGCACAAACAAGCGTATAACCCAATATATAAAGTTTTTAATGAACAATTTGTATTGTGTTGGGCTGGAATAAAAAAGAAAGTTGGAGGTAAAGTTTTTTATTCTCGCGTAGATATTGAATTAATTAATGAGCAAGTACGTCTTTTTTATTCAGCTTTAGATGAAGTTAAAATTGAGTACAATCACAGATCGTTTATAATAACAGAATATGTGTATTTAAAAATTAAAGATGAATTTGATTATTATCCGTTAGAAAAAACAGTTATTCATTTTAAAGACAATGGCAAACACGACATTGTAAGTGAATTACTTTTTAAGCCACCACAGTTTAATAAAACAGATTTATATCATGTTTTTAATAATTGCAATGCCATTTTAAATAAGTTAAAAGTAAAACAACCACTTACCACTAGTGAGTTAGAAGATTTAAAAGAATTACCAACCAATTATTTAATTTGTGTGCTAAATAACTTAGAAGAGGCAAAACAAAAACTTGATGAAGCCCGAACAATTTTAAGAGAACTCGAAGATAAATCAGCGTATATAAAATATAAAGAAGCTGTTAGAGTTTTAAGAAAAGTTAAAAATTAAAAAACCGCTTCATATGAAAGCGGTTTTTTAATAAAATAATTTGGCAATTATTACAAATCAAACTTTATACCTTGAGCTAAAGGAAGCTCCGTAGTATAATTAATAGTATTTGTTTGTCGTCTCATATAAATTTTCCAAGCATCAGAACCAGATTCTCTACCGCCACCAGTTTCTTTTTCACCACCAAAAGCACCACCAATTTCAGCTCCTGAAGTTCCAATATTAACGTTTGCAATTCCACAATCTGAACCTGCTTGAGATAAAAATGCTTCTGCTTCACGTAAGTTATTAGTCATAATTGCAGATGAAAGACCTTGCACTACACCATTTTGAATTTCAATAGCATTGTTAACATCACCACTGTATTTTAATAAATATAAAATTGGAGCAAATGTTTCATTTTGAACAATTTCAAAGTTATTTTCAGCTTCAGCAATAGCAGGTTTTACATAACAACCGCTTTCATATCCTTCACCGCTTAAAACACCACCTTCTACTAAAAGATTACCACCTTCTTCTACAACTTTTTGTAATGCATTTTCATACATTTTTACAGCACCTTTATCTATTAGTGGGCCTACATGATTATTTTCATCTAAAGGATTTCCAATACGTAATTGTTTGTATGCATCAACCAAGGTGTTTTTCACAGTATCGTACATAGATTCGTGTATAATTAACCTTCGAGTTGATGTGCAACGTTGACCAGCTGTACCAACAGCTCCAAATACAGCTCCAATAATACTAATTTTAATATCAGCATCAGGCGTAATAATAATAGCGTTATTTCCTCCTAATTCTAAGAGTGATTTCCCTAAACGTCCAGCAACTGTTTTAGCAACAATTTTACCCATTCTTATAGATCCTGTTGCAGATACTAATGGAATGCGTTTATCGGTAGTCATATATTCGCCTACTTTGTAATCTCCATTTACGATACATGAAATACCTTCAGGTAAGTTATTTTCTTTTAATACTTCAGCAATAATATTTTGACAAGCAATACTGCATAAAGGTGCTTTTTCTGAAGCTTTCCAAATACAAACATCACCAGAAATCCAAGCTAAAGCAGTATTCCAAGCCCAAACAGCTACAGGAAAATTAAAGGCAGAAATAATACCTACAATTCCAAGTGGGTGGTATTGTTCGTACATTCTGTGCCCAGGTCGTTCAGAGTGCATTGTTAAACCGTGTAATTGGCGAGAGAGTCCAACTGCAAAATCACAGATATCAATCATTTCTTGTACTTCACCTAAACCTTCTTGTAATGATTTTCCCATTTCATACGAAACTAATTCGCCTAATGGTTGTTTTAATTCACGTAGCTTTTCACCAAATTGACGAACAATTTCACCACGTTGAGGTGCCGGAACTAATTTCCAAGTTTTAAAAGCGCTTTGTGCTGCGCTAACTACCGTTTCAAATTCTTCTTTTGTTGTTGTAACTACTTTACCGATGCTTTTTCCATCTACTGGCGAAAAAGATTCAATAATTTCACCAGTTCCAAAGAAGTTAGAACCTGTTGAAGTTCCTAAATTAAGTTCTTGAACTCCTAATTTATCAAGTGCTTTTTCAATTGTTTTTTCGAGTGTTATAATTTCCATAAATTGGATTTTTTTATTTTTTTATGCAAAATTACAAATAATAATTATACAAAAAGAAAAGCCGTTTCACATGTGAAACGGCTTTCTTCATTCAATATTTGGTAACCAACCAAATAATAAACCAACTAAAACTTATAATTT
>CAYPNJ010000083.1:0-7971 GCA_964412305.1 uncultured Lutibacter sp. | reverse complement strand
AAGTTACAAACCCAAAAATAAAAAATAATCCTGCTATAATTAATATTGGAATAAACGTATTACTTTGTTTGTTATTAGTTGAACTCATAGTATTTAAAATTAGATTAATTTTATTGTTTAACTTAACTGCTCTTAATAATCGGTTTGATTTTTATTTTTCCAACGCTCAATATACAAAATATAGTATTGCATCATTTTTTTGAAGAAGATTTTTCACCTAAACAAAATAGAAATGATAATTTAATTTACTCATAATTCAACAGCAACATTCTAATTAAACTTCATAAAGTATTTCTTATATTTGCTTAACTTTTAAATAAATTATGGCTTATAAAAGAATTCTTTTAAAATTAAGTGGTGAAGCTCTAATGGGAGAACGCCAACATGGAATAGACCCAACCCGTTTGGCTGAATATGCTGAAGAAATTAAAAAAATTGTGCAAAAAGGCGTTGAAGTGGCCATAGTAATTGGAGGTGGGAATATTTTCAGAGGTGTTGCAGGTGCAAGTAATGGAATAGATAGAGTTCAGGGAGATTATATGGGTATGCTTGCAACCGTTATTAACGGTTTAGCTTTACAAAGTGCTATTGAAGATGCAGGTATTAAAACAAGACTACTAACAGCTATTAAAATGGAACAAGTAGCAGAACCATTTATTAAAAGAAGAGCAGTTCGTCATTTAGAGAAAGGGCGTGTTGTAATTTTTGGAGGTGGTACCGGAAATCCATATTTTACTACAGATACTGCCGCAGTTTTAAGAGCCATTGAAATAAATGCTGATGTAATTTTAAAAGGTACAAGAGTTGATGGAATTTACAATTCAGATCCTGAAAAACATAAAGATGCCATTAAATTTGATTCCATAACATATAAAGATGTTATGAGTAGAGGTTTAAAAGTAATGGACATGACTGCTTTTACACTAAGTCAGGAAAATAATTTACCTATTGTAGTTTTTGATATGAACACAAAAGGAAACCTTGAAAAAGTAATTTCTGGAGAAAACATTGGTACAAAAGTTGACAAATAAACACCTATTTTAAATTTTAAAGTTATGACTGAAGAATTAACCTTTATTATAGATAGCACAAAAGAATTAATGCAAAATGCTATTACGCATTTAGAAAAAGAATTTAGAAATATTAGAGCTGGAAAAGCAAGTCCTGCAATGATTGGGAGTGTAACTGTAGATTATTACGGTACTCAAACTCCATTAACTCAAGTTGCAAATGTTGGAACTATGGATGCTCACACCATTACAGTGCAACCTTGGGAAAAACATATGCTTCATGAAATTGAAAAAGCAATAACGAATGCCAACTTAGGATTCAACCCAATGAATAATGGCGAAATTGTTATTATAAACGTACCTGTATTAACTGAAGAAAGGCGTTTAGAACTATCTAAACAAGCAAAATCTGAAGCTGAAACAGCAAAAGTTAGTATTAGAAACGATCGAAGAGAAGCCATGAATGAAATAAAAAAAGATGAGTCTTCTGAAGATATGAAAGCGAATGCTGAAATTGATATTCAAAATTTAACTGACAAGTTTAGTGCGGAAGTTGATGAGCATTACAAAATAAAAGATACAGAAATTATGAAAGTATAATTTCAATCTATTCTTTTAACTTTTATAACCCCCTTCTTTTTTATCAAATTGAAGGGGTTATTATCCAATATTTAACAATATCTAAAAGAAATTGCATTACTAAAAACTCTTTCTATATTTACAACACTAAGCAACTTTAATCAAAGTAAAGAATTGTTATGAATCGTTCTAAAATGATAAAATCCATTACACGTAATAGTAACTATGATTTTATTGTAATTGGTGGTGGAGCAACGGGTCTAGGAATTGCTTTAGAGGCTTCATCACGCGGATATTCAGTTGTATTATTAGAACAAGATGATTTTACCAAAGGAACCTCAAGTAGAAGTACAAAATTAGTTCACGGTGGTGTACGATATTTAGCACAAGGAAATATTGCACTCGTAAAAGAGGCCTTAAGAGAAAGAGGATTAATGAAACAAAACGCACCTCATTTAGTTAAAGACCAAGCTTTTATCATACCTGCATATAAATGGTGGGTTCAACCTTTTTATACCATTGGATTAACTATTTATGATTTATTATCCGGTCGTTTAAGCTTAGGAAGGTCAATACCATATTCTAGAAAAAAAACATTAGAATGTATTCCTACACTTAAAACAAAAGGTTTAAAAGGTGGTGTAATATATCATGATGGGCAATTTGATGATACGCGTTATGGCATTAATTTATGCCAAACCATAGTTGAAAAAGGTGGAATTGTTTTAAACTACATGAAAGTTATCGACTTAATTAAAGAAAATAATAAGATAATTGGAGTAACTGCTGTTGATCAAGAAACCGGTAAAGAATTCAAACTAACATCTAAAAATGTAATTAATGCCACAGGCGTTTTTATTGATGACATTATAAAAATAGACACTCCCAACGCTAAAAAAATGGTGTGTGCCAGCCAAGGTGTACATCTAGTTTTGGACAAAAAATTTGTTCCTGATAATTATGCTATTATGATTCCTAAGACTAAAGATGGACGTGTTTTGTTTGCAGTTCCTTGGCATAACAAAGTTATTGTAGGAACTACAGATGTAATGAAAGAAAATGCTGAGTTAGAACCAATAGCATTAGAAGAAGAAATTAATTTTATTTTAGAAACAGCTGGACGATACTTGGAAAAACAACCGCAACGATCTGATATAAAAAGTGTTTTTGCAGGCTTACGGCCTTTAGCTATGCCAAAAGAAGGAAGTTTAAAATCCAAAGAAATATCGCGCAGTCATAAAATTATAATTTCAAAATCTGGGATGCTTACTATAACTGGTGGTAAATGGACTACTTACCGTCAGATGGGTGAGGATGTTATTAATAAATTGATTAAAAACTCTAACTTAAAGCAAACAACATCAAATACCAAAAATTTAAAAATACATGGATACATTAAAAATGTAAACTCTAACAATCCATTACATGTTTACGGAAGTGATGAAGAAAAAATAATAGAGTTGGCAAAATTAGAAAACTTAGAAGGTTATATAAGCGAACCTCTAAAAATTATAAAAGCACAAGTTATTTGGGGAGCACGTTATGAAATGGCGAGAACAGTTGAAGATGTTTTAGCACGAAGAACCAGAGCATTGTTCTTAGACGCAAAAGAAAGTATTAGAATTGCCCCTAAAGTTGCTAAACTATTAGCCAAAGAATTAGAATACAACAAAGAATGGGAAACAATTCAAATTAATAGCTTTAACAACATTGCAAAAAATTACATACTAAACTAAGCAATTTCAATTATGATAAAATTTTTCAATCCTGCTCCACATAAAAAATCACTTCCTGAAGATAAAATTGATTCAACGTATAAACGTTTAAGATTACAAGTTTTTTTAGGAATTTTTATTGGTTATGCAGGTTATTATTTGGTTCGAAAAGTTTTTTCACTGGCAATGCCAGATTTAGTAGCATTAGGATTTTCTAAAACACAATTAGGGTTTGTTTTATCGGGTGTTTCAATTGCGTATGGATTGAGCAAATTTATTATGGGGAATGTTTCAGACCGAAGCAATGCTCGTAATTTTATGACTACAGGATTGGTGTTATCGGCTTTTACAATGATTATTATGGGAATTCTCCCAGTTGCCACTTCATCAGTAGCAATTATGTTTGTTTTATTGTTAATTAATGGTTGGTTTCAAGGAATGGGCTGGCCGCCATCCGGAAGAGTAATGGTTCATTGGTTTTCAATTAGAGAACGAGGAACTAAAATGTCTATTTGGAATGTGGCACATAATGTAGGTGGTGGTATTATTGGTCCGCTTGCAATTTTAGGATTTGCTATTTTTGCCGATTGGCACGCCAAATTATACTTCCCAGGTTTTATTGCTTTAGCTGTAGCACTAGTAACTTGGTTTTTATTAAGAGACACACCACAATCTTGTGGTCTTCCAAATATTGAAGCTTACAAAAATGATTATCCAGATACGTATTCTGAAAAGTTTGAACAAGAGATGTCTGCTAAAGAAATATTCTTTAAATACATTTTTAAGAATAAGCTCTTATGGTCAATTGCGTTTGCCAATGCATTTGTTTATTTGGTGCGTTATGGAGTTTTAGATTGGGCTCCTTTGTATTTAGAAGAGAGTAAAGGTTTTTCAATTCAAGAAACAGGTTGGGCATATTTTGCTTATGAGTGGGCTGGAATTCCAGGAACGTTACTTTGCGGCTATTTAAGTGACAAAGTTTTTAAAGGAAAAAGAGCACCAGTAAGTATTATTTATATGTTATTGGTTATGGTTTCATTGTTTATGTATTGGACTAGTGAATCTATACTTGCTAATTCAGTTGCGCTTATATTTATTGGCTTTTTAATTTATGGTCCTGTAATGTTAATTGGTGTACACGCATTAGATTTAGTTCCTAAAAAAGCTGCAGGAACCGCGGCTGGTTTAACAGGTTTATTTGGTTATTTGGGTGGTGCTTTGTTTGCAAATATAGCAATGGGAGCTGTAGTAGATAAGTGGGATTGGTCTGGTGGTTTTGTAATACTTATTGGTTCTTGTATCATTTCAATCTTCCTTTTAGGTATTTCTTGGTATCACGAATCAAAAGGTCATAATGGAATACATCTTTAAATAGACACTTAAAGGTTTTAGTTTGTTTTTAATTACTAATTTTGACAAATTATCTTTATCTCAGACTCAAAATGAAAAGCAAAATTAGTTATCAAATTATTCCAGAAAAGAAAATAGTTCTAGAATGTTTTTGTGGAGAACTTTTATGGAAAGACCTTATTAATAACAAGAAAAAATTACTGCTTGAAAAAGAGTACTATCCAACATTTAATATTATTGATGATGTTAGAAATGCTTTTGTAACTTATGATGAAGATGAAATAAAAGAATTTGTTAAATTAATATCTGATAATAAAAAACTATACGGAAAAAGAAAATCTGTTATTTTAACAAAAACACCCAACCAAATTATCAACTCTGTTATGTTAGATTCTCTTAAAAAGAGTTTACCCTTAAATTTTAAAAGTGTTAGCACACTTCAAGAGGCTCTAAAATGGGTGGAGATTTCACATAAATATTATCAATTTATTGAAAATTCTTTAGATAAATTAAAATTTAAATGCCCTAATTAGTTTTCGCCACTTGCATTAAGTTAAACTTATCACAAATAGAACCAAGGGTTTTGTTCTTTTTTGAATTACCTTATATTTGTATTATTCAGCAGAAATTTTACTTTATGAAAAACATACTTTTAGTAGTATTACTAATCCCCTTTTTTACATTTTCACAAACTAAAATTCAAGGAATTGTTTTGGATAGTAAGAGTAAACAACCACTTCCTTTCGCTTCTGTTGTAACAAATACCAACTATGGAACTTTAACCGATGTAGATGGTGAGTTTTACATAAAAGCAAAAAACACTTTTAAACAAATTACTATTTCTTACGTTGGTTACCAATCCGTTTCAGTTGCAATTAATAAAAATGACAAGTTTATTCATGTAAAATTAAAAGCTTCCGTAGAAAAGTTAAAAGAAGTTTTTATTACTGCTAAAGAAAACCCGGCACTACAAATTATTAGAAATGCCATTAAAAACAAATCGAAAAACAACATCGAAAAGTCACTAAATTCATTCAAGTTTAATAGCTATAATAAAATTTTAGTGACTGCTAATCCAGATTCTATCAATGGTAAAGTAGATTCTGTTTTTGTTGTAAAAGAAGGGGTTAAAACATTTAAAAAGTTAGATTCATCAAACTACAAATTCAAAAAAGAAATTGTAAAACAGCATTTATACATCTCCGAAAAAATTTCAGAATTTCAATTTCAAAAAGGAAAGAAGAAAAAAGAAATTATTTTAGCTTCAAGAATGGCCGGATTGCAACAACCTATTTACGAACTACTTGCTATTACGTTTCAAGATTTTTCGTTTTATAATGAATTTTATACACTCGCAGGAACAAAATATGTGAATCCAATTGCAAATAATGCATTAAAGCAATACAATTATAAAATATTAGACACTGTAGCCAGCAAAAGCGGTAATTCTATACTTATATATTTCAAACCCAAAATAAAAAAAGAAGTGTTAGGAATTGAAGGTGTTTTGTATTTAGATTCTCAAAGTTTTGCCATTACAAAAGCAATTGCAGAACTAAAAGGAATTGTAAACATAAAGGCTGTTCAAAATTTTAATTATATTAAAAAGTATAACACATGGTTTCCCAAAGACATGAATATTGTTTTAAAAAAGGGAGTTAATAATGAAAATATTTCTCTGTTTGGTGGTACTGTAAAGTTTAATAAAAGTCAAAAAAATGATACCATTAATAATACTCGCAAAAACAACCCCAGTGATGTTACTTATTTTATTTCAAAATCTGTAAATTCAACTATTCAAATTAACATTCCGGTTATTGTTAAAAGTTCGGCATCAACCATGCAGTTTAGTGATGATGCTCATAAAAAATCTGAAGACTTCTGGAATAGTTACAGAACTGATTCACTTTCATTTCGTGGAAAAAAGACCTATGTAACATTAGATAGCTTAGCAAAAAAAGAAGGTGTTGAAAAAAAAATAAACTTAGCTCGTAATATTTTAAAAGGTTATTACCCAACTAAGTACGTAAATTTAAATCTTGGTAAAATTATAAATTTAAATAATTACGAAGGTTTGCGTGTAGGTTTTGGTGGAGAAACAAACAGTAACTTTTCTCCAAAATACAAATTAGAGTCGTATATGGCGTATGGGACAAAAGACACCAATTTTAAATATAGTTTTGGGACTTCCTTTAGGTTAAATAAAGAAACGAATACATGGTTTGGGGCTAACTACACAAACGACATAAAAGAAGCGGCTTCATTAGATTTTATTGCTGAAAATACTTCATTTTCGCCTATAAATCCACGAAATTTAAATGTAAGCAAATTTTACAATTACAAAACAATAAGCACCTATTTAAAACATGATATTCAACCAAATTTAGAAGCTAAAATTTTATTAAGTACTGGAGATTTTGAACCAGTTTTCAATTATCAATTTATCTCTTTATCCAAAAATTTAGCTGAATATAAATTAACAACTGCTTCTTTAGGTATACAATACAACCCTAAAAATGAATACATGAATTCCCCTTTAGGGAAATTAAAAATTAGAAATAGATTTCCTCAATTCACACTTCAACTTACTAAAAGTTTTGAAAACGTATTTGAAAGTGATTTCGATTTCACTCAATTAAATTTTAGAGTTTTACATAAAATCAAACGCCTCAGAAAAGCAACAACACATATTTTAGCTGAAGGTGGAATTGTTTTTGGTGATGCGCCAATATCTCACCTATACAATTCAACACCAAACTACACCTTTAAAAGTCCTTGGCGAAAACGTATTACTTTAGCCGGTAAAAATAGCTTTGAAACTATGGGTTATAATGAATTTATTTCAGATAGATTTGCTGCAATTCATTTGAAACACGAAATTAAATCGTTTAAAATTACCAATAAATTTAAACCGCAATTAACAGTTGTTACCAGAGCTGCAATTGGTGATATCGATAATGCTGAATATCATAATGGTTTAGAATTTAAAAGTTTAAAAAAAGGATATATTGAGAGTGGGTTGGAATTTAATAGTCTTTTTAAAGGTTTTGGCTTAAGTGCTTTTTATAGATATGGAGCCTATAAAAACCTTGAATGGAGCGATAATTTAGCCGTAAAATTAACCTACAAATTAAGATTAGGGTTTTAAAAACACCATAGCTAAAAAACAAACTATTTTTTTACCTTTGCAAAAAACAGATGAATGGATTTTTGGACTCAAGTTTCTAGAATAATATTAACAAGAAGATACATTATACTTGCGCTAATAGCCGCTTTTACATATTTTTTAGCTTCACAAATGCAGTACATGCGTTTTT
>CAYPNJ010000082.1:0-7997 GCA_964412305.1 uncultured Lutibacter sp. | reverse complement strand
CACTAACTACAGATTTAGCAGCAGAAGTATTAAGAGCAACCACAGCAGAAGGAGTGAATGCCACAGCAATTTCGACACTGCAAACAGAACAAACAACTCAAAATACTGCTATTGCTGCTAATACCGCTACAATAGGTGAAATAAAACAAACTATTGCTTTATCTATGCCTAGTGGTTGGGTAAAGCTAGATGGTGTAGCTATTTCTAGTTTAACTAGCACACAACAAACTGAAGCTGCAAATCTTGGTTTATTTGGAAACTTGCCAAATGCAACAAATGCCTATTTAAGTCAAAACGGCAGTACTTTAGGAAGTGTAAGTGGTAGTAATTCTAAAACCATTGCTCAAAATAACCTACCCAATGTAACCCTTTCAGGAACAGCAAATTCCGCTGGAAATCATAACCATTATATTTATGGAAATACAAGTGATGATCTTTCAGGTGCAGGAGGTAACAGTGATTATGTGATTCAAAATAATGATGGATCGGGAGCAGGTGAGTATACTAGTACTTCAGGAGCTCATACGCATACTGTAACAACATCATCTATTAATGGAGGTGTTACTCAACAAGCAATGAATATTACACCAACAACGTTAAGTGTGAATACCTATATTTATTTAGGACAGTAGCTTGTTTTAACTGAAAAGAATTCCTCTATGGCTCTGCCTTAAGGATAGTTGGTTTTAAGAGATTCTTTATTTCACTTTGTTGATTATTTTAAATATTCAAAAAAGTGTTTTAAAATGAAGCTGGTCAATTTTAATCGAATAGTGTTGGTATGATTAACTATTCTTCGATTATAAACACTTCGGTTTATTTTTGAAGAAATACCCTTCGGAAGTTTTCTAAATAAATCATTTCCACTATCTATTTCCATAAACCCAGCAGTGAATCCTAACTTAACAAGTTATAAATCTCTCATTTTCAGAAAGAAGAACAGCTTTTTATTAAATCATAATGTACAATGGGTTTAGTTACCATCTTTCACAAACTTAATAGAAGTAGTATTCACACAATAGCGTTTTCCAGTAGTTTCTTTTGGTCCATCATCAAAAATATGACCTAAATGGCTATCGCACGTAGCACAAATTATTTCAGTTCTAATCATACCATGTGTTTTATCTTTAATGTAGTTTACTTTTCCTTTAATAGCATCATCAAAAGAAGGCCATCCGCAATGAGATTCAAATTTGCTATTAGATTTAAAGAGTTGTGTTTCACAAGCTGAACAAAGATAAGTTCCTTTTTCGAAATGAGAAGTTAAACCACCTTCACTAGGAGCATCAGTTCCTTTTTGTCTTAGCACATAATATTGTTGAGGCGTTAATTCGTTTTTCCATTCCTCATCAGTTTTTGTTACTTTTTTAATCATTTTTTTCTGAGTTGTTTTTTGCGAATAACTAAGAAAAGTAGTTATTAAAAATAAAGTTAGAACTATTTTTTTCATTTTACTAGTTTCTATTTATAAAATTGATAAGATGTTTTATAACAAGGTTGTCTTTTAAAATACGTCTGTGACCTAAACCATTTGTAATTAATAGTTCACCTTGTATTAAGTTTTGTCGAATATTGTGAGCACAACTAACAAGCACATCAGTATCTTCAGTATCATGAATTACTAGTGTTGGAATTTTCACTTCTTTTGCGGCTATACTTGCAGAATAAGTATCAATACTTTCTCCAAATTTTTTGTAAAAAAGACGTTTTATTTTATCAACCATTTTATGTTTTAGCTCTAATTTTTTTACAAAGTCTGTAATAATATCAGTAATAACATCTCCAGCACCAATAGTAACTATTTTTTTAAGCTGTAAGCCTTGCTTTACACTATTTAAAATAGCCATACCGCCTAAAGAATGTCCAATAGCAAATTCAAAAGGTCCGTATGTTGATTCAATTAATTTTGTTGCAATAACAAATTCATTCATCATAGTAGTTTTCCCAGTTGATTTACCGTGAGCTGGTCCATCAAAACTAATAGTCATAAAACCATTTTCGAGTAATTTATCTGCAATTTTATATAATTGCGTTCCTCTTCCAGACCAACCATGCACTAATAAAACTTTTCTTTTTGAATAGCCATAAGTATATATTTGTATTTCTTTATTTAATTCAGGAATAAATAAAAACTCTTTTTGTGTACTATTAGCCATCATTTTTTCACGTTCAGGAGTTTTAAACCGTATGGGTGTTTTAAATAATTTAACAGCAAATCTTGTTGCTAAAGGTGGAGCAATAAATTGTAGTATTTTTCCAGTAATAATTATTGAAGCTGGTATTTTTGGGATATTATTTTTAGATGTTATTTTTTTAGAATCTAATTTATTCATATAATCATATATATTTGCGATAAAGATAGAATTTGTAATTTTATAAGAAGTACAACAATTAAAAAAAAGTAAAAATGAAAAAATTAATATCATTAGCTATCGTTTTATTATTTATAGGAAGCTGTAGTACCGTGCCAATTACGGGTCGTAAAAGAATTAATGTAGTTAGCGATGCTCAAATATTACCTGCTAGTTTTGCCCGATATGAAGGGTTTTTAAAAGAAAACAAAGTTTCTAAGAATGCAAAAATGACCAATGAAATTCAAACTGTGGGGTTGAATATTTCAAAAGCTGTAGATAAATTTATGCGTGCAAATGGTATGGTAAGTGAAGCCAATAGCTATCGTTGGGAATTTAATTTAATTGAAGATTCTAATGTAAATGCTTGGTGTATGCCTGGTGGTAAAGTAGTTTTTTATACAGGTATTTTACCAATTTGTGATAACACTGATGGTATTGCAGCGGTAATGGGACATGAGGTTGCTCATGCATTTGCAAAACATGGTCAAGAACGTATGACAAGTGCTTATGGGCAACAATTAGGAGGTATTGCTGTTGCCATTGGAACAAATAATAAAGACCCAAAAACACGTGCGATTTGGAATACAATTTATGGAGTTGGGTCAACAGTTGGGATGTTAGCTTATAGCAGAACTCATGAAACTGAGGCGGATAAATTAGGAATGGTTTTTATGATTATGGCGGGTTATAAACCAGAAGAAGCTATAAATGTTTGGATACGAATGAGTGAAAGAGCTGGAGGTAAAGCACCACCTGAATTTTTAAGTACACACCCTTCAAATCAAACTAGAATTCAAAACTTAAAAGATTATTTGCCAACTGCAGTTGTACAAGCAAAAAAATATAATACTCAGTAGTGATAAGTAAAACACCGTTTTATAAAAATAAAATAATTATAGTATATTGTAAACCGTTCTCAAATCTGAGAGCGGTTTTTATTTAAATATATATGTTGAAAAAAGGCGATAAAAAATTAATTAATGGTTGGGCATTTTATGATTGGGCTAATTCTGTATATTCTTTAGTAATTGGAACAGCAGTTTTTCCAATATATTATGAATCGGTTACAAGTGGTAATGGAGGTATAGTTCAATTTTTAGGGACACAATGGCACAATACTACATTGTACACGTATGCTTTAGGTTTTTCGTTTTTAGTAGTTGCTTTTTTATCTCCAATATTATCAGCTATTGCGGATTATACAGGAAATAAAAAACGATTTATGCAGTTCTTTTGCTTTTTGGGCTCGTTTTCTGTAATGTCACTTTACTTTTTTACAGGGACAGAGAATATTTGGATTGGAATTGTTTTTACAATTTTGGCGAGCATTGGTTTTTGGGGAAGTATCGTTTTTTATAACGCATATTTGCCAGAAGTTGCTGAACCAAAAGACCATGATAGAGTGAGTGCAAAAGGATTTATGTTAGGTTATATTGGCTCAATTTTACTCTTAGGTTTTAATTTGTCAATGGTTATGAAACCTGAATTGTATGGTATTACTGATGCTACATTTCCTGCAAGAATTTCTTTTCTTACAGTTGGTATTTGGTGGTTAGGTTTTGCACAAGTAACTTTTAGTCGTTTACCTAATAACCCTTTTAAAAGAAAACCAGAAAGAGATTTTATTTTTAAAGGATTTAGAGAGCTAAACTTGGTCTTTAAGGAGATTAAAAAACAAAGTCAATTAAAAATATTATTAATCTCATTTTTTATGTATAGTATTGGTGTACAAACAGTTATACTGTTGGCTTCAGTGTTTGGAACAAAAGATTTAGGGTTAGAGACAAGTAATTTAATTATTACCATATTATTAATTCAAATAGTAGGTGTACTTGGTGCATTTTTGTTTTCAAGATTGTCTGAAAAAATTGGAAATATTAAAGCATTAAAAATTACGATTTTAATATGGAGTGTTGCTTGTATGGGAGCATACACATTGCAAAAAGGTGATCCAAATGTGTATTTAAAGTTTTATGCTTTGGGTGGGTTTATAGGGTTGGTTTTAGGAGCGATTCAAACTCTTTCTCGTTCTACTTATTCAAAACTAATACCTGATGAAACTCAGGATCACGCTACTTATTTTAGTTTTTACGATGTTACAGAAAAAATAGCAATTGTTGTAGGTATGATATTGGCTGGGATTGTAACTTCATTTACAAACTCATTACGATTATTTATATTACTTTTAGCTGTCTTTTTTATTGCAGGATTTGTCATCTTAAGCTTTATGAAAGGCTCAAAATATGTTAGATAAAAAGTACGATTTTATAATTGTTGGAGCAGGAATAGTTGGGTTGGCTACAGCCTATAAATTACAATTAAAATTTCCTAAAAAAACAATCGCAATTTTAGAGAAAGAAGCCGAAGTAGGTTTGCATCAAACAGGGAGAAATTCAGGAGTAATACATTCCGGTATTTATTATAAGCCAGGTTCATTTAAAGCTTTAAATTGTAGAAATGGGAGAACTCAATTAGTGAATTTCGCAAAACAATATCATGTAAAGCATGCTATTTGTGGGAAAATAATTGTTGCAACAAAAGAAACTGAAATTCCAATTTTAGATGAGATTTATAAAAAGGGAATTGAAAATAAAACTGAGGGTATTTGTTTTTTATCTTCGGAAGAAATAAAAGTAAAAGAACCAAGTATCAAAGGCCTAAAAGCGATTTGGGTGCCAACAGCTGGAATTATAGATTATGTTGCAGCATCTAAGGAGTTTATGCATCAAGTTAAGAAGGTGAATGCGAAAAGTAATTTAATAACGTCTTGTAAAGTTGAAAGGGTACTATCAACTAAAAATGCGACTGTTCTTCAAACTTCAAAAGGAGAATTCACTTCAGAAAAAGTAATATTTTGTTCAGGATTGCAGTCAGATAGAATTGCTGAAAAAGATAATTTAAAATTAGACTTGCATATTGTAGGTTTTAGAGGTGATTATTTTGAATTAAAGCCTGAAGCTTCTCATAAAATTAAAAACTTAGTATATCCAGTTCCCGATCCTAAATTTCCATTTTTAGGAGTTCATTTTACTCGTATGATTCAAGGTGGAATTGAGTGTGGTCCTAATGCAGTTTTTACATTTAAACGTGAAGGTTATAAACGTACAAGTTTTAGTTTAAAAGACACTTTTGAAGCATTAACATTTAAAGGTACTTGGAAATTGTTTGGGAAACATTGGCGCAAAGGGATTGATGAATATAAACGAGCTTTTTCTAAGCGGTTGTTTGTAAAAGAGCTACAAAAAATGATGCCAAGCATTACTAAAAATGATGTTCAATCTGCAAGATCGGGTGTAAGAGCACAGGCAATTGATTTTAATGGAAATATGGTAGATGATTTTAAAATTATGATACACAATAATAATATTCACGTTTTAAACGCACCTTCACCGGCTGCAACTTCTTGTATGGCAATTGCTGATGAAATTGTTTGTAAAGTTAACAGTTAATGCTTTTGAAACTAAAGAGAATACATCATATTTTAAGTATAACTTATATAAAAATTATTTTTCACACTGTCTAATAAAATATGATATGGCTTTCTTTAAATTTAGTTTTGCCAATTTAGAGAGTCCGATTTCTATATTCCAATAATATCCTTGAATTTTTAGTAGAGATGTGATTGGTTTTTTGTGATAGATGTTTTCGCAGAGGTTTAAAATTTGATTTGGAGGTACAGCATGTGTTGAAAATGAAACTTCTTTGGAAGGAGCTAATGGCGTTATTGAAAATCCGTTTGATATTTTAGATTTACATGCATCAACAAAAATCACTTTTTCATAGTTAGAAATAAGATCTGCATCTTCAACCATTAGTTGGTATTTGTACACTAAATTTTCTTTGTTAAATCCTTCGTTTTCTAATAAATCTAGAAAACACCAACCAAGACCATCGTCTTGGCGAGTGTTATTTCCGATACCTATTATAAGTATGTTATCTAATTTTTTCATCGAGTAGATTTCCTTGGTTATCTTCTAATTGAACAATTAAAGGCATTTGCCCTAAGGCGTGCGTTGCACAACTCAAACACGGATCGTAAGCTCTAATCGCCATTTCGATCTGGTTTAACATAGGTTCAGTAATTTCAGGTTTGTTATTTAGAACGCTTTCTGAGACTGAACGTACTCCTTGGTTGATAGCTTCATTATTAAAAGTAGTTGAAACAATTAAATTACATTTTGTAATTAAGCCTTTATCATCAATATGATATTCGTGAATAAGGGTACCTCTTGGAGCTTCAATAACACCTATTCCTCTTTTGCGAGGAATACCTTTTCGAACCAAATCACTTCCCATAATATCTTCATCCAAGAGTAGCTCTTTCATATTTTCAGCACAATGTAACAATTCAATTAAGCGCGCCCAATGGGTGTGCATGGTCATATTATTAGGCTTGTTTTTAGTGTATGCTTTGAATTGTTGTCGCTCAATTTCAGCGAGTGGCGTTGGAATGTGAGAACATGTATTTAAACGAGCCAAAGGCCCAACTCTGTTCCAACCGTTTTCTCTTCCGTATTTGGTCATATATGGAAATTTTAAATAAGACCATGCTTCAACACCTTCTTTAAAATGATTCCGATACTCAATATCTTCAATATTTAGGAGTTCGTTTCCTTTAGAATCAATGGAACGAATACGGCCATCATACAATTCTAAAGCACCAGATATTTTGTCTACCAATCCTAAATGATTGGATGGATATGCGGCAAAATTATCGACCCATTCGCTATTGTCGAGGTGAAAAGATTTTATGAATTCAATTACTTCCTGAGACCAAGTAATCATAGTATCTATATTAGGAATTTGTTTTCCATCTAAGAAATATTCAAGTTGTTTGGGTGTAAATGCTTTATGAACACCGCCAGGAACAGCCAATGTTCCGTGAATTTTTTTACCTGATAATGACGTAATAATTTCCTGACCGAACTTTCGCATTAAAATTCCTTTTTTTGCAAGCTCTCTATTTTCGGTTGCAACGGCAACAATATTTCTTTTTTCAACAGGCGCATCAATCCCAAATAAAAGGTCGGGTGATGCTAAATAGAAAAAGTGCAATGCATGTGATTGAAAAACTTGTCCGTAATGTAATAGTTTACGAAGTTTTGTTGCTGTTGGTGATAGGTTTTCAGGATCTATTCCAACGAGTTGGTCAATGGCTTTTGCAGCTGCCAAGTGATGACTTACCGGACAAATACCACAGAGTCGTTGTACAATAATTGGTACTTCCCAATATGGATGGCCTTGAATAAATTTTTCAAACCCTCTAAACTCTACAACATGTAAATACGCATCACTTACTTTACCGTTTTCATCTATTTTTATGGTTACTTTACCGTGTCCTTCAACACGAGTAACAGGATCTATGGTGATTTTTTTTGGTTTCATTGTATAGAATTTTAGCAGTTAATCATATTTAAATTCTGGGTATGCAATCGTTAATTCTTCTTCAAATAAAATATTTTTGACTACGTTCCAAATATGATTTGAATTTGGTGGGCACCCTGGAATGTGATAGTCTATTTTAACAATTTCGTGATTGGAATAGACTTTGTCTAAAATTTTTGGAATGTCTTCATGGTTTGGAATCACTGTTTCATTTTCTTCACTGGTTAAAGAGTTTAAATAGGCTTCATTCAAACATTC
>CAYPNJ010000081.1:0-8183 GCA_964412305.1 uncultured Lutibacter sp. | reverse complement strand
AAGTTACAAACCCAAAAATAAAAAATAATCCTGCTATAATTAATATTGGAATAAAAGTGTTTTTTTTCTCTTTAGAAGCAACGTTAATTCTATTTGACATTATAAAAAAGTTGTAGTATTAATTTATTTGTACAATAGTACTGTTTTTTTTAAAAATATTTAAAAATTCCACCTTACAAATGCTTCCATAGCGGCATAATCTGCCAATCCTAATTCATTATATTTTTGAGCTGTTTTGGTATTTCTATCTTCAGCACGCATCCAAAACTCTCTTATATCGTTCCCTTGAAACATGACTCCATCTTTCTGTGATTGGTGAAAAAATATAGCTTTTCTCTTTTTTAAAACCTGAGCTGGACTCATAGGAACAGCCATATCTATTTCGTTAATATCCCATTCTTGCCAAGCTCCTCTATATAACCACAACCAACAATCATTCATAAATGGTTTTGTTTTTAAAATTTTCAATGCTTCAAATAACGCATCTAAACTAACTCTATGTGTACCATGTGGATCAGCTAAATCTCCTGCAGCATAAATTTGATGTGGCTTAATTTCTTCAATAATATCACACATTTTTTTGATATCTTCTTCTCCTAACGGATTCTTTTTAATACTTCCTGTTTCATAAAATGGTAAATTTAAAAAATGTACATTGTCATCTGAAACACCTAAATATCTAGTTGCTGCCAAAGATTCACATTGGCGAATAGTTCCTTTCAATTTTCTAACATCAAGACTATCAATAGCATTCTCTTTTTTAGATTTAATTTCCTCTATAATTTTTTTCATTAAGCCATTGTCATTATTACATCTCATACCTCTTGTAACTTCAGCAAACTTAAGAGCTTCATGATTTGATACTGCGATATTTCCTGATGTTTGATAAGCTATATGTACTTCATGACCTTGCTCTACTAGTCTATCAAAAGTCCCACCCATTGATATTACATCATCATCTGGATGTGGACTAAAAATTAACACTCTCTTTATTGCAGGATTGGCTCTTTCTGGTCTTGAAGTATCATCAGCATTAGGTTTACCTCCTGGCCAACCTGTAATTGTATGCTGTACTTTATTAAACATTTTAATATTTAAGTCGTATGACGAACCTTCCTCCGCTAATAAACTCGACATTCCATTATCGTTATAATCTTCATCAATTAATTTTAAAATTGATTTCCCTGTATTTTGACACAACCAAATAATTGCTTTACTACTTAATTTTTCATCCCAAACACAAGGGCCAACTAACCAAGGCGTATTAATTCTTGTTAAATCTGATGCGGCTTCAACATCTAAAATAAATGTTGTATTAGTATGGTGTTGTAAATAAGTAGCTGGCACTTTCGGAGAAATATCTCCCTCGATAGTTTTTTTTATAATTGAAGCTTTGTTTTGTCCCCAAGCTAATAAAATAATTCTCTTAGCCTTTCCTACAGTCCTAATACCCATTGTAATGGCTTTTTTTGGCACATTATCAATACCCAAAAATGAGGCTGCTGCGTCAACTTTTGTTATATAATCTAAAGTGATACTCCTTGTTTCTGAATTAAAATGAGAACCTGGTTCATTAAAACCAATATGTCCAGTTCTACCAATACCTAATAATTGTAAATCAATCCCTCCTTTTTCTTCTATTGCTCTCTCATAATCTATGCAATATTGATGTAATTCATCACTAGGCACAGTTCCGTCAGGTATATGTATGTTTTTGGGCAATATATCAACATGGTTAAACAAATGCTCATGCATAAAATAGTAATAACTCTGAATATTACCTTTAGTCATAGGGTAGTATTCATCTAAATTAAAAGTTACAACATTTGTAAAACTTAACCCTTCTTCTTTATGCATTCTTACCAATTCTTCGTAAACTTTTATTGGAGATGAACCTGTTGCCAAACCTAAAATACATTGCTGTTTCTTTGCTTGCTTATTAATAATTAATTCAGAAATTTCTTTAGCTACTTTAATTGAACCCTCTTTAGAATCGGACACTAATACATTATGTATTTTTTCAAATCTAGTTTCCTCAAACTTGCCAGCTTCTTCGTATCTAATACTTTTTGAATTATTTATTAATTTAGTTTTCATTATATACATTTTAATTTAAAACATCAAAAATACAACAAAACACTTAAAACAAAATGCATATTTGCATTTTTATTCTGTTTTATGCGTTTTTAAATTAATTATCTAATTTCAAACACTGATTTTGAGTTTAAATTCAGATAAAACTGCAGGTATTATCTAATTAATTAGATAAACTATCAATTTATAATTAAAATAAATCGCATATTTGTAATTATTATTGCATTAAATAAAGCTTGTAATATGCTAAAAGAAGAAAGACATCACCATATATTAGATCAGATCAAATTAAGCAGAAAGGTATTATCAGCAGACCTAAGTAATGAATTAAATGTTTCTGAAGATACAATAAGAAGGGATCTTAATGAGCTTTCCGCAAAGGGCCTAATCAAAAAGGTTCATGGAGGTGCGCTACCAAAAGATACCATAGCGCTTTCTTATGAAGAGAGGAGTAGTCACAATTTAAAAGAAAAAAACAGTATTGCTAAAAAAGCGGTCAATCTAATTAAAGATGGTCAGGTTATTATAATGAGTGGTAGTACCACTAATTTACAGTTAGCTAAAATTATTCCTTCCGATATAAACGCAACAATATATACCTACAGTTTGCCAATAGCGCTTCAATTAACCGAGCACCCTTCTTTAGAAATAATTTTCATTGGTGGTAAATTAAACAAACCCGCACAAGTAACTGTTGGGCTAGATGTTGTTTCGTCAATTTCACAATTAAGAGCGGATTTATGCTTTATGGGAACTGGAGGTATTAATATTTTAAATGGAATGACTGAACCCAACTGGGAAGTTTCTCACATTAAAAAATGTATGATTGAAGCTAGTAACAAGGTAATTGTGTTATGTACAAATAATAAAATAAATGAAATTAAAAGATACCCTGTTACACCTATAAATAGAATTAACACCATAGTTACCGACTCTAACCCTGAAGATCAAATCTTCAACCCCTTCAAAGAAATAGGGGTTACTATTCTTTAAACCCCTTAGATAGAAGTATTTTTATGCGTCTTTATGCGTTTTTAAATGATAATTTTTGCATTTTTTTAACTATTTATTAACATAGTATAAAAATTAATACTACATTTGAATAATATATTATTATTTTAAATCCATTTTTATGAACAAAACAAATGAAAACTTCTCTTTTATTAAGAGATTTCGATTTATGAGCAGTCTATTTGCGCTTATGATGTTGGGACTTACCTTACAAGCGCAAACGACCTCCTATACATTAAACGGTAATGTAACCGATAATATTGGTGAACCAGCTCCTGGTGTTAGTGTGCAAGTTAAAAAAACCAATATGGGTGGAACTACCGATTTCGACGGGAATTACACACTAACAGCTAACCTAAACGCAGGTAGTTATACGCTTGTTTTTAGATCGCTAGGGTTAGTAACTAAAGAAGTAAAAATTACTTTGGGAACTAATGCTGAAATAGTGAATGATGTTGTTATGAACTTAGATATTCTAGGACTAGATGAAATAGTCATCACAGGTGCAGGAGCACTGACAGCAAAAAAACAATTAGGTAATACTATTTCTAGTATCAAAGGTTTGGAAATTTCTGAATCTGGATCAGTAGATATTACAGGAGGATTATCAGGGAAATTGGCAGGAGTTCAAGTAACTCAAAACTCTGGAGATCCAGCAGGGGGTATTAGCGTTCGATTAAGAAGTGCAAGTACTGTAAATGGGAGCTCAGATCCTTTGTATATTATAGATGGTGTAATTGTAAATAACAATTCTACTAATGTCTTAGGTATAACTGGTGTTACTCAAAATAGATTGTCAGATATTAGTCCACAAGATATTGATAGAATTGAGGTAATTAAAGGTGCTGCTGCTGCTGCAATTTATGGCTCAAGAGCTAGTAATGGTGTTGTACAGATTTTTACAAAGAAGGGTCAATCTGGAGAGCCAGTTATTACAGTGTCTAGTAGTGTAAACTTCAATTCTTTAAGAAAGAAACGTGATTTTAATCAAGTTCCTTTAGATTGGGCGGCTGATGGTACTACAGTACCTGCAACAAGATATGACTATCAGGATATGATATTTCAAAACTCAACTGGAACAGATAACTATGTTTCTATATCAGGAGGAAAGGAAGATACCAACTATTTTGCTTCATTTTCACATTTGAAGAATGATGGAATTCTTAAAAGTACGGACTACGAAAGACAAGGGGGAAGAATTAGAATTAATCAAGTTATCAATGATTGGGCATCAGCTTCGTTTGGTACTTATTTTTCAACAAGCAAAAGTAACGACCAACCAAATGGAGGTTATACGGCTGGTGTACTGGCAACAGTATTGTTTACAAACAATACAATAGATCCAAGTCCTGACGCAGATGGTAATTATCCAAATATGACTTTTTACCCAAATATTTTGGAATACATTGAAACTTTTGAATACACTCAAGAAAATAATAGAACCATTAGCGATTTACAACTTAATTTAAAACCTATGGATGGACTTAAAGTAAATTACACTCTTGGTTATGATAATTCTGAGTCTATAGGAAACACTTATATTCCAATTGGAACTAATACGAGAACGTCAGGTAGAGCATCAACAACAACTATTAGTACTAAACAATTAAATAGTGATTTAAATGCTTCATTTGACAAGGACTTAAGTGATAACATAAAATCTACAACAACAGCAGGTTTTTCTTGGCAATCAGATAAAACACTCAAACGTTCTATTTCAGCGGAAGGTTTGGCATTAGGAGTAAAAACTACTGATGGAGCTTCCTCAATTTCTACTAGCGACACAAGAAGTGAAAGAACGTTCTGGGGTGGTTTTTTACAGCAAACTTTGGGTTTAAGTGATAAGCTTTTTCTTACTGGAGCTATTAGATTAGATGGATCTTCAGTATTTGGTGAAGATGAAAGAAATCAATTATATCCAAAAGTAAGTATGTCTTATTTAGTTTCGGAAGAAGATTTTTGGAAAGATAATTTTGGGAGTTCAATTAATAGCTTTAAAGTTAGAGCTGCTTGGGGGCAAGCAGGAAACCTAACCGCCATAGGGCCTTTTGATAGGTTAACAAATTATATACCTACAAGCATTGATGGTACTTCTGGATTAATTGCTCCATCACTACTTGGAAATGTTGATTTAAGACCTGAAAGACAAACTGAATTAGAATTTGGTATTGATATGGGACTGTTTGATAATAAGGTAGGTATAGAACTTACTTATTATGAGCAAGACATAGAAGATCTTTTGTTAAATAGAGGTTTATCTCCTTCTACAGGGTTTGGTACAAGAATAGAGAATGTAGGAACTATGACTAACAAAGGTTTTGAAGCATTGATTACAGCAATGCCAATTCAAACAGCCGATTTTAGTTGGTCAGTTACTGGTACGTACTCTTCTAATAAAAATGAAGTGAATGATATTCCAAATGATGATAGACTTAGTCTTGGAAATTTTGGATTTTCAGTTGCTAAAAATGGAGAAGCTTTAGGTGTTTTTTATCAAGGTTTTTATGCAAGAAATACTGACGGAAGCTTACTTTTAACTTCTGGAGGACTACCTCAAAGAGAAAAAGGATCTTATGATGCAAATGGAAATCCAGTGCCTGAAAGAGATGCGTCTGGTCAACCAACCGGATCATCTCTAAGTAAAGTAATAGGAGATCCAAATCCTGACTTTATAGCGTCATTAACTAATGAGATTAAATACAAGAATTTTTCTTTTAGAATGCAGTTTGATGCTGTACAAGGTGTAGATGTTTTAAGTTGGGATACACGTATGTTCTATCGTTTTGGAGGTGGGCCAGCTACCGCTAGTGAGTTAAGTGGAGAGAGTGTAAGAGGAACTGGTGCTGCCAAGTTTGGTATTGCAGAGGCTTATATTGAAGATGGTTCTTATATCAAGCTTAGAGAGCTTTCAACTTCCTATTTATTAAAAGATCCTTTAAAAGGAGTTAATAGTGTTAAATTCACGATAACTGGTCGTAATTTATTCTCTATTGATAATTTCTCAGGGTATGACCCAGAAGTAAATATGGATGGACAGAGCAATGGAGCTAGAGGAGGTATTATGGGGCTTGTTCCAATACCTAGTGTAATTAAATTTGGTGTAATAGCTACATTTTAAGTGTTAAAATATAAAATATAATAAGATGAAAAACATAAAAATATTTACAATCATTGGTGCTTTGCTTATTAGCAGTGGTTTATTCACTGCATGCGACACCGAGTTTGAAAATCCGAACAACCCAACAGAAGATGTGGTTTTAGGAACGAAAGAAGGACTTTTTGCATTAGCAACTGGAATTAGACAATACTATTCAGTTACAGCATTAAGACAAGTTATAGAAGCTCCAGGGATTACTACTAGAGAATTAGGAGTAACCAATACTTTTTTAAATATTAATGAATTAGCTAAAGGAGGAGCTGAATTACCATCTGAAAGTGGGGGTATCACAAATCCTTGGGTAAATCTTATCCGAGTAAAAGGAATGGCTGAATCGTTAATTGATGGAGCAAATGAAGTGGATCTTTCTGCAGGTACTAGAAGTGGAGTTTTAGCGTATGGAAATCTAATTAAAGCAATGAGTTTAGGTCATCTTATTCAGATGTTTGAACAAGTGCCAATTAATAATTCTGCTGATGGTGCAGCTGAATTTAGCGATCGGGCAACTGTGTTGGCTAATTGTATTTCATTACTAGAAGAAGCTAGAGATGTGATGACAGCATCACCTGTGTCAGATGAGTTTCAATCAACTGTTCTATGGCCAGAAATGAACTTACAAAAAACAGTAAATGCGTTCCTTTCAAGATATTATTTATTGACAGGTAACTATACAGAATCAATCTCTGCAGCAAATGCTGTATTGAATGATAGTGATCCAACGAATTCAATGTGGGTTTACGATGCTAACAATCAAAACCCTATTTGGAATCGTACGGTAAATTCTGCCGACTTAAACCCACAAACTAACTTTGGTTTATTGGGTGATTATGTTCCAGAAGTAGGTGATGGTCGCGTAGATTTCTACCTTGGAAATGATGCGGGATTGGCTAATTTAGATGCTGGTGGACAAGCGTTAAGTGAAATGTTAGGTTTCTTTGGAACTAGCACATCATCAATTCCAATATATCTTAATGGAGAAATGTTATTAAACAAAGCGGAAGCTTATACTAGACAGAGTCAATTGACCGATGCAGTTATTCAACTTAACTTAGTGAGACAAAAGAGTAATGATCCATCAGGGGTTAATGCTAACCTTCCTGCTTGGACAGGTAACGAAACTAGTCAAAGTGATATTTTGGAAGAAATCTATAAAAATAGATGTATTGAATTATTTTTAACTGGAATGAGATTTGAGGACAGTAAAAGATTTCATCCTAATTTTAATGTTCCTACTACATCTAACACCACTAACGAAAGGAATAGAAATTTTTATCCTTATCCAACTATAGAGAGAGAGAATAATCCAAATACTCCAGCTGACCCAAGTATTTAATTAAGTTTTGATTTGATGTATGTTTAAACGGGGTTTCAAAGAAATTTGTTTACCCCGTTTATTCATATTAGTAACGTATTTAAAATTCAATTTTTAAAATATCTAATCAGAATTAATACTTTACTCAAAAATAAATTTTCCTATGAGTGCTACGTTAATTTTAATAATTATAATGTCCTATTTTGGGGTGTTGATGTTAATTTCTCACTTTACTTCTAAAAATTCAAGTGATGATTCTTTCTATACAGGAGATAGAAAATCACCTTGGCAAGTAGTTGCTTTTGGAATGATTGGAGCTGTAATATCTGGAGTTACATTTGTATCTATCCCGGGAATGGTAAGTACTAATAATTTCTACTACTTACAGTTTGTTTTTGGAAATGTTGTAGGGTACATGTTTATAACCTATGTACTTATTCCTATTTATTATGAGTTGAAATTAGTTTCAATCTACACATATCTTGAAACAAGATTTGGAATTAAAACATATAAAACTGGCTCCATATTTTTTTTAATATCACAATCTTTTGGTGCAGCACTTAGATTACTTCTTGCAGCAAAAATATTACAATATGCAGTATTTGATGC
>CAYPNJ010000080.1:0-8300 GCA_964412305.1 uncultured Lutibacter sp. | reverse complement strand
GAGTATGAAGTTCTACACAAAGATATACAGTTAAACTTATTCTAATAATAATGCCTCGGGGATTATTTACCTTTGAAAGGTAAATTATTAAAATCTTTAAAGTTTTTTTCTGAAGCATACCAAGCGTCTGATAGCATAAAAACATAATTATCTCTATTAGTTTCTTTTAGCATTCTTTCTGTTCTTCGTTCCCATTTTATCGTTGCTTCTTCTTTTGTTTTGTAATGAGTAAAATGAAGTTCAATGTCACCTAATTTAGCTAAAGGGTAATTTATTTCTCTGTGTTTGTATTTACTTTTGTCTACAAAATTTAATGGTAAATTTAAGTAGTAATCAAAATTAGAAAGTAGTTTTATATAACAATTTCCAAAAATTGCCAGACCGGTAAATGGAGAATTATAAGGGCGGTTAAGCCATTGATATGTAAAACCACCCCAACAATTATCACTTATAATTACAAAGTTTGTATCCTTTAAAACCGCCTGATCTTTTTTGCTGTATTTCTTCTTAAACAGAACGCGGTATTTTCTTCTTGAGAAGACATATATTCGTCTAAAAATATTATCTCTCATGTTGTTGTAAATAAGATTGTAAAATTAATGTAGCACTAATTTCATCTATCAGCGCTTTGTTTTGACGTTGTTTTTTTTTCAAACCACTATCAATCATTGATTGAAATGCTATTTTAGAAGTAAAACGCTCATCAACCCGCTTTATTGGAATCTTTGGAAAAGTTTGATTTAATTTTGTTATAAAAGGTCTTATAAATTGCTCACTTTCACTTTCAGTATTATTTAGTTGTTTTGGTTCACCAACAATAAATAATTCAACTTTTTCATTTTTAAGGTATTCAGTTAAAAAAGAAAATATCTTTTTAGTATCAACTGTAGTTAAGCCTGAGGCTATAATTTGCAACTCGTCAGTTATTGCAATACCTGTTCTTTTTGTGCCAAAATCAAAAGCTAAAATACGTGCCAAACTATTAACATAAATATTAAATTCGTGCAAATTTAATCATTTTGAATTATATAATTAATTTAAATTACCCGTTGTTCATTTTAAATAATGCTAATTTAAATATTGTTAATATTTCTATCAAATATAAATTTGTTGATATATTGAATAGTTGTTAAGTCAGTTATTTTAGCTATTATTCTTGTTTTAATCGTATAAAATCAAGAATAATTTACTAATTTTCTTTTTCTATGATTATAGAGACTTCTTTCAATTTTTTCATAAATAGCATCAGGAAGTTTTCTGAATAAATTATTCTCACTGTCAACTCCTAAAAACTAGGCGTTAGACTTAAGCCGATAAGTTCTAAATCATTAATTTTTGGTTTACACCTTTGACATTTTTCTTAAAACTTCCAGTATTCTTTCGTACATTTGCGACTTGTTTATATTTAAGCATAATGCACAATGGGTTTAAAGAAATCTAATTTGAAATACTTATTGTTAATATTGATCTTTTTTTCTGCCATTCATGAAAATAATGCACAACTGAACCTCCAATTTTATATAGATATTGGGGAAAATAATGTTTCAGGCGGTACTTTCGTAAATAATTTATATAGAGGAAGTTATCAATTTAAAAATTATAATATTGAGGGAGGGTTGCAGCTTGATATTAAAAGTGAAAATTCAAACACACTCACAGGGATTGATATTATTGGGTTGAGAAAGTTTTCAATTAAAAAAATCCCTGTCGATGTTAAAGGATTCTTTATGTTGAATAGATTTTCAGATATATTGTATGAAACTAATTATGGTGTCAGAATTGAAACTAGAATACTTAAAAGCATTCTATTTGAGATTGGAACAAATTTTAAATCATATAAAATAAATGCTACCGCAAGAAAAAAATATGATATAGATAAGTCCAACAGTACACTGAATGAAAACCTTATTTATACCTACCTGTTATCAGCTTACCTTAAACCTCATAATAACAATTGGAATGTTGGCCTGTCCGTTACTAATTATGATTATTACATCATTAATCAACTGATTAACCCTAATTTTAATTTATTGATGAAGTACAAATTAGGTTCAAACCTGACCCTTTATCTGGATTCATGGTATAAACTTTCGGGTATTTTTAATATCCATGCAAATCATTTTGGTTATTTTTTTAGAAGCGGTTTAAAATGGAAAATATGAATTTTAAAATATTATTAGTTTGTCTTTTATTTATATTATCATCCTGTGATAATAGTGAAGTAAGAGGGTTCTACTCTTCACATGTGGATGGGGACACTCGATTTGAACAATCCATGGAATGGAACCAACAGCATGGTTATTCCGAATTAGATATACCTCAAAATGAATATAGCCTGTATTTAATGGGGGATTCACATGTTGGAGGAACAAAAAATCTGGCAGCTTTCTTTGCAGAGGCTATCGAAAAAGACGCCACAGCTGCAGTATTACTAGGTGATTTAACATCTGGACACAAAGAAGATTATGAAAAATTTGCTGAAAATCTGCCATCAAAAGAAGCACTGACGTACTTTGCTATTGTTGGAAATCATGATCTCTTTTTTGATGGATGGAAAAGTTATTATGCTACGTTTGGTTCATCATCCTATTATTTTACTGCAAATACGCCCGCCGGAAGTGATCTTTATATTTGTTTAGATTCAGGAGGAGGTACTTTAGGAAAGAAGCAATTTGATTGGTTTAAAAAGTTATTGGAAACAAGGCGTAACAATTATAGATACTGTACAGTATTTAGCCACAATAACCTGTTTAGTTTAGGGCAAGGTAATAGTCTAACCCCTATGATTGAAGAAGTCCATGTTTTGCTTGATTTATTTACACGCTATCGAGTTAATATAGTAGGAACAGCTCATGATCATGAAAAAAATTCACTTGTTTTGGGTAATACAACTCATATTGTCGTGGATGATTTGCAGGATGAAGATGAAAAAAACAGTTATGTGAGACTCACAATTTCAGAAGAAAAAATTGATTACAGTTTTATAGAACTTTAACTACTAACAATTAAGACAAAATTCCACATTCTTTCTGGATTTACAACAAAAAGTCGGACAGTTTCTCTAAGACCTATACTACATATTTAAAGTTGTTAACTTCTAGTTCTTTTTCTTTAGGTGTTTTATAATTTAATGAAGAATGTAAGTAACCCGTTGTTCATTTTAAATAATACTAATTTTAATATTGTTAATATTTCTATCAAATATAAATTTGTTGATATATTGAATAGTTGTCAAGGTCATTTTTTAGCTAATATTTTGGTTTTAAACCCTTCAAAAGTCTATTCTAATAGTCTCCTAAGTTGAGGAATATTACAATTAAAGTTGTTCTTTTGAAATTTCCCTTAATACTTCCAACATCTTTTCTTTACCTACATATAAGTTGCTGATTATAAATGATTTATAATTAGATAAATTTACTGATTTTCAGTAAGATGAACAATTTTTTTTATTCAATCATAATGCACAATGGATTTTAAATTTTATATTTGCTTCAATAATATATTATATATGGACAGATTAAGAAAAATTATAGAGACAACTTGGGACAATAAAGATTTATTAAAAGATGAAGTATCTCAAAATACAATTCGTGAAGTTGTTAGCTTATTAGATAGTGGTAAGTTAAGAGTTGCAGAGCCTATTGAGGGAGGATGGCAAGTAAATGAATGGGTTAAAAAAGCAGTAGTTCTATATTTTCCAATTCAAAAAATGGAAACTTTTGAAGTTGGTATTTTTGAATATCATGATAAAATTCCATTAAAAAAAGGCTATAAAGAAAAAGGAATTCGTGTTGTACCACACGCAGTTGCTCGTCACGGTTCTTATATTTCTAGCGGAACTATTCTAATGCCAAGTTATATAAATATTGGTGCTTATGTAGATGAAGGAACAATGGTTGATACTTGGGCAACGGTTGGTAGTTGTGCTCAAATTGGCAAAAATGTGCACTTAAGTGGTGGTGTTGGTATTGGTGGCGTTTTAGAACCATTACAAGCTGCACCTGTAATTATTGAAGATAATGCTTTTATAGGTTCTCGTTGTATTGTTGTTGAAGGTGTTCATATAGAAACTGAAGTTGTTTTAGGTGCAGGAGTTATATTAACAATGAGTACTAAAATTATAGATGTTACTGGCGAAAAACCAATTGAAATGAAGGGTAGAGTGCCAGCACGTTCGGTGGTAATTCCAGGTAGTTATAAAAAGCAATTTCCAGCAGGAGAATTTAATGTTCCTTGTGCAATGATTATTGGTAAACGTAAAGAAAGTACCAATAAAAAAACATCTTTAAACGATGCGCTTCGTGAAAACGATGTTGCTGTTTAATAATTTCTTCCGAATTTTTTAATTGGAGTTTTTTTACTGTTTAAATAGCTATTGATTTTAAATTTTAAAGTTATATTTTTGCTTAAATTATTTAATTTTAAAACAATCACCTTTGAAAATAGTTATTTTAGCAGCAGGAATAGGCTCTAGACTTGGAAACCCTTTTCCAAAACCATTAACACCATTAAAGGATGGTGAAAGTATTATGGCTAAACAGCTTAAAAACATCTCCAAATATTTCGATATAAACGATGTTACTACAGTTGTTGGTTTTAAGAAGGACTTAATTATGGAACGTTTTCCAGAAGTGAATTATGTTTATAATCCATTTTTTGATAGAACAAACACCTCTAAAAGTTTATTGCAAGCTTTAAAAAAGCACAAAGGAAAATCAGTTTTATGGTTTAATGGAGATGTGGTTTTTGATGAAAAATTACTATCGACTTTATTACAAGATATTCAAGAAGAAAATTCTTTTATTGCAGTTAACACATCAAGTGTTGCTGAAGAAGAAGTTAAATATACATTAAAAGACAACTATGTTTTTGAACTTTCAAAAGAAGTTAAAAATGGACTTGGTGAAGCTGTTGGAATAAATTTTATTTCTAAAAATGATTTGGATATTTTTATTAGTCAACTTGAAAAGTGCGATGCGAATGATTATTTTGAAAAGGGTTTAGAAGTGGCTATCTCTGAAAATAATTTAAAAGTGAAAGCTATAGATATCTCAAAATACAACTGTATTGAAGTAGATTTTAAGGAAGATTTACAAAATGCAAATAACATAGTTTAGGAACTATGAAAACTATACTTTTTTGTCAAAACCCATATGCATTTGGAATTTTAGAACCCATAATGATGGTTTTAAAAGAACAAAAAATCAATTATTTGTGGTTTGTTAAAGAGCCTCTAAAAGATAAGTTTCCATTTAAAGATGAACCGTTTACTTCAGAGATGGAAGACTTAATAGCATTTGAAAGTGATGCGATTTTTGTGCCAGGAAATGAAGTTCCGTATTATTTAAGAGGATTGAAAGTTCAAATTTTTCATGGATTGGCAGGGGAGAAAAAGGGACATTTTAGAATACGACATTATTTTGATTTGTATTTAACCCAAGGTCCATATTTTACAAATAGATTCTTAGAATTAAAAAGTAAGTACAAAAACTTTGATGTTGTTGAAACAGGTTGGCCAAAACTTGATATTTATGGTAAGCAGTTTCATAAATATGACTCAGAAAAGCAGGATTTATTACAAAAACACAATGCAAAACATATTGTTTTATACGCTCCAACATTTTCACCTTCATTAAATTCAGCTTCATATTTAATTAAAGAATTTAAAGAACTTTCTAAAAATAATGATTATTTAATTTTAATAAAATTTCATGATTTAATGGCAAGTGAATTGGTTAATGAATATAAAGAATTAGCCAATAAAACTAAAAATATCATATTTGAAGAAGAGCGTAACATTATAAAATTTTTACTAATGGCCGATATTATGGTAAGTGATACATCATCGGTAGTTTATGAGTTTTTATTATTAGATAAACCTGTTATTACCTATAAAAGTAGTGCTAAAAGTATTAAATGGGACAACTCTATTGAATTTAATAACCTAGTTAAAAAAATTAAAACTAATTTAGAAATAGATTCATTTAGTGAAGAACGCGCAAAAATTGTTCAAGAATATCACCCTTATAATGATGGTAATTCTGCTTTAAGAATGGTTGAAACAGTTTCTAAATATATTTTTAAAAATGGAGTTCCAGCTAAAAGAAATTTAGCATTTTTACGTAGATTAAAAATTCATAAAATATTTGGAAAACACTAATGATTGCAAGTGAGATACATAATTCATTAAAAGCTTTAAAAAGTACACAAATACTTTTATATCCAACAGACACTGTTTGGGGTATAGGCTGTGATGCTACAAATGAACAAGCAGTTGCAAAAGTTTATAAAATTAAACAACGATTAGAAAGTAAGAGTTTAATAATTTTAGTTGATGGTATTGAAATGCTACAAAAGTATATTCCTACAATTTCAAAAAATATTTTAGCTATTTTATCAGATACAAATAAACCAACAACTATTATTTATCAAAACCCAATTAGATTAGCTAAAAATGTAGTTGCCAATGATAATACTGTTGCAATAAGAATTGTTAAAAATGAGTTTTGTAAACAGTTAATAACTGCATTTGGGAAGCCTATTGTCTCAACTTCAGCAAATAGTAGTGGATTACCTACTCCTAAAAGTTTTAAAGAAATAGAGAAATCAATTTTGGATAGCGTAGACTATATTGTAAATTTGCAGCGCGAAGAAGTAAATGATAAATCTTCTACTATTTTAAAAGTAGCTGATAATGGTGAATTAATTGTGCTTCGTAAATAATTTATGCAAAAAAACAACAGTTATAATGATGCGCTAACGCATCCTATTTTTGAATATATATCAAAAGCTGCTACTAATTTAGAATTGGAAACCTATGTTATAGGAGGATTTGTACGCGATTATTTCTTAAAAAGAAACACTTCTGTTGATATTGATATAGTTGCTGTTGGTAGTGGAATAGATTTAGCAAAAGCTGTTGCACAATTATTACCAAATAAGCCTAAAGTACAGGTTTTTAAAACCTATGGCACAGCAATGTTACGATTTGAAAATGTTGAAATTGAATTTGTAGGCGCGAGAAAAGAATCTTATACCGAAAATAGTAGAAACCCTATTGTTGAAGGAGGAACTTTACAAGATGACCAAAACAGAAGAGATTTTACAATAAATGCGATGGCATTTAGTTTAAATAAAACTAATTATGGTCTGCTATTAGATCCTTTTAAAGGTTTGAAAGACTTAGAGAATAAAACTCTAAAAACACCTTTAGATCCTGATATTACATATTCTGATGATCCTTTACGCATGATGCGTGCAATACGTTTCTCATCACAATTAAACTTTACTATTGAGACAGGATCGTTAAATGCTATTTCTAGAAATGCACATCGTATTGATATTATTACGCGAGAGCGAATTGTTGTTGAATTAAATAAAATTATAAGTTCTCCAATTCCTTCAGTTGGATTTTTATTATTGCATCAAACTAAATTATTAGAACGTTTTTTACCTGAATTGACTAATTTACAAGGAGTTGAAGAGGTTGAAGGTCAGAAACATAAAGATAATTTTTACCATACGTTAGAAGTTGTAGATAATATTTCTGAAAACACCAATAATTTGTGGTTACGTTGGGCTGCATTATTACACGATGTTGGTAAAGCACCTACTAAGAAGTTTGATAAAATAGTAGGATGGACTTTTCATGGGCACGAATTTAAAGGTTCAAAAATGGTGTATCAACTATTTAAGCGTTTAAAAATGCCATTAAATGACAAAATGAAATTTGTCCAAAAAATGGTGTATCTAAGTTCTCGTCCAATTGTGTTAGCAACAGAAGTAACAGATTCAGCAGTGAGGCGCTTAATTTTTGACACAGGTGAGGATATAGATAGTTTAATGACCTTGTGTGAAGCTGATATTACTACTAAAAACCCAAGTAAATTTAAAAAATATCATAACAATTTTAAAGTTGTTCGTCAAAAAATTAAAGAAGTTGAAGAACGTGACCATGTTCGTAATTTTCAGCCACCAATTTCAGGTGAATTAATTATGGAAATTTTTAATTTAAAACCTTGCCGTGAAATAGGGACTATCAAAGATGCTATAAAAGAAGCAATCTTAGAAGGTGAAATTAAAAATGATTATAATGAAGCTTATGATTTTATGCTACAAAAGGCAAAGAAGTTGGGACTTAAAATAATTGATAATTAACAATTGATAATTGTCAATTATTAGAACGATTGCATAGTAACTAATTTAAAGTATTCTCCTTTATTAGCTAATAATTCTTGGTGTTTTCCTTGCTCTACAATTTCTCCCTTTTTCATAACTACAATTAAATCGGCTTTTTGAAT
>CAYPNJ010000079.1:0-8348 GCA_964412305.1 uncultured Lutibacter sp. | reverse complement strand
AAAATACAACGCAATTAGCTCTTTTTTGCTAAATCCTTAAGTCGAACTCAGGTTACTAATTTACAGTTAGCTTCTGCAAATTTATCTTCCATTGAAGCGAAAGTCATAAATTCTGAAGTGCAAACTGGTGTAAAATCAGCTGGGTGGCTAAATAATATCACCCAATCGCCTTTATAATCTGCAGGAAAATTAAGATCTCCTTGTGTTGTTACTGCTTTAAATTCAGGAGCTTTATCTCCAATTCTCGGCATTGATGTAATTTCTTTTTGTGCTTCCATATTATTATATTTTAATTAATTTATTGCAAATGTATTTTCTTAATAAACTTTTTTTGTATAAATTTTAATGATATTATTAATATTAGTATCAATAAAACTAATAATAAACGTAAGTTGCTGTTATTCAAACATTAAAGATATACATTTTCAAAGCTAATTATTGTAACTAAAATCACAATTTAAGATTTCAAAAGGCATGAAAAAACCCGCACTAGGCGGGTTTAATATTTTAAAATAGGAGTGTAACTTACCAAGTAAATAATGGTCTGTTCGACATCATTTTGTTAGCTTTTTCAGCTATGCTTTCTAAGATTGATTCATCTTCGTAGTTTTCAATTACAGCATCAATTAAATCAACAATTGCTCTCATATCATCTTCTTTTAAACCACGAGTTGTTACAGCTGCAGATCCAATTCTTATTCCTGAAGTTACAAAAGGTGACTTATCATCAAAAGGAACCATATTTTTATTCACAGTAATGTCAGCTTTTACCAATGCATTTTCAGCATCTTTACCACTAATATTTTTATTTCGTAAATCAATTAACATACTGTGATTGTCTGTTCCGCCAGAAATAATTTTATACTCTTTACTAACAAGTGCATCAGCCATTGCTGCTGCATTTTTCTTAACTTGAATTTGATAATGTAAAAAATTATCAGTCAAAGCTTCACCAAATGCTATTGCTTTACCTGCAATAACGTGTTCTAACGGTCCTCCCTGATTTCCTGGAAATACAGCAGAGTTAATTAAAGTTGACATTTTTTTAAGCTTTCCACTCTTTAACTTTAAACCAAACGGATTGTCAAAATCTGTTCCAATCATTATAATACCTCCACGAGGGCCTCTTAATGTCTTATGTGTTGTAGTAGTTACAAAATGACAATGAGGTATTGGATCGTTTAATATTCCCTTTGCAATTAAACCTGCTGGATGCGAAATGTCAGCCATTAGTAATGCTCCTACTGCATCTGCAATTGCTCTAAATTGCTTAAAATCTATATCTCTAGAATATGCTGAAGCACCTGCAATAATTAACTGAGGTTTTTCTTTTTCAGCAGTTTCTTTGATTTTATCATAGTTTAAAACTCCTGTTTCTTCATCAACACCGTAAAAAGAAGTTTTATATAATTTTCCTGAAAAATTAACTGGAGAACCATGTGTTAAATGTCCACCGTGTGATAAATCGAACCCTAATATTTTATCTCCCGGTTTTAAAACAGCTTGGTAAACTGCTGCATTTGCTTGCGAACCAGAGTGTGGTTGAACGTTTACATAATCAGCTCCAAAAAGTTCCTTTGCTCTATCAATTGCAATTTGCTCAATAATGTCAACTACCTCACAACCACCGTAATATCTTTTACCTGGGTAACCTTCTGCATATTTGTTAGTTAGTACAGAGCCCGTTGCTTCCATAACTTGTTCACTCACAAAATTTTCAGAAGCAATTAATTCTATACCATTAGTCTGTCTTTCTTTTTCATCTTGAATTAAATCAAAAATTAGTTGGTCGCGCTGCATTACTTGTTGTTTTTAAAAAATTAATTGCAAAAATAGGGATTTCATTTTTCTTTTAATAAGAATCTCATATATTTGATAAGAATATTTAATAATTGAACAAAATAATTTATATATGTTAATTACAGCCAATAATCCGAATAGAAAATCTTGGTTAAATGTAGAGAAAAGTTGTGATTTCCCTATTCAGAATATTCCTTTTGGAGTATTTTTTACTAAAGATGATATTATCACCATAGGAACAAGAATTGGGGAGTATGCAATTGACCTAGGAGCATTTCATCAATTAGGTTACTTTGATGGGATACCACTTACTGATGATATGTTTATGCAAGATTCATTAAACGATTTCATTTCTGACGGAAGAAAAACTTGGCGATTAGTTAGAAACAGAATTGCTGATGTGTTTGATACAGAAAATGCAACACTACGAGATAATCCAAAGCATAGAGAAGTTATTATTTTTGATGTAAATGAAGTAGAAATGTTGCTACCAATTAGCGTTGATGATTATACAGATTTTTACTCTAGCAAAGAGCACGCAACAAATGTTGGAATGATGTTTAGAGGAAAAGACAATGCCTTAATGCCAAATTGGTTACATATGCCTATTGGGTACCACGGGCGTTCATCATCTATTGTAGTTTCTGGGACACCAATTCATAGACCATACGGACAATCATTGCCTAAAAATGAAACAATTCCAGTTTTTGGACCTTCAAAAAGTTTAGATATGGAGGTTGAAACTGCTTTTATCACTACAGATACTAATAATTTAGGTGAACCAATTTCAATTGATGAGGCAGATGATTATATTTTTGGAATGGTATTGCTAAATGATTGGAGCGCTAGAGATATTCAAAAGTGGGAATATGCACCACTTGGGCCGTTTTTAGGTAAAAGCTTTGCTTCAACAATATCTCCATGGATTGTGACTATGGATGCTTTAGAGCCTTTCAGATGTGAAAGCCCTAAGCAAGACCTCACTCCTCTTACGTATTTAAAACAAAAAACTACAAATAACAGTTTTGATATAAAATTAAGAGCAACTGTAGAAACTCAAAATGGAGAATTAACCGAATTATGTAGAACAAATTTTAAGCATTTGTATTGGACAATGAAACAACAACTTGCACATCACACTATAAATGGTTGTAATGTTAGGTCGGGTGATTTAATGGGTAGTGGAACAATTTCAGGACCAGATAAAAACAGCTATGGATCTATGTTAGAACTCTCATGGGGTGGTAAAGAACCAATTACTTTAAATGATGGTACAACACGTGTTTTCTTTAATGATGGCGATAATGTTATTATAAGAGGTTATTGCAAAAACAATGAAGTTAGTATTGGTTTTGGAAAATGTACAGGTAAAATTTTACCACCAGTAAAATTGGAATAATGTCTATTTAAATTTAAATCATATCCAACCCTAAAATTAATTTTTAGGGTTTTTTAGTTACTTTTGGCAAGGATATTGTAATTATCAAATTTTAATTTTAAAACAATCCTTAAATGAAAAAAATAGTACTCTTATTAAGTTTTATAACTGTGTTTACCAACTGCAGTAGTGTAAAAAAAACACAAGAAGCTATTAACTATGGTAATTATGATAAAGCTATTGAAATTGCTGTAAAACATTTAAGAAATAATAAGACAAAGAAAGGAAATCAAACATACGTAATTATGCTTGAAGATGCTTTTGAAAAAGCAGTAACTAAAAATTTAGAGAAAATTGATTTTCTCAATAATGAAGGAAATCCAGCTAATTTAGAGTTGCTATTTAATAATTATAATGCTTTAAACAACAGACAAGAACTTATAAAACCATTACTTCCTTTGCCAATTATTAAAAAAAGAAGGAATGCTTTGTTTAAATTTAATGATTATTCAAGTGCTATTATAAGCACAAAAGAAAAATTGTCTCAATATTTATATTCTAAGGCAAAACAATCACTCGCCAATTCTATTCAGAAAAACGATTTTAGAAACACTTTCAACGATTTAAAATATTTAGATGATATAAACCCTGAATATAAAGATACTCGTGTTTTATTAGAAGAAGCACATTACAAAGGAACCGATTTTGTGTATGTTTCTTTACAAAACAAAACCAACATGGTAATTCCAATGCGTTTAGAAGAAGATTTATTAAATTTTGATACGTATAGCTTGAATGATTTTTGGACAACGTACCACAACAATAAACAGCAACAACAAAATTATGATTTTGAACTTGAGCTAAATTTTAAAAAAATTAATATTTCACCAGAGCAGGTTAGAGAAAAAGTTATCGTTAAGGAAAAACAACTTAAAGACGGTTGGAAATACCTTATTGATGAAGATGGAAATGCTGTAAAAGATAGCCTAGGAAATACTATTAAAGTTGATAACTATAAAACCATTCGCAGTAAAGTTTATAAATTCAAACAATTCAAATCCGTTCAAATAATTGGACAGGTCAACTATTTCGACATAAAAACAAATCAATTAATTGAAACTTTTCCTATTACAAGCGAATTTGTATTTGAACATCATTACGCTACATACACAGGCAATAAGAAGGCAATTGACAAAGATAACTTGGGATATTTAAGGTTTAAGCATATACCGTTCCCAAGTAATGAACAAATGATATACGATAGCGGAGAAGATTTAAAAAAGAAAATTAAAAGAATTTTATCTAGAAATAGATTTCGATAATATTAACCTACTATTTCTTTAATTTTATTTGCACATATGCTATAATGCGAATTATGGTAAATAACTTCTCCATCTTTCACAAGTATAACTTGCGGTGATTGATGAGGTACATTAAATTTTGAAGCAATTTCATTTGAAATTGCTCTATAGTTCAATAAATCTAAAAAATACAAGTCTATAGCTTCCTCAGGAAGATTAAATTCCCTCTCAAAACTTTTAAGTGCCATTCTACTTATCCCACAACGCGTACTATGTTTAAATAATAAAACAGGTTTAATTTTTGACTGTGAAATCATCGTTTCTAGTTGAGTAATTTCACTCAATTCAATCCAATTTAACTTTGAATCTTTTTCAGCTTCACTTCCAACACTAAATAAACTATTAAATAATCCCATTATTATAACTTAAGGTATTAGTCGGCAAATGTAATTATAACTTTCCTAATAGACAAAATGTCGCTAAACCCTTTAAAAACAAGACATAATGACTTATTTAAATCATTTTTAAAAATTGGAATACTCTTTGACGACCTTAATTAGAAACACAAAAACTAAAACGTTATGAATTTTAATAATTTAACTATAAAATCACAAGAAGCCATACAGCAAGCACAACAAATTGCTCAAAGTTATGGACATCAACAAATAGAAAATTCACACATATTAAAAGCAATTTTCGAAATTGATGAGAATGTAATCACTTTCATTTTTAAAAAATTAGGTTTACAATTAGACTTAATGAAAAGTTTAATTGACAAAACTATTGAAAGTTACGCCAAAATTGCTGGAGATGTAACTCTATCAAGAAACGCATCTAAAATGATTAATACAGCTTCTTCTGAAGCTAAAAGTATGAATGATGAATTTGTTGCTATTGAGCATTTATTAATTGCAATTTTAAAAACTAAAGATACAACTTCTCAAATTTTAAAAGATCAAGGTATTACTGAGAAAAATTTAAAGTTAGCAATTGAAGAGTTGCGAAAAGGTAGTAAAGTCACCTCACAAAGTGCTGAAGACACTTACAATTCACTAAATAAATTTGCGCGAAATTTAAACCAATTAGCAAAAGATGGAAAATTAGACCCTGTAATTGGTAGAGATGAAGAAATACGTAGAATTCTTCAAATTTTATCAAGAAGAACTAAAAACAATCCAATGTTAGTTGGTGAACCAGGAACTGGTAAAACTGCTATAGCCGAAGGCTTAGCACATAGAATTATTAAAGGGGATATTCCAGAAAACTTAAAAGATAAGCAAATTTACTCTCTAGATATGGGAGCACTTATTGCAGGTGCCAAATATAAAGGCGAATTTGAAGAACGCTTAAAATCTGTTATAAAAGAAGTAACTTCATCAAACGGTGAAATAGTATTGTTTATTGATGAAATACACACATTGATTGGTGCTGGTGGTGGGCAGGGAGCTATGGATGCTGCTAATATTTTAAAACCTGCCTTAGCTAGAGGTGAATTAAGAGCAATTGGAGCAACTACCTTAGATGAATACCAAAAATATTTTGAAAAAGACAAAGCCTTAGAACGTAGGTTCCAAAAGGTATTTGTTGATGAACCAGATACCGAAAGTGCAATTTCAATTTTAAGAGGTATCAAAGAAAAATATGAGAATCATCATAAAGTACAAATAAAGGATGATGCTATTATTGCTGCCGTAGAACTCTCTCAGCGTTATATTTCAAACAGGTTTTTACCCGATAAAGCTATTGATTTAATGGATGAATCCGCTGCAAAACTACGAATGGAGATTAATTCTAAACCAGAGGAATTAGATGTGCTAGATCGTAAAATTATGCAGTTAGAGATTGAAATTGAAGCTATTAAACGTGAAAAAGATGAAAAAAAATTGACTTCATTAACTAAAGAAGTTGCCAATCTTAAAGAAGAGCGGAATGAAATTAATGCCAAATGGGTTAGTGAAAAAGAATTGGTTGATGCTGTTCAGGCAAATAAAATTGCAATTGAAGATTATAAAATGGAAGCCGAACGTGCTGAACGTGAAGGGGATTATGGTAAAGTTGCTGAAATTAGGTACGGAAAAATAAAAGAAGCTCAAGAAAAACTACAGCTACTTCAAAAAGAATTAGCAGAGAATCAAGATTCTGCATTAATAAAGGAAGAAGTAACTCGCGATGATATTGCAGAAGTTGTTGCTAAATGGACTGGAATACCAGTAACTAAAATGTTGCAAAGTGAACGTGAAAAATTACTTGATTTAGAAGACGAATTACATCATAGAGTAATTGGGCAAGATGAAGCAATACAAGCTGTTTCTGATGCTGTAAGACGTTCTAGAGCTGGTTTGCAAGATGATAAAAAACCAATAGGCTCCTTTTTATTCTTAGGAACAACTGGAGTTGGAAAAACGGAGTTAGCAAAAGCACTTGCTGAATATTTATTTGATGATGAGAATTCTATGACTCGCATTGACATGAGTGAATATCAAGAACGCCATGCAGTGAGTAGGCTGATTGGAGCGCCTCCGGGTTATGTTGGTTATGATGAAGGTGGGCAACTAACAGAAGCTGTTCGTAGAAAACCATATTCGGTAATATTACTTGATGAAATAGAAAAAGCGCATCCAGATACGTTTAATATTTTACTACAAGTGCTAGATGAAGGTAGATTAACCGATAATAAAGGAAGAGTTGCTGATTTTAGAAATACTATAATTATCATGACTTCAAACATGGGTGCTCATATTATTCAAGAGAAATTTAAAAAAATGGATATGGAAAAACGAGAGGCTATTACTGAAGCAACTAAAGTTGAAGTAATTGGTTTATTGCGAAAAACAATACGCCCAGAATTTTTAAATAGAATTGATGAAATTATCATGTTTACACCTTTAAATAAAGCTGAAATTCAAAAAATTGTAAAGCTTCAATTAGATAGTTTATCAAAATTATTGCTAACAAAAGATATTGATATTAAATTTACTGAAGAAGCTATTGAAACGATTGCAAATAAAGGCTTTGATCCGCAATTTGGAGCTCGACCAGTAAAAAGAGTCATTCAACGAGATATTTTAAATGCACTCTCTAAAGAAATATTAGCTGGTAAAATAACTTCCAATAGTCATATTTTACTAGATGCATTTGACAATGGAATAGTCTTTAGAAATAAATAAACATGTAAAATTCACTTCTAAAACTCCTTATAAATTTATAAGGAGTTTTTTTATGTATATTCGTTTTTATATTAAAAGAAACTATTTTATGAGAAATTATATTTTTCTAATACTTGTTGTTATAAGTTCATTAAACATTAAAGCACAAGAAAGTGAAGTAACTACCTATTATTTTATTAGGCACGCTGAAAAATCAAGGACAGATTCAACTGATAAGAACCCCAACTTAACAGAAAAAGGAAACAAAAGAGCCAAAAATTGGAGTGTAGTTTTTAAAAATATAACATTTGATTTTGTATACTCAACAAATTATAATAGAACTATCCAAACAGCGACTCCAACGGCAAAAAATAACAATTTAGAAATTCAATTTTACAATCCGAGAGAATTATATAATAAAGAATTTAAATTAAAAACAACAGGGAAAACTGTACTCGTGGTTGGCCACAGTAACACTACGCCACATTTTGTAAATAAAGTTTTAGATAAAGAGAAATATTTAGCTATTGATGATGGCAATAATTCAAATTTATATATTGTAACTATTGTAGATAACCAAATTAGCACTATTTTACTGAAAATTGAGCATTAAAAAAGCAAGGTGATTTACCTTGCTTTTTAAAATTATTTTGAATTATATTCTAAAATATTGAGGTCAGTAGTTATGAGCATATAATTTTGGTTTGATAAATTTTATCTGAT
>CAYPNJ010000078.1:0-8809 GCA_964412305.1 uncultured Lutibacter sp. | reverse complement strand
AACCCTTTCTTTATTCCAAAAATGATTGCTGATATTGCACCTGGTCAAATTTCTATTAAATATGGATTTAGAGGACCGAATTTTGCAACAGTATCAGCTTGTGCATCCTCATCAAATGCAATTATAGACGCCTTAAACTATATTCGTTTAGGATATGCCGATGTAATGGTAGCTGGTGGCTCTGAAGCAACAGTTACAATTGCCGGAATTGGCGGTTTTAATGCATTACAAGCACTTTCTACAAGAAATGACGACCCAGCAACCGCATCAAGACCTTTTGATAAAGACAGAGATGGTTTTGTATCAGGAGAAGGAGCTGGAACACTTATTTTAGAAGAATATGAACACGCCGTAGCAAGGGGCGCAAAAATTTATGCTGAAGTTGCAGGTGGAGGCCTTTCAGCAGATGCTTACCACATTACAGCACCACATCCTGAAGGATTGGGAGCAAAAAATGTAATGTTAAACTGTTTAAAAGACGCTGGTTTAAAACCAGAAGATGTAGACGCAATAAATATGCACGGTACTTCAACGCCATTAGGTGATATTGCTGAATCTAAAGCAATTTTAGAAGTTTTTGGAGAACATGCTTATACGTTAAACATAAACTCAACCAAGTCAATGACTGGTCATTTATTAGGTGCTGCTGGTGCAGTTGAAGCTATTGCTTCAATACTTGCAATGAAACACGGCATAGTACCTCCTACCATAAATCACTTTACAGATGATGACCAAATTGATAGTAAATTAAACTTTACATTTAACAAAGCTCAAAAACGCGATGTAAAAGTTGCAATGAGCAACACGTTTGGTTTTGGAGGCCACAACGCTTGTGTACTTCTTAAGAAACTTGATTAACAACACAAACCTGAATGAAATTCATTCGTAAAATAATAAAATCTCGCTCAAAAAAAGACGAGCTTTTTTTCGTATCATTAAAAAAATTATTAGGCTTTACACCTAAGAATATTCAGTATTACCAAAAAGCCTTTATTCATCGTTCTGTAAAACAAGTAGATTCAAAAACAGGATTTCAAATTAATTACGAACGATTAGAGTTTTTGGGTGATGCCATGCTTAGTGCTGTTATTGCTTCGCATTTATTTCAAGAAGTCCCTTCAGGAGATGAAGGGTATTTAACTCAAATGCGTTCTAAAATTGTAAGTAGAGAACACCTTAACGAACTTGGTAGAGATTTTAACTTGTTACTTTTTGTTAAAAGTAGTGTTGCAAGATCTAAATTTGGAGATGATATTCATGGAAATATTTTTGAAGCATTGGTTGGTGCTATTTATTTAGATAGAGGTTATAAATATTGTGAAAAATTTATTTATAAACGAGTAGTAGACCCTTATGTAGATGTTCTAAAGCTAGAAGGTAAAATTACAAGCTATAAAAGTTTAATTATTGAATGGTGTCAAAAGCGAAAGAAAGAATTTTTATACGAAGTTTATGAAGATACAGGCAATGACACCGTAAAACATTTTAGCGTAAAACTATTTTTAGATGGTAAAGTTGTAGCTAAAGGAAGAGCTACTTCGAAGAAAAAAGCTGAAGAAACAGCCTCTAAAAGAGCCTATTTTGCTTTTCAAAACGAGATTACTAACTTATAGCTCAATAAACGAATACGATTTCGTAAAATTATTAGTTACTGTAATTAAACAATAGTATTTTTGACAAATCAATATTCACTCTAATATATGCAACTAGTATCGTTTGATTTAGAAGATGATTATTTATTAATTGGTATTCATTCAAGTGAAGAAGATTATAGGTTAGCATATCTTTTAAACAAACATTTAGAAACTAAATTAATACGTTACAAACACCATTTAGATTTTAAAAATTCAACTGCTAAATTTCCTTTGTTTGAATATAAAGATGAAAACAATTTTATAAATTATTATTTAATCAATAACAAGTATTCACAACTTGTAAACAATCAAAAAAATAAAGGATTATTCGAAGGTAATTATAGTACTACTTCATATCTGATACCAGAAAAAAAGAAAGTAGATTTTTTTTTAAAAATTGAAGGCTGTACAAAACAAAACTTAGCTAGAACTTTAGTAACTAAATTAAACAGCATACAACAAGTAATTACTTCATACTCTATAGAACCTAATATCTTAAAATCTAAAGATCACCTAACATTTTAACTATGGAAAAAAATAGAAAACGCACCAAAATTGTAGCAACGCTAGGACCAGCTTGTAGCACAAAAGAGATTATTGAAAACATGATGGAATCTGGTGTAAATGTGTTTAGAGTTAACTTTTCACATGCCGAGTATACCGATGTTAAAGAACGAATTAAAATTATTAGAGAACTAAATACTAAACGTGATTTTCATGTAGCAATTCTTGCCGATTTACAAGGTCCAAAATTACGTGTTGGGATTATGGGTGAAAAAGTGAAATTACGCCTAGGAGACACTTTTACCTTTACTACAGAGAAATGTGAAGGAACAAGTGAAAAAGCCTTTATGACCTATCAAAACTTCCCTAAAGATGTACAAGTTGGTGAACATATCTTAGTAGATGATGGTAAATTATTATTTGAAGTTACAGATACAGATGGAACTACAAAAGTTACCACGAAAGTTTTACGTGGTGGAAAATTAAAATCTAAAAAAGGGGTAAACCTTCCTAACACAAAAATATCATTACCTGCACTTACTGAAAAAGATATAAAAGATGCATTATTTGCTATAAAAATGGAAGTGGATTGGATTGCTTTGTCTTTTGTTAGAACACCTGAAGATTTAATTCAGTTGAATAATTTAATAAAAGAAAATTCACCTTACAAAATTCCTGTAATTGCTAAAATAGAAAAACCTGAAGCAGTTGCAAATATTGATAAATTAACACCGCACTGTGATGCTTTAATGGTAGCACGTGGAGATTTAGGGGTTGAAGTGCCTATGGAAAAAGTACCCTTAATTCAAAAAAGGTTGGTGCAAAAAGCAAAAAAATCTAACATTCCAGTAATTATTGCAACACAAATGATGGAAACCATGATAGATAATCAGGTTCCTACAAGAGCTGAAGTTAATGACGTTGCAAATTCAATTATGGATGGTGCAGATGCAGTAATGCTTTCTGGAGAAACATCTGTTGGTGAGTTTCCTATTGAAGTAATTAAACAAATGCGTAGAATTATTGAAAGTGTAGAAAACTCCCCATTAATCTCAACACCTCACGAAAATATTCAGTGTGTTAATAATCGTTACATTTCAAAAATAATTTGCCGCCAAGCTGCATTAATGGCTAATACTATTAATGCTGAAGTGATTACAACATTAACAAACTCTGGCTATACAGCATTTCATATTTCATCTTGGAGGCCAACATCTAATATTTTAGTATTCTCTTCAAACAGAAGAATTTTAGCAATGCTTAATTTATTGTGGGGTGTAAAAGGTGTTTATTATGATAAGTTTGTAAGTACCGACCAAACTATTGAAGATATTAACACTTTAGCAAATGAAAAAGGATATTTAAAAGAAGGAGATTACGCTATTAATATAACATCAATGCCTGTTAAAGAGCGGGGTATGGCTAATACATTACGTATTACCGAATACGGAAAATAGACTTCGTATTACTTTATTTTAAAAAAGGCTGTATAGAAAGTCATGAAGTTCGTCATTCTGAATAATGTCACACTTAGCTTGTCGAAGTGTTATTTCAGAATCTTATCATATTGCTTGCCAATCATTATGAGAACCTGAATCAAGTTCAGGTTGACGTAAATTCTACTTTTAAAAAGTCTTTTACTTAAAATTGTATAGAGGTTTTAATTACCGTAGCATCATTTAACACAAAGGGCATTGGCATCATTATTTCTGAACGCGGTGTAATCTTAAATTCAGAATTGGTAAACAAATCGTATTTAGCTTCTAAAATATCAATAGCTATTTTTTGATTTTTGTCAACCACAAATTCAACATCAATAATTTCATTTTCTTCAGTTAAATAATAACTCATAATAGTTCCTTCTGTCATAGAAATCCCTAAATTAGTATCTGTTTTAGCTGGTACAATTTGCTCATTCACTTTAAAAGATTTAAACTGAATTGGTGTTTTTGCCAACAACTCTATTTTATTTGCGTTTCTAAGTGATTGAATACTTAAACACACTTTCCTTTCTGAATTTATAATTGTATCGGAAACAATGGTAATTAACGGTTTTTCTAATGGTCTAATTTTTGTTTTTGTATGTAATTGGATACTTGTTTTGTATTTACTTGCAGTAGTATTAGTGTCGTAATTTCCCTTTGTTGGGTTTTCACCTAAAAATTGTTTCGTAAAATCATCTACTTTTGAATTATAACTAGCCCAATACGCTTCATTACTATTCGCATCTAAAACATATAAAATACTATTTGGTTGTCTTCTATCAATGCTGTACGATGAAAAAATTGAAGCGGTAATAAATGCCAAAATAGCAATCGACAAAAACAGATTGGCTGATTTTTTATGGTTTTTATATTGCTGAAATACTGGACTTAAAAAACCGAATAACAATACTGTAAAAATTGTACTTGCTGCTAACATTTTTAATCCCAAACCAACAGGTAACATTTTTAACAAAGGTGAAAATATTAATAGTACCGGAATTGCTAATACCGTAAAAAATACCGTGGTATTATTTTTTGTTTCTGAAAATAGTAATACAGTTAGTATTATCAATAATATAATTACTGGCACAATAAAAAAAGCTGCTCCTTGCAAATAAAAGGCAACACCTCCGTTAATTAATAACCAAAAGAATAAAGGTGCAATTAATAAATCTTGATTGCTTCTTTTGTTAAAAAACCCTTTATAAAACCAAAAACAAATGGCCAATGTTAGTGCAATAAATGCTGCAATGTAATAATGTCCGTTATAGGTAAATCCATGTAAAATATCATGGTATTGAGGGTGAATTTTTAACACTAATTGCCATCCGAAAAAAGTAATTAACGTAGTAATTACTAATGAAAGCATAAAAGGGACAAACCCTTTTAAAACCCCTTTTATAGTTAACTTCTTTTTTGAAACCCCAATAAAAAGTAACAATAAAAAAAGAACTCCGCAAACTATAAACATAGGCATTACCCAAGAAAATGGATAAAACACTAATCCAATTACAGGGAAATCAAAATACACATAATCTTCTTGCGATTTTAAATTCTCTAAACTGTTATTTGAAAAATAATTTAAAGTTGCTGTTAAATAGGACGCTTGATGTTTTAAGGAGTTTAAATCCATTCTTTCATAAGAATCTTGTACTGTATGATAATCAAAATGATCGTCAATAAAAGCAAAATTATACCCATCTATATCGCCATCTTCTCTAAATACGGTTAAATCAGTATCATTAGGTAGCATTTTATAAATGCTATACATTAATGAATTTCCTACCGGATGTGAGGCATTGGTTTTGTTAAAAGCTTCAATTAAATTTTTATTACCCCCATTAGTCTCCAATAAAATATAACTTGGGCCTCCACTACCGCGAGCTTCAAAATTTAAAACCAACCCTACATCTTTCGCCCAAGCATGATGATTTACAAAGGCATTGGCACCTAACAACCCTAATTCTTCAGCATCTGAAATACAAATTATAATATCGTTTTTAGGTTGTTTATTTTTTGCCAAAAAAGCTCTAATTCCTTCTAAAATTACAACCACCCCACTTCCTGCATCACTTGCTCCTAAAGCTGAATGCGGATTAGAATCGTAATGTGAAAGTAACAATAATGCCTTCCCTTTTTCACTTCCTTTAATACGAGCTAAAATATTTTTAGTGTTGGCTGCTGCTCTCCATTTTTTATTAATTGCAAATTGTTCTTGAATTTCAACTTGTAGATCTAATGCTTCTAACTGAGCAACTATATAATTTCTTACTACACTATGTTCAAAAGTTCCTGTAAAATGAGGTTTTTTGGTAATTTCTTTTAAATGATGTAATGCTTTTTCTGTAGAGAATTCAGTTTTTGAAATTTTATTTTTTCCTTTTTCCGAAGGCATTAACGAATAAAAACTATAATAAACGGCAGCTACAATAATTAGTATTGAAATAACTTGGGAGTACTTTTTTAGAATCATTTTTAAAAACTTAATTTTTTTAAAATTAAGTCATTTTTTAGTTTAATTAAAATAAAATGTGAACGTTTCAATAAATCCGGTCTTAAAAGCAATAAATAGTGCTTTCTTTTCACCTTAATTCTTATATATTTGACAATCTTTTGAAGCAACTTATTATGGATAGAAGAAAATTTTTTAGAAACGGTTCCCTTTTTGCACTTGGAACTTCATTATTGAACCCTTTTGATTTAAGTGCCGAAACCATCGATTTTGACACACTTAAAAATAACAAAAAAGCAAAAAACATTATTGTTATTGTAAGTGATGGTATGAGTACCGGAACATTGAATATGACCGATTTATATCTTTCTAGAAAAACAGGTGTTGGTAGTAATTGGCTTCAATTATATAGAGATAATAAAATAACACGTGCTTTAATGGATATGGCTTCAGCTAGTTCAATTGTTACAGATTCTGCCGCTGCAAGCTCATCTTGGGGAGGTGGATTTAGAATAAACAATGGCGGATTAAATGTGAGTCCAACAGGTGAACATCATCTTCCTTTATGGCAAAAATTTAAAAAAACTGGTAAAATGGCTGGTTGTGTTACAACGGTACCAATTACACATGCTACACCTGCAGGTTTTTGTGTAAATAGCAAATCTAGAAATGCACAAGAAATAATTGCTGAAAAATATCTGGAACAGGGTTTTGATATTATGATGGGTGGTGGTGGAAAATACTTTTCTTCGGAATATAGAGAAGACAAAGTAGATATGCTTCAAAAATATACAGCTAATGGTTATCAAGTGGTTAAAACCCGAAATGAAATGCTGGCTGCAGACCCCAATAAACCAATTTTAGGCGTTTTTCAAAAAGATGGACTGGCATACACCAAAGATAGAGATAGCAGTAAAGAACTTACTGAAAAAATCCCAACACTTGGTGAAATGACTCAAAAAGCAATTGACCGAATGAAAAACAATCCAGAAGGTTTTGTATTGCAAGTGGAAGCTGGAAAAGTAGATTGGGCTGCTCATGGAAATGATATTGCCGGTTTAATTTACGATCAAACTGCACACGATGAAGCCATCAAAGTAGCCATAGATTTTGCTGAAAAAGACAATGATACATTGGTTATTATTACTACAGATCACGGAAACTCTAATCCAGGAGTAATCTCAGGAGAAGAAGCCAACGATAATTTTGATTCAGTCCAAAACTACAAACACACTAACGATTGGATTTTAAACGGTTTTGGAAAAGAAACTAGCGCTTCACAAGTAAAAGAACGTATAGCGTATGCTAATAATTTTGCTGTAACAGATAAAGAAGCAAAACGCATTCTAAGGTATTATACCAATATTGAAACAGAAGATGGCATGTACAATGCGAGACACTTACCGTTTAGAGTTTTATCTGAAATACAAGAAAAACACAACTCAATTGGTTGGATTAGCATGCACCATTCAGCAGATTATGTTGAACTTGCCATGTTTGGACCAGGAAGTGAACTTTTAAAACCTTTTATAAAAAACACCGACTTACATTATTTAATGTTAGAAGCCGCTGAGGTTGAAAATAAGTTTTAACTTATTCTTTCCTAATTAGTAAATAATAATCGTTTTCTAAAGCCAAATAGCCTTGGTCATAAATATAATAATAGGTATTTCCTGTTTTGGTAGTGTAAATTGAAGTAAAAAAATTGAAATCAAAATTACCATCTAACAGCTTTCTTCTGGTAACTTTTGTTTTTCCTGTTGGATTTAAATCAGCCAATAAATGATGATTTTTACGAAGTCTGTTATTAATATTTCTAATTAAGTTTTTACTTTCTTTGTTTACTTTATTATTAAAGGTATTTCTGCAATAATCTGAACAAAATTTCTTGTCAATACGTCCATGAAATGGTTCACTGCATTCTAAACATTTTTTTTTCATAGCAATTTTATCTTCTTCAAATATATTTTAATTATTCAACACTTCCCCAGTTTTCTCCAGATTTTATTCTGTATAATTGCATTTCAGAAATACCAAACTGTTTAGCAATTAATCGCATTCTGGTTTTTCTATTAGGATCGTTAATTTTTCGTTTTATCATTCTAACTCTTCCTTCTGTTAATTTTGAATAGGTTCTTTTACCAAGTTTTTTCTTATGAACCGGGTTCTTTTTGTTGTGCGCATTGAGTTCTACTCTATTTGCCCATTTTAAATTTGAAGCCACATTATTAGTTTTATCAAAATCTAAATGAATTACAAAGTTTTGATCTATACGTTTTTCAATAAAAAGTGTTGCAACAGCTCTATGAGCATAACTAGAAGATGTTATTTTTTTATCTTTTTTCTTAATCCAAAAAGAAATATACCCGCTTACGTACGCAAACTTTGAAAGTTCCCATTCTTTATCGTATACTTTTTTACGCTTTATTCTTCCGTAATTAGATATCAATAACTCATCCTCCTCACTCCAAGACTCCAACCTATAAGGCAGCCAAATCTCATTTTTAAAATCATTAATCATACGAATGGTTTTTAGTGAGGTTTGGAGGGTAAAACAAATATACTTAAAAATATTCACTTGTAAACGACTACAAACGTTTACAATCGAAAGTAATTATATAACAACCGAATAAATAGAACAAACAAACCAATATTTGTACTGTTGAATTGAACGAATGAGATTCAGCTTAATTTAAACCTTATCTTATGAGTACGTTAAGAAACAAAGTACAGTT